>JBHHZP010000070.1:0-17661 GCA_046758085.1 Acidiferrobacterales bacterium
CGCCACAAGAAAGTACCTCGCCTTCGGGTGCGAGAACCCGATTAGAATAGCCGCCGGTAGGCGACACAATTTGGGAATCGTGCACTGCGCGCGTTCTACGCGCGCGGCGACAAAATACGAACCCTAACGCCCCGCCCCACGCAGCAGCAACCGCGCCTGCGACCAGCCTGCATCGGGAACGAAGCGCTCGCCGTACTCCTCGGACAGCCGGTAGAGGCTGTGGCTGATGCCGGTCTCGCCCATGCTCTCCACATAGCGCATCGGTCCGCCGAGATAAGGTGCGAAGCCGGTGCCGTATACCAGACCGGCGTCGATGGCTTCGGCATCCTTCACCACGCCTTCGCGCAGGCACGCCATGGCCTCGTTCAACAAACGTAGAATCAGCCGCTCGGTGATGGGCACGTCAGTGGGCTTGGCACGGGCGCGAAGCTTGCGCCGACCCTTGGCATCGTAGCTATAGAATCCCTGCCCGCTCTTTTTGCCGAGCTGGCCGCGCTCCACCATCGTGCGCAACCGCTCCGGCACGCTCACGCCCAGCGGTTCCGACAGCTCCTCGGCCACCGCCAGGCAGATATCCAGGCCGACGCTATCGGCAAGCTCCACGGGTCCCATCGGCATACCGAACTCGGTGGCGGCGCGGTCGACCTCCCACTTGGACACACTCTCCTCGACCATGTTCATGGCTTCCATGAGATAGGGCATCAGTACGCGGTTGACGAGAAACCCGGGCCTGCTCTTTACGACCAACGGCAGCTTGTCGATCGCGACTGCGAATGCGCGCGCGCGGCTCAACGTGTCATCGGACGATCGTGCAGCGCGCACCACCTCCACCAGTTGCATCTTCGGCACCGGATTGAAGAAGTGCAGCCCCACCAGGCGCGCCGGATCCCGCAGCGCCGCGCCGATGGTCTCCAGCGGTATGCTCGAGGTATTGCTCGCGAGCACTGCATCGGCCGGGGCGAGCTGTTCCACGTGGCGGAACAGCGCTTGCTTGGCGTCGGCATTCTCCACGATTGCCTCGATCACGAGATCCGCCTGGCGCAGGCCGTGGCCGGCCGCGTCCGGCATCAGCCGGTCCATCGCTTGCTGGATCGCGCGCGGCGTCTTGAGCTTCTTGCGGAAAAACTGATATGCGCGCTTCATCGCTTGCGCCACGATCTGCGGCTCTCGATCCTGCAGGCTGACGCTGAACCCGTGCAGAGCCGACCAGGCCGCAATGTCGCCGCCCATCACCCCGGCGCCGATGACGTGCACCCGCTGGACATCATGGGGATGGCTGCGTCCCTCGCGTTTGAGCCGCTCGCCAAGCAGGAACACGTGTACCAGATTGGCGCTGGTGCGACTCACCAGTAACTCACCGAGCGAGGCCGCCTCTTGCTCCTGGCCTGCCTTGCGCCGGCGTAGCTCGAGGATACGGTAGGGCGCCGGATAGTGGTCGGGGTTTACGCGCTTTTTGAGCCGTTTCCGCGCGCGCGCGTAGACCAGCGCTCGCAATGGCCACCACCCCGGCAAGCGCTTGGACCAGGTCGGGCGGTGCGCGCGGTGCGCGCGGAGGCAAGCGCTGGCCGCAGCGAGCAGATGTCGCTCGGGCACAATGTCATCCACCAGACCGAGCTTGTGCGCCTGGCGCGCGCTCACGCTGCGACCCGTTAGCATCAACTGCAGCGCCGGCAACGCGCCGATCAGCGCCGGCAGCCGCACGGTGCCGCCGAAGCCCGGGTGAATTCCAAGCCGCACCTCCGGCAACCCCAACCGTGTGCCTTCGTCTTCGCGCGCGACCCGGTGGCGGCACGCCAGCGCCAGCTCGAGACCGCCCCCCAGACAATGGCCGTGGATCACCGCTACCGTGGGAAAAGGCAAGCCCGCCAAGCGGTCGAACACTTGCTGCCCGCTGCGCGCGAGCCTGGTGGCGGTCGCTGCGTCAGTGATGTGCTCGAACTCGTGCACATCGGCACCGGCGATAAAGCCGGCAGGCTTGGCCGAGCGGATGATGAGGCCGGTCAACGATCGCTGCTCGAGACCGGTGAGGATCTCATCGAGTTCGCGCATCACCTCGCGCGAGAGCGTGTTGACCGAGGAACCGGCCACGTCCAGCACCAGGGTCACGCGTTTGTCGGCATCGTGCAGCTGCCAGTGCTTCATGCGCTGTTCCCCTGCACCCGCACCAGCATCGCGCCGCCCTGCCCGCCGCCGATACACAGTGTCGCCACGCCGAGCCCGCCGCCGCGATGCTGCAGCATGCGCATGAGATGCAGCACCAGCCTGGCGCCACTAGCCCCGACCGGGTGGCCGCAGGCGATTGCACCGCCTTCGGGATTAAGCCGTGCGGGATCCATGCTGCCGAGCGGTTTTTTCATGCCGAGCTCGTCGCCCGCATAGTCCTTGCTGGCCCAGGCCGCCTGGCATGCCAGCACCTGCGCCGCGAACGCCTCGTTGAGCTCCATTTGCGTGATGTCCTGCATCGTCAGTGCGTTCGCCTGCAGCAGCTTGGCAACGGCGTGCACCGGGCCGAGGCCCATTTGCCGCGGGTCGACACCGGCCCAGGCGTGATCGAGCAGCTCGCCCATGACCGGGAGCCCATGGCGCGTGACCGCCTGCTCACTGGCAAGCAAGAGCACGGCCGCGCCATCGCTCACCTGTGAGCTGTTGCCGGCGGTCACGGACCCGTACCGACGGTCGAACACAGGTTTCAGTCGTGCCAGCCGCTCGGCGCTGCTGTCGCGGCGCAGCCCGGTGTCCGGTGCGTACCAATTCCCGCCCGTGTCATAGAGCGGTTCCACCTCCCCGTCCATCAGCCCGGCATCGTACGCCGCCGCCAGACGTTCATGGCTCTGCAACGCGTACGCATCCTGTTGCTCACGGCCGATGTCGAAGCGCTGCGCCAGCACCTCGGCAGTCTGGCCCATGGACAGGTTCACCAACGGATCGGTCAGACCCAGCAGCAGCGTAAACACGGGCTTGAGATAACTGCGGCGAAATCCGGCGATGGCCCTCACGCGCGCGAACTTGCCGCGCGCACCCGTCACATTCGCCAGCCATTTCACCATGGCGGTGTTCCACTGCACGGGCGCGCGACTCATGGCCTCGGTGCCACCGGCCAGCACGATATCGGATGCGCCGCAGGCGATGTGCTCACGGGCCGCGGCGATTGCCTGCAGCCCCGATGCGCAGTTGCGCTGCACGGTGTAGGCTGGCACACGCGCGCCGCAGCCGAGACGCAATGATATGACGCGCGCTATGTTCGCCTCATCGGGAGCTGGGATCACACAGCCGACGATGACCTCGTCCAGCGCGGTGGGGTCGAGCGGCAAGCGCGCGAGCACCAGCCGCCCGGCTGCGACTGCCAGGTCGGCCGCGCTGAACGCACCAGGCTGGTATTGCGCGCGCAGAAACGGCGTGCGCGCGCCGTCAATCACGTAGACCTTGCTAGCCGGCACAAAATCCTCCCATCGTTTCAAACCGCGGCTTTTTGTGGCGCGAAGCTAAGCCGGTAGTTGTCTTTTCACACGCCGCGCCCGCCACACGCGAACGAGCCGCAGGCTGCGTTTTGCCCCTTGATATACTACGCGCAGCGACAAACCCGTTCACACACGAGACCTCGTCGCTGTCGATGAAATCTGCTTACATGCTGGCGGCATCGGTGCGGCCGAGTGTCTGCGCTGGCGCGCCGTCTGCCGGAAAGTCATCCACCTGAATCACTTGCGCGCGTGCCTCCAACGCCACACGCAGCTTGAGCGCTTCGCCCTCGTTCAGGACGCCGCGTTGCAGTGCCTCTTGCACCAGCGCGTCGTAGTCACGGGTAACAAGGGTCTTGCTGTTCAGGGCACGGTAGAGCCTGCCCTCCAGCAGTTCGGCCGCAATGACCTTGGGCAAGGCATCCTCCAGGCGCCCAATGGGGTCGTCGAGATCGCGCGGCATGTACATGCCCGCGGTGAGCCGGTCACGCGCCGCCGACGGCGCCAGCAATACGCCTGCGACCTTGTGCCCCAGGCGGTCCGAAGGTACGCGAAATCGCCGACCCAGCGGAAACACCAGGCGGCGCAGGAACCAGGCTACCGTGCGATTGGGAAAATTCCTGATCACGCCGTCGAGCGCCTGCTGCATGCGGTAGAGCGTGTCCTCACAGACCCATTTTACTAACGTCAGGTCCGCCTCCGGTTGCCCTTGGTCCTCGAAGCGCTTCAACGCCGCCGAGGCCAGATACATGTAGCTCAGCACATCGCCCAGGCGGCCGGAAAGCTTCTCCTTGCGCTTCAACGCACCGGCGAGTGTCAACATGGCTGCATCGGAAGTCAGGGCGAACGCGGCGCTCATGCGCGTGAGGTGCTGATAATACCGGCAGGTACGTCCTTGCACCGGAATCCGCGCGATGCGCGCGCCGGTGAGCCCCAGCAGCAGCGCGCGCGTGGCGTTACTGATGATCAGGCCCATATGCCCGAACAGCGCGCGATCGAAGGTCTTCGATGCCCGCAACCGGTCGCTATCGTTAACCGCTTGCATCTCCTGGAACACGTATGGATGACAGCGGATTGCGCCCTGGCCGTAGATGATGAGCGCGCGCGTCATGATGTTCGCGCCTTCCACCGTGATCGGAATAGGCAGCCCGTGGTAGGCGTGTCCAAGGATGTTGCGCGGTCCCAGGCAAATACCGGATCCGCCGTGGATATCCATGCCATCGTTGATGACCCGCCGCATTTGCTCGGTCAGGTGATACTTGACGATGGCCGAAATCACCGAGGGCTTTTCTCCGAGATCCACCGCTTGCGCGGTGAGCGTACGCGCGGCGTCCATCATGTAGGTGGCGCCTGCGATCCGTGCTAAGGCCTCTTCGACGCCTTCGAAACGCCCGATCGGTAGCTTGAACTGACGTCGCACACGCGCGTACGCGCCGGTGGCACGGCTTACCACCTTGCCCCCGGCAGTCCCCAACGCCGGCAGCGATATACCGCGCCCGGCGGCGAGCCGCTCCATCACCATGCGCCATCCCTGTCCCAGGCCATCGACGCCGCCGATCACCCAATCAATCGGGATAAACACATCGTCGCCAGAAATGGGGCCGTTCTGGAACGGCACACCCAAGGGGTCGTGGCGCCGGCCGATCGTGATTCCCGGGGTATCGGTGGGTATCAGCGCGGCCGTGATGCCGAGCTCCTCGCGCTCGCCCAGTAAGTGGTC
Organism: Acidiferrobacterales bacterium; assembly: GCA_046758085.1. Lineage (GTDB taxonomy): Bacteria > Pseudomonadota > Gammaproteobacteria > Acidiferrobacterales > SPGG2 > VRUB01. Next base: position 5,176 of record JBHHZP010000070.1, read on the forward strand.
AGGATCGAAAAGCTTGAAGGCGAGACCCGCTACGGTGGCCACGGGTGCGAGTGTGATATAGCGTTTGCGCCAAGTCAGGCGAATACCGAGGATTTCTGGCTGCGTCCCGAACGCGGCCTTGCATACCACGCCCTTGTCGGGCATGGCGCTTGCATCGCTGCCTGCCTCGGGGCTGGTTAAGGCGAAACACGGAATCTCCTCACCGCGAGCCAGGCGCGGGAGGTAATGATCCTTTTGCGCCTCCGTTCCGTAGTGCAACAGCAGCTCCGCCGGTCCCAAGGAGTTCGGCACCATCACCGTGACTGCCGCCGTGATACTGCGGCTTGCCAGCTTCATCACTACCGTGGAGTGCGCGAGCGCGGAAAACTCCAGCCCGCCGTATTTCGCGGGGATAATCATGCCCAGAAATCCCTGCTCGCGAATAAACCGCCATACCTTGGGTGATAAGTCGTGGAGCTCGTGCGTGATCTCCCAGTCATCGAGCATACCGCAGAGTTTCTCGACCGGACCGTCCAGGAAGGCCTGCTCCGCCGCTGTCAGCTGGGGGACATCCACAGCGAGCAGTCGGCGCCAGCGCGGGCGACCGCTGAACAGCTCGGCATCCCACCACACAGTGCCCGCCTGTATGGCCTCGCGTTCGGTATCGGACATGGCCGGCATCAGCGTGCGAAAGCCGGCGAGCACACGGTCGCTAATCAGGCGGCGGCGCAGGGCAGGGATGTTGAGCGGTACCAGGATCAATACAAACAGCGTCGCCGCCGCCGCAGTGAACACCAGCGACGCGCCCATCAGCGTCGCGTAAGACCCAAGCCACACGGCAAGTGTCACTGTCCAGCCCCACAGTGGCGCTCGTACGTACGCCAACGCCGTGGCGCCGCCGAGCGCTGCCAGGATCCACAACAATATATTCATTCGCTAAATCGACCTCTTGGTGTCCAGCACACGAGCCCGATACTGACTCGCTCCTCTTACCTAGTTATAGACCCGCAAGCCACGGGCTGGATTCCGGTGTTCGGCATCCGCTCGATGGCTGCTGGCAAGACGCAATAAGCGCCACGGTGCCTCGGTCACCCGGCCCTCGGTCCCAACGTAACTGATTGATTAATATCCATAAGATAAATTGTGCTGGGCGATCGTGGCCGAAAGCAGTGGCGCTTTGTCTGGCGTTACCCGGCTGCGCATCGGCGTGCCATGCATCTTGCGCCAATATTTCATGAACTCACACCAGAGAACGCAAAGATCGCAGAGCGAACAAATCGTTAAACACCGCCCGCGGCAACCGGCCCTCGGTGCAAAGTGTGACACCGGGTATTGTGGGACAGTGGACTAGATCTCGATCAGCTCAAACTCGTCCTTGCCCGCGCCGCAGTCCGGGCAGGTCCAGGTGTCAGGCACGTCCTCCCAGCGAGTGCCCGGCGCAATGCCTTCCTCGGGAAGCCCTTGTTCCTCGTCATAGACAAAGCCGCAGACCACACACATGTAGGTCTTCATGGCACCCTTTGCAATTTCCTGCTGCATACAATTTTCTCTTGATCGTAGCCGTCGTTAACCCAGACTTACTGCGCGACCCACCCCACCCGGCCCGCCTTAGCGTGCACCGCCGGCGCCCGTCGTGTCAGCGCGATCGGAGGGCGTTACAGACAGGGCCGAACAATCACCCCGGGGGCCGGGGCGGCATTGTCGCATTTTTTTTCTGTTCCATGAACCGGAGCAAATGCGAGTGACTCCTACTGCTGTGCCACAACCACCCGCGATCAAGGTCGCTCGAGTGCAGCCCAATCGCAAGGCATCTCGGTCTTGGCGAGTTTTAGCTTTTCAAGCCGGAACTTGAGGGACACCAATGATTGACTCCCGGTTGTACGATCGCGGCGCCGGCGCGGGATGTGCTGAAGCACGGCGGCACAAATGCTACTCTACTCGCCGCGAACGAAAACACTTTGTGCTTTTGTGGCCGCGCTGTCGGCCGCTCAATGCTCACCACGGTGAACGCATCATGAGTCCCGAGACCTTGCCCGTAGTGCTAGTGTTTGCCGGGAGTGACCCCACGGGTGGGGCCGGCGCACAGGCAGACATCGAGGCTATTGGCAGCATGGGTGGTCACGCGGCGGCGGTGATTACCGCCGTGACGGCGCAGGACAGCGTTGGCGTCAAACAGTACACGCCGGTCGATACCGAGCTGGTGATCGCGCAGGCACGCGCGGTGCTCGAGGATATGCCGGTGGCCGCTATCAAGACCGGCATGTTCGGCAACCGTGACAACCTGATGGCGGTGGCGAGCATACTCGAGGCGTATCCTGATATCCCTTTGGTCGTTGACCCGGTTCAGGCTTCCACGCGCGGCGACGCACTAACGGACGATTGGCTCGATGATGCGCTCCGTTCCCTACTGGTGCCACGCGCGACGGTGCTCACGCCGAACAGCCGGGAGGCACGCAAGCTCGCGCCGGACGCCGATACGGTGGGCGCCTGCGCCCAGGAGCTGATGTCGCTTGGTTGCGATTACGTGTTGATCACAGGGACGCACGAAAACACGCCGCAAGTGGTCAATCGTCTGTACGGCAATATGCGGCTGCTGGAGAGCTTTAGTTGCGAGCGACTGCCTCACGATTACCACGGATCCGGTTGCACCCTGGCGTCGGCCTGTAGTACCGGCCTCGCGCACGGCCTGGAGCCAGTGAGCGCGGTAGCCGAGGGGTTGAATTACACCTGGAACGCTCTCAAGCATGGCCAGCGCCTGGGCATGGGCCAATACCTGCCTGACCGTTTGTACTGGGCGCGCGAGCGGCGCGGCCACGATGACGAGTGAGACCGCCGTCGCGGGCCTGTACGCGATCGCCGACGCGGGTTCGTTGGACGCCCCGGCGCTGGCCGTGGCTGTCGAACACGCAATCCGCGGCGGTGCCAGCTTGATCCAGTACCGCGACAAGGCAGGCGACGCTGTGTCGCGCGAAAACCAGGCGCGCGCACTTGCACGTGTGTGTGACAATCACAAGGTCGCGCTTATCATCAACGATGACCCGGCGCTGGCGGCGCGCGTGGGGGCTGCCGGCGTGCATCTGGGTCGCGACGACGCCGATCCCGCGGAGGCGCGCTCGCTCTTGGGGCCGGGGACCATAATCGGCGTGTCGTGCTACAACGACCTCGAGTGCGCGCTGGTTGCCGAGGCGCAGGGCGCGGACTATGTTGCTTTTGGCAGCTTTTATCCGTCACCGACAAAGCCTGCGGCCATGCGGGCACCGCTGGCATTGTTGCACGCGGCAAGATCACGGCTGCGCGTGCCGATTGTTGCCATCGGTGGGATCACACCGGAGAATGGAGGTGCTCTGATCGCCGCGGGCGCGGATGCGCTGGCCGTGATCCACGGAGTATTCAAGCAGCCGAATATTGAGCGCGCGGCGCGGCGTTATGCGGCATTGTTCCCGCCCCGGTCGAATTGTTCGGGGCCGGATTGAATGGGCCCGTTGCACTCGTAAATGCAACGCGGCCTTAGCCAGGAAAAGGTGATGAGCACTCGTTCGCACGTACTGTTTAGCCAGGCCTGCCGGCACATCCCTGGCGGCGTGAACTCGCCCGTGCGTGCGTTCACGGGGGTGGGAGGCGACCCCGTGTTTCTCGCCCGTGGCAGCGGCGCCCACGTCTGGGACGAGGACGGCAACGAGTACATCGATTACGTTGGCTCCTGGGGCCCGATGATCCTGGGGCACGCGCACCCCGCCGTGCTGCAGGCGGTGAAACAATCGGCAGACCACGGTCTCGGGTTCGGTGCCCCGACGCGCGTGGAGGTGGAGATGGCAGAAATTATCTGCGCGCTGGTGCCGTCGATCGAGAAGCTGCGCATGGTGAACTCGGGGACCGAGGCCACCATGAGCGCGATACGGCTGGCGCGCGGCTTCACCGGTCGTGACAAGATCATCAAATTCGAGGGTTGCTATCACGGGCACTCCGACTCGCTGCTGATCAAGGCGGGTTCCGGTGCCTTGGCCTTGGGTGTGCCCACCTCACCGGGCGTGCCGGCGGAGCTGGCGGCCCACACAGTGACGCTCGAGTACAACAACGCCGAGCCGGTGCGCGAGGCATTTGCCGCGATCGGACAGCAGATTGCCTGCCTGATTGTCGAACCGGTGGCCGGCAACATGAACTGCGTCCCTCCGGTCGATGATTTCCTGCCGACGCTGCGAGAGCTCTGCAGCCGCCATAGGGCAGTGTTGATCTTCGATGAGGTCATGACCGGTTTTCGCGTAGCGCTCGGGGGGGCGCAGGCGCTCTATGGCATCACACCCGATCTCACCACGCTCGGCAAGGTGATCGGCGGCGGCCTGCCGGTCGGTGCCTTTGGCGGGCGCGCACAGATCATGGACCATATAGCCCCGCAGGGGCCGGTCTATCAGGCAGGTACGCTGTCGGGGAACCCGGTCGCCATGGCCGCCGGGCTGGCTACGCTCAAGGAGATCAGCCGGGAAGGGTTCCATCAGGCGCTCACGCGCAGGACGACGGCACTGGCCGAAGGGCTCGAGGCCTGCGGGCGCGAGGCGGGTGTACCGCTGACGGTACAGTCCGTCGGTGGCATGTTCGGCATTTTCTTTACCGAGCAAGCGCCGGTTACATGCTTCGCGCAGGTGATGGCATGCGACGTCGAGCGCTTCAAGAAATTCTTTCATGCGATGCTGCAGGCTGGCGTCTACCTTGCGCCATCGCCGTTTGAGGCGGGCTTCGTGTCGGCGGCGCACACGGATGCGGATATCGAGAGGACGCTCGCCGCGGCCGCGAGCTGTCTGCGCAGCCCGTAAAAAAACAGGCCGGGTTTTTAGGCCCGGCCCGCGCGTGCGCCCCACACGCAATTCCGTCAATAAACCGTCTCGCTCAACTCACCAGTATGTTTTCATCCGTGTAGCGCACGGTGGCGACGTGCGGGCGGACCGCCATGTCGCTCAATGCGATATCGATTCCGAGGATAGCCACCACATCATTGTGGTCCCTGACCCCCGGCATCTCCTGGCGCAGGTAGGTGTAATGGGTCTCGTTCATGTAGACCAGGTTCGGCCGCGAGCCGTTGTCGTGCTCGTAATCACTGACCAGATTGACGATGTGACTAAGCATCTCTATTCCCTCTACCCAACACGTCGTACGTTGTTCTTTCTGGCGGGGGCGTCGGCCATTGCACGACACTCCCCGGCGCTGTCTTTCTGGTGTAAAGGCAATACTCGTGCCAGACTCGAATATCGATATAACATATTGAATTAAAATGAAAATACTCAGGAACGAGGGAGGGCAGACCGGACTATCGGTGGACGCTGAGGGTACAGGGCGACGACAAGGGGCACACAGCAGCCGACCGCTGGCGGCGGCACCCCGAAAATGCGGATGAACGGTCGGCCTACAGGCTACCGGCGGCGCCGGGCACGAGCCTGATGGGGAAAATAATTCTCAACGCGACGGGCGTACCCGGCTGCTGTGATCAGTCGGGTGGCGCCACCGCCACGCCATGCGTCAGGGCGCGGGCTCCAGACCGGACATGTACACGGCCACCGCCCTGATCTCACGTTTGGACATGCGGGCAGCGATGGCGTTCATGATCTCGTTGCGGCGCTTGCCCTCCTTGAATGCCTGCAACTGATTTTCGCTGTAGGTCGCATGCTGGCCAGACACGCTGGGGAAGCGCGGCGGGACCCCCTGACCGGCGGGGCCGTGGCACGCCATACAGGCCGATACCTGCATTTTTCTGCTGCCACCCCGGTAGAGACGCTCGCCGCGCTTCGCGAGCTCGGCAGCGGTTACGCCTACGACCTTGACCTTCTGGCTGCTGAAGTAGGCTGCCAGATTTTCCATGTCCTTTTCCGACAAGCCCGCCGCGATTCCTGCCATGATCGGGTTCTGGCGTGCCCCCGACTTGAAATCTTTCAGCTGCTTCACGATATACTCGGCGTGCTGTCCCGCCAGCTTGGGCCATTCGGGATTGGCGCTGTTGCCGTCGGGGCCGTGACACGCGATGCACAGCGCGGACTTGGTCTGTCCCGCAGCCGCATCGCCTGCAGCCCGGGCAGCGCCCAGATCGAGCAGCACCCACGCGCCTATGGCTAGTGCAAGAACAGTTTTCCACATGGTGTTTCCTCCCACCGCTCACGGGCCTCGCGGGCCGGACGGCACGCCGTGCATGCCGGCCCGGCGCCCAGGACGCACAATCTCACCCTTCTCGCCTACTGGCGAGTGTCCCGTCGATAATAAGTCGATAATAAAAGGTGTCGTGAAAGCGACCGCCGACCGATGCTACAGAATTGGGCGCATGCGGCCCCTGTAAATTTTCAAGCAGGGGCCTATATACCAACAGTGTGTTTTCGGGTCAATTTTCGCCGTAAACCATGGATAACCCCTTTCACAACCTGAGCTTTTGTTTGAGCGCGACCGCGCTTGCTCAGCTGCCGGCCGATCGCGGTGTTGAAGTGGCGTTTGTCGGCCGCTCCAATGCCGGAAAATCCAGCGTTATCAATACGATTGCCGCACGCAAGGGTCTTGCCCGTACGAGCAAGACGCCAGGGCGTACCCGCGCGATTAACGTGTTCGCCCTGGACGAGGCACACCGCCTCATGGACCTGCCCGGATTCGGTTATGCTCGCGTTTCCCAGGCCATGAAACAGCAGTGGCAGCAGACCTTGAACCGCTACTTACAGTGCCGGCGTTCCTTGCGTGGGCTCATTCTGGTCATGGACATCCGCCGCCCGATGAATGCCTCCGATCTGGAGCTGCTGAGCTGGTGCCGGGATTGCGCCATGCCGGTACACGTGCTGCTCGCCAAGAGCGACAAGCTGTCGCGCGCAGGCGCCGCCGCGAAGCTCGACAAGGTGGGTTCATCGCTGCAACGTTTCGGCCCGCGGGTCTCGGTGCAGCTCTTTTCTGCTCCCGCGCGCAAGGGGGTCGAGGACGCCAGGGCGGTGCTGTGCGATTGGCTCGGTCTGCCGCCCGCAGGGCCAAAAAAAAGCCCCGGAAACAAGGGGAGAGAGCCCGGGGCCTAATCTGTCCTGGAACAAAAAGATGCGTTCCAGGAGCTACCCGCTCAGGGAGGAGGAGCGGGCAGGACGATCATCAGATCGTCCATAAGTGTTGACCCGCGTCAGCAAAAAAAGTTCTTTCGCCTTCTGGGCGCCGACGCCGCGCGCCAAAGACCGTAAAAACTTCAGCGGAATTAATGCAGCGCCGAAACCCGACGCAAGATGAACCGTGAACCACCCCCTCCCTAACCCTCCCCGAATCTGGGGGAGGGAATGTGGTGAGGCGTGAGGAATAACTACAGTCGCAAGTTACAACTACCAAGTGGCAAGGAACTGCTACAGCAAGGGCCTGCGACTGCGGACGGAGGACCATAGTCCGTGATCCATCACCTGTGATCCGTGAGGCGTGAAGTGTTTTTTTGAAACCCCCTTACTCAAGCCGAGGGAGGGGCGCAGCCGAAGCCCAGGCCCGAAGGGGCACGAGCGGGGTGAGGCGGATTAAGGCAAAGATCCGGGGGACCTTTGCCCCGCTGAACGGGCTCGCCACGGACGGCTAGCGCGGTAGTAAACAATCGCCGGTAGGCGACCCTACTGGTCTAAATATCAAACCCCCAGGTGTCGCGAAGAACGGCGTCCAAACCGGCATACTCCTTTCGCACTGCGCCTACTACCTGGTCGGCCCCAAGGAGCTTGCACAGGGGAGCCATGATCTGCTGTCCCTCGGGTGACAGCAGCGCATGCAGGATCTCCGCCTTGACTGCGGGTGATAGCCGCGGGCTGACTGTCAGTGTTGGTCCCGGGGTCGCGTCACTCCTGAACAACACACGCACATACCTGCTGTCTGGATTGAGCTTGTGGTAGACGGACAGTGGCACGACCGCACCATCACAGCCGCCGGCCATCATGGTGTCGTAGATCCGGCGGGAGTCGGACATGGCTTGGAGTACGGGTTGCCGGGCCGGATTGTCGTAACGGCTATACACCGTCAGCGTATCCTGGTTGGGCCGGGCGCGAGCACACAGGCGTCGCCCCACTAGATCGTCGAGCCGTCTCACCTGCTTGTTACTGTAACGGGCCAGCACCACAAAGGCACTCGGTGCGGCCATCTTGGCCAGTGGCTCGTGGCGCGTTTTGGCGATGCGCCAGCTTGCGAAATGAGCGCTGTCAAAGGCAAGGTCAGTCCGCCCTTCGCGGACGGCTTTCGCATAAGCACGCCAGTCGCCGAGATCGCGGTAAATGATGTTCTTACCGGAAACGCGCGACAGATAGCTGGCAATGGCCCCGTATATTTGCTTCGCGCGCACGGCCGGCATCTGCCCGGGGGGAGCGGAAAGGACATATTGTTCACGCGCGGCGGCCGTAGCCTCTGTTAGCTGTACATTCACCAGGCCCGAGAGCAAGGCATAGGCGCTGATCGCCGCAGCGGGTATTTCTTCGGTCGGGGAGGTCTGTGCAAACAGACCGACCGTCAGTGCGAGGACAGCGAGTAAGAAGGTGCGCCGAAGGGACGGACGGCGGCGTGTTGCAGCAACGGGAGACATGATGAAATCTGAAGCTCTTGTAAGTACTCTGCGACGCCTTACCTATTTAGCTCACATCGTGTTCCCTTTCGCGGAGCGTGACTCGCGGTCCTGACTCGCACTGGACCGGAAAGTGAGTGGATACACACAATCCGTTGTGTGCATCCGGGGTGGGGCGCACGCAGGTGCGTCCGGTATATCCCCGCTCTTTCCCTTTAGCGGTTCCTTGAGCGCGCTGCCGCGCGCGCAATTCTGCGTCCTGCAGATGACTCACGTGGACCGCTCCAGGTCCACACTCAATCGTTTGAGACAGCGTTATCTACCCCGGCCACGTTCTGCCGAGGCCATTTAACCCTAGCCGACAAGGGGGTGAAGTCCAGCAAAAAAACGGTATTTTTGCCTGTTTTTCAGACAAATGGCGGGTCGCTGCCGACGGCTGACGGCACATTTCCGCGCCACTAGCCGGCGGCCGCGGACTCGCCGTTTTACCGCTCTGGAGTGGCGTGGAGTCGGCGTCAGCGAGATCGATCTGGGGCAGGGCGACAGTGCCCATTTGCGTCAGAAACCCCAATAATTCTGACGTTATAATCGGGACTCATGGTATGGCTTAGCCATCCCTGTTCCTGCTGATCGCCGCAGATCTGAAAGGTTGTTTTACACGGCGATAGAGCGCAGCGGCTCATCGTCAAACCAGCGCTCCAACGGACACGCCGCAGCCGGATTGCCGGGGAACAATCGGCCGGTAAAGGCATCGATTATGCAGAGCGGCACCCACATTAAAGTTGCGCCAGGTATTGCCACATGCGTCTTCGCATGCGGGCATCAGGCAGGCGCCCGCGCCCGCCACCCATATTGTCTACCAGGTGTTGGGGCTTGCTGGTGGCAGGAATGACGCAGGTGACGGCGGGTTGGGACAGCACGTACTTGAGAAAGAACTGCCCCCAGCTTTGACAGTCGAACTCAGCGGCCCAGGATGGCACGGGCCTGCCGCGCACTGCTCGAAACAAGAAACCAGCCTCGAACGGTCTGTTGACCAATACCGCCGTGCCGACATCGCGACTTAGCGGTAATAGCCGCTGCTCGGCCTCGCGCGTGGCGATGGAGTAATTAAGCTGCACGAAATCCAGACTCTCCGTCTTGATCAGGCGCTCGAGATCATCGAACGCGTCCACCCGGTAATGGGTAACCCCGAGGTAACGGATCCTGCCGGCGGATTTCCACCGCCGTAGCGTATCCAATTGCGTTCGCCAGTCGACCAGGTTGTGCACTTGTATCAGCTCGATGCGATCGGTACGCAGCCGCTGCATCGATCGTTCCATCTGGCCAATCCCCGACTCGCGACCGCGGGTCCAGACCTTGGTCGCAAGGAAGAGCGACGGACGTACGCCGAGCTGCGCCGTCAGGTCGCCGATAACGGTCTCAGCGTTGCCGTACATCGGTGAGGTATCGATGGTGCGACCGCCCAGCGCCACGAAGCTTCGCAGCACTTCTTTCAAGGGCGCGCGCGCTTTAGCGCTGATGCCCACATCGAAGGCGCGTGCGGTGCCGAGCCCCACTGCTGGTAGTGTTTCACGCGTGCGCGGTATAACGCGCTCGAGCTGCGCCGTAGCGGCGCGCGCGACGCCCGGAGACTTGAGTGTCAGGGTGACCCCCGCACCCAGCAGCAGTTTCAATGCGCTGCGACGCGAGAGTCGCGGCCGGGACACGGGGGTGGGCATGTTACGCGGCTGCTGCATCCATCATCACTCGGGACTCATACCTGCCCCGCGAGCGCCAGAGCATAGCGCGCTTCGGGGACATACGCATCCAGGCATGCATGGGTGCCCTCCTTAGCTCGGCAACGCCGCGCTGGGGTCAGCACGTCCGTGCGCCGGTTGCCGCAAGCGCTCCTGTTTTGTGCCCAGCGCCACCCCGGTGAGAAGCCAGATGATGGCTATGGGCAGCGCCACCCACGCGATCCCCGACAAGCCCAGGCCCAATCCGGCCAGCCCTGCGAACGCCCAGGCACTGACGGCATCACCACCGCGATATACTACGGTGTCGATGAAGTTCTTGGATTTGTACTTATCTTCGCGCGCGACGACTGTGAAAAGCATCTCACGCGCAGGCCGCGCAATAGCAAAGTTCCCGGCGCGCCGGATAACCTGGAACGTGACCAGCACCGCCAGTAGCGGAAACAGCCCGAGCATGCCGAATCCCACTGCCACCAGCGCCGGTATCAGTGCCAAAGCCGTTGACAGGCCGAATCGGGCCACGATGCGGCTCAACAGGAAGAGCTGCCCGATGACAGTGAGCGCATTCACCGAAAGATCGATGTAGGCGAACAGCGCGGTGCGCCGCTCCGGTTCGACAAAGGCATTGGCGACAATATGCGCCTGCTCGAAGTAAAGGAACGTCGACAACGTGGTGTAGAGCCAGATGTAAAGGCAGATACCGAGAAGGTAGGGTGAGCGCAGTACATGCTTCACGCCCGCCAGCATTCTGCCGCCAAGAGGTGCATCGGTGCTGTTAATGGTTGCAATCGGCTCCTTGGCGCTCGTTGTGCGCTCGCGCATCGCCAAGTCAGCGGTAACACGCGCAGCCGCCCGGCGGGCAAGCGCATGGATGCAAGCTACGGCCAGCAGCAACAGCAGCGCCGTGATCAGGAGCAGGTTTACCGGCCCGAGCGGTGTCGCTAGATTGGCCGTCAGCGCGGGGCCCACTATAGCGCCCGCGCTGCCGCCGGCGGCAATGAAGCCGAACAGCCGCCGCGCCTGCTCGTTGGTGTACAGGTCCGCCATGAAGCTCCAGAACACCGAGACCACGAACAGGTTGAACACGCTGACCCAGATGAAAAACCCGCGGGCGACGTAAACGGCCGCGATGCCACTTTGAAACAACGCGAAAAAGGCCAACAGGTTCAAGATGAAGAAGTAATACACCCAGGGCAGCAGCCGATTGCGCGGCAGGCGTGCCGCCGCCACGCCGAAAGCGGGGACCGCAACAAGCATGACGAGAAAGGTGCCGGTAAACACCCAGTGAAGATTCTCGATACCGCCCTGGATGCCCATCTCGTCACGCACCGGCCGCAAGATGTAATACCCGCAAAGCAGGCAAAAGAAGTAGGCAAAAGACAACCACAGCCCGCCGACCTCATGGTCCCGAACATTGACGATTCGCCGCAACAGCATCTAACGGCCTCGACCGGGTCTGCGGTGCAACGATGCAGCCCGCTTGGCCTCTATCGACCGTTGCATCGGCATGTTGCTAGCCTTGCCCGAAACGGGACGGGCTACGCGAAAGAAACTCGATTTCCGGCGGCGTCTCCGGTCGACCGAGGATCTTATTGCGGTGCGGGAACCGCCCGAATTTTGCAATGATATCGCGATGGGCAACGGCATGATCGCGAAATGACCGAAGCTTATCCGCGCTGGCCGCTGACAGGGAGTTTAGGAGCTTATTGTAAAGCTCGACGCAGCGGTCCTGGTGCGCAAGGTCTTCCGAGTGCTCCAGCGGCATGTAAAAAAAGGCGCGCTCGCAGGGGCCGAGTGTAAGGTCATGCTGGGCATCGATTCCCGCGAGCGCTAAGGCCAATGCCGCGGGGTCTTGTGCAAATGCCTGCGGTGTGCCGCGGTAGATGTTGCGTGAGAACTGATCGAGCAGGATGATCAGCGCAAGTCGTGCTCTGGGGGTGTGCTGCCAAGGCGCGAGCTGCCCGCTGGCTGCTTCTTGCAGATCCGTCTCGAAGCATTGGCGAATCTGTATGTCGGTGTCGGCGTTGGCGTAAAACCACAGCTTGTTTCGATCCTCCAGCGGGCAGCCGTCCGCTCCGAACGGGCCAAACCAGAAGGACAGTATCGACTCGACCCGTTGCATATCGACTATGGATCGGCTAGCCAAGTCGCCGGATGAAGCGATAGTACGCAAACTCTTGCTCGAGCTGTGACGGCGTCACATGGGTGTCTGCACACTCTTCGATCAGCTCGAACTCATCACCCAACTGC
>JBHHZP010000071.1:0-17295 GCA_046758085.1 Acidiferrobacterales bacterium
TTGGGCACGCAAAGAAAGGAACCCGTCGTACGGGGGCGGAACCCCGTTAATAAATAATCGCCGGTTGGCCACATTTCTTCCTCCGCCCTACTCATGGGTAAGCTAACCGTTCAAAACGGCTCACGAGTCACGCTCCGTCTTACGCTGCGCGTGGCCGGGGCCGATCAGGATGCCATAGTGACGCACGACGGCGAGCCGTTCACGTTTACCATTGGCGCTGGCGATTTGACGGCTGGCCTGGAACGTCGATTAATTTGTTTGCGAGCCGGCGAGCGCCGACGCTTCGAGATTCCCTGCCTGGAGGCGTATGGGCCGATCGAGGAGGGCGCCGTGCACAGCCTGCCGCGCACGAGTTTCCCGAGTGGGATCGAGCTTCAATCAGGCCAGGTGATCGGATTCGAGATCGCCGGATACGGCGAGATTCCGGGGACGGTGGTCAAGGTGTCGGCTGCTACAGTATGGGTGGACTTCTCCCATCCGCTGGCTGGTCATGACCTGATATTCGACGTGGAAATTATAAATGTTGTGCCACAGGCTTGATTGGACCTCGTGTGCCGCGTTCGTCATAATACGCAACCAATCTGAGATTTCGGTGATCCAACTGCCATGCATGTGACACTCGCAAGTCCGCGCGGTTTTTGCGCCGGCGTCGATCGCGCCATAGAGATCGTCGAGCGCGCGCTTGAAATATTCGGCGCGCCCATCTACGTGCGCCACGAGGTGGTCCACAATCGCCTGGTCGTGGATCAGCTGCGGAACCAGGGCGCAATTTTTGTCGAGGAGATCGCCGCGATACCCGATGGGGCGACCGTGATCTTCAGCGCGCACGGGGTATCGCGCGCCGTGCGCACTGAGGCCGAGCAGCGCGGGCTGCGCGTATTCGATGCTACCTGTCCGCTCGTCACCAAGGTGCACATGGAAGTCCAACTGCACCGTAAGAAAAATACTGAGTGCGTACTGATAGGCCATGCCGGCCACCAGGAGGTCGAGGGGACTCTGGGGCAGGCCGAGAACGGGATCTATCTGGTCGAGACGCCGGATGATGTCGATCGCCTGGAAGTCAGGGATCCGGACAACCTCGCTTTCGTTACGCAGACGACGCTGTCCATGGACGATACCGCGCTGGTGGTCGATGCTCTGCGTCGGCGGTTTCCTAATATCAAGGGGCCAAGGCGGGAAGATATTTGTTATGCCACCCAGAACCGCCAGGACTCGGTCAAAGAGCTGGCGCGCCACTGTCAAGTCGTTCTGGTGGTTGGATCGTCCAACAGCTCGAACGCCAATCGCATGCGCGAGGTCGCCGAAAGCCTCGGTGCACGCGGCTATCTTGTCGACGGGCCGGAAGATCTCAGGCGCGAGTGGCTCAACAGCGCCGAGGAAATCGGCGTAAGTGCAGGGGCATCGACACCCGAGGTGCTGGTGCAGCGGGTGCTGGCGCAGTTGCGCGACTGGGGAGCGAAGTTGATCGAGGAACGCCCCGGCAAGACCGAGAGTGTGACCTTCAAGATTCCACGAGCCCTGAAGAAGGCCGCGGGCTGATCCTGTTGTGGCCGGCCTACCCGCGGCCGGTCACGACCGACGCTAACAGCGGCGATCTTGTAGGTAATTGAGTCGAAAAGCAGGGAAAATGCGCCTAACCTCGGGAAACATCACGACAAGCCTACTCCTGCTGGAATGTCCACATGTTGCCGGAGACATGATCGAAGACTCAGATTTCGACAAAATGACTGTTGGCACTATCGGCGAATACTTACTTATCAGTAAGTAAACTTTGTCGGTGCCTCATTGTCGGTGCGCCCGGGAATAAGTGGTGTTTACGAGTGGCCGTGCCAAACCTTATCGCAACCGCCTCGGGATTAAGACCTCGCATCGGTGCGTTTGGCGGCGGCTCTCATGTTGGGCCAATCACGTACAGCAAATTTAGTCCCGTACAGGCCTGTCCAAGATGAGAATTAGACTCAACCACGCTTGTCTTTTATAATCTTTTCAAATGATTACGCAAAAGCCACGCCATGACGACGAGCTCCGCGCCTGGCTACGCAGATACGGGATTAACCCGACCAGCCAGCGCATCGAGATCGCACGCGTGTTCTTCGCACGCTGTATCCACCTTTCCGCCGAGGACGTATTCAAGCTCGTCAACACCGGCTCGCGGCGCGTATCGAAGGCCACGGTCTACAATACTCTGGCGCTGCTGGTCGAAAAGGGCCTGGTGCGCCAGGTGGTCGCCGACCCAGCGAAGATCTTCTATGACTCCAACACCGGCCCTCATCACCATTTCTATGATGTGAGCACCGGGGAGCTGAGCGACATCGATGCCCACGGCGTCAAGGTCTCGGGCCTGCCACCGTTGCCGGCGGGCACGAGCCTCGAAGGTATCGACGTGGTTGTGCGCCTGCGCCACGACCGGTAATTACTCGTTTCCCTGTCGCTTAGCGCCATATTGGTTCCCACGTGGAAACCCCTTATACTCGCGGCCCGCATGCCGGTGTAGCTCAGTTGGCAGAGCAGCTGATTCGTAATCAGCAGGTCGGTGGTTCGAGTCCACTCGCCGGCACCAGAAAATCTTACCCATTGTGATGTGTTTGCGACCGGGCTAAGCAAGTGGATTGATGTGCTTGATTCCCGGGAAGCGCTTGAAGTCATTGTCGGTAGAGCAGATGTCGAAGCCCTGTTCCAGTGCGAGCGCCGCGATGTGGGCATCCGAAGGGAGGTTGCCAGCGGTTGAAATCAAAGGTTTCGTGACTTGAAACAGAATGCCAAAACACATTCTAACCTTTCTCATAGAAATCTCCGTATCCTTTTTCGATTCCCTCATTTTCAGAGTAGTCTTTCTCCGCTTTGTGTTTTTTAACAAACTCGCTCAAACTGCGGAAGTAAAAGTCGACGTTTATCCGTGCGTCCTTTCGAGGCGCTTTTGTCAAACCCCAGCCCTCTCGATCATGGTGCCGGTCGATCCATGCCGTCGCTAACCCAATTTCAGTCGCAGGTGTGAGATCATGGAATTTGCTCTGCGCAACATGCAAGATGTCCGACTTCAAAAAACCTTGTGACTCAAGTTGCCGTAGCATGTACTCAAAATTCCGTAGTTCGGGCTTATAGGATCCAATATCTTCGGCCGTATAGATTTCGCCAAACTTCACCTTCAACAACCTGTTACTGCTTGCGAAACTATCTCGGTCTACGTTTGACAGGATCACTAACTTTTCATAGTGGCCATTCAGGTAGGCGAGGGCGTCGACCGAATCAGGAAAGGGGCTCCAGTCTTGTATGGATTTCCCAAACTTCACAGCTTCCACATCGGAAATCGTGACCCCCCAATGAGTCGCCAATTTCTTATACACAAGAGCTAAGAGATCCGAATAGCGCAAGGTTGGAGTTTCTTCCTGTTGCGCTGCCTCGTACGCGGCGAATTCTTCCAATACCTTGTCGGTCAGCTGATTGGGTTTGTTGCCTGAAAAACCAGCCCGCTCCGCCAAAGGCGTCAATGCATTTCGAATCCCACTTTCCCAATCAATCAGGGTTCCATAACAATCGAATGTTAAAACTTTGAAGACCGAAATCTTCTGAGTTGCGACTTTGAGACGTCCCGCGAGCGTTGACACGATGGTGTGGGAAATGTCGTCCTGCACCGCAAAGATGTCCTCAAGCTCGCGGTCGTATCGCTCCGCCCAGATATGGTTACCAGTCGCCGCATCCACCAACTGTGCTGTCACCCGCACTCGTGTACCTGCCTTTCGGACGCTGCCCTCCGCGACAAACTGCACGCCTAGTTTTGCCCCAACCTCAACGATATCGACCGACTGGCCCTTGAAGGCAAAGGATGCATTGCGCGTACTTACGAAGAGTTCTCGAAAACGCGATAGCTCTGTGATGATGTCTTCAGTGATACCGTCTGAGAAATACTCCTGGTCTGGGTCACCGCTCATATTGGTGAACGGAAGCACGGCGATGGAAGGCTTGTCGGGAAGCTCTAAACTTGGTTGGCCTGGCGCCCTCACCTCCGGCGCTTCTTTTTCGCCTATCGTCACGCGGTACGCCCGCACCGGCTTAGCGATGTTTTTCACCTCCTGCTCGCCCAAATCCTCGTAATCGAGGTTGAGCTTCTTGCCGATGGCGGAGCGCACCGCGTCGGAGATGCAGATACCTCCAGGGTCGCCAAGTCTCTCCAGCCGGGCGGCGACGTTGACGCCGTCACCATATATGTCGCCCCGGTCCTCGATGACATCCCCGAGGTTGACTCCGATGCGGAAGTGCACCTTGCGCCCGTTGGATAGTTCCTGATTGCGCTCCCGGAGTTTGTCCTGGATCTCGGTGGCGCAGGAGACGGCATCCACCACTGCATCGAACATCGCGAGCACCGCATCGCCTGCGTAGTGCATCACGCGACCTCGGTGACTCTCTACTGTGGCGGAGATGAGATCGAGGTACTCGCTGAGCTGCCGATGGGTGGCGTCCTCGTCTTCACCGGTCAGACGGCTGTAGCCCGCCACGTCCGCGTACAGGATGGCGGCGAGCTTGCGGGGAAGTCTGTCTGAACTCACAGAACTGACTCCAGGATTGCCCTGCCGATAAAGCAGTCTACGCTTGCTGCGGACGGGGTAAAAGGAAGGCTGTGAGCACCCAGAAAACGTAACCGTCTGTCATTAAATCTAGTTGTGAAGGTAACTAAAGTTCGGTCAGGAGCGTCAAATCCACCCTAAAGCATTGAAATTAAAAATAAAACAGTCTGTCCTCCCCACTCATTCGTAATCAGCAGGTCGGTGGTTCGAGTCCACTCGCCGGCACTAGTAGGATCAATAAATTTGTGGATTCGTAACCTGTGCACGTTTTGCTGCGTGGCTGGCGTTTTGCATATCCGTACCAGTACCGTCCGGGATCAGCCGCGCCGGAGAAAATACTTACTATCTAGTATGTAAGAACGCCCAAATTTTCCTAAAATTGTCACCCCGATAAACGCCTGGAACCACCCCGCAATGCGTAGCGATTTATGGTAACTTATTGTTTTCATGAGGATTGTGAATCTGCAGACGGGTGGTGTGCACGGGCTCGCCGATAGCAGAAATATCGATGCATGGGATAGTTATGCTGATCTGGGCAGTAACTCCGCCCACCAAAGGGTGAGGACGGTTCAATCAACTAGGCGCCGCTTCTCAGACGACCCCGCAGCCTAAAAGTGACTTGATCTTAAGGTTATCCCTTTGCGCTCGCTCACGGGCGTCGTCGACGATTCGCTGAAACCCAAATCGGTATGCCCAACTATGGTATCGATTAGCTGGAGATTAACCTGGCTAAAGTCAATTGCATCAGCGAATGCCGGAGTAAGCGGCAGATCAGTGGTCGGGAACGTGGCCGCATCTTGGTCCACGAGCAAAACCCGGAAAAAGCCCACATGAAATCCGAATAATTTCCCCGTGCAGTACGGGGCGCGCAGTTCGTACTGGTCCACACCCTCGGCGCTGAGATTGCTGAAGACGGTAATCCCCGTGCCCGGCCCTGACGCGGTCACGGTATCCCCGCCGATCTCAATGATGAATTCGACGGGACCGTAGCTCGATAAAAAAGGAGATGTGTTGCCGAGCGGGCCAGAACCGGGGGATAACGTTGGCTCGAACCCGTAAGTCACTACTAACGGTTCATTTGCCGAGCCTCCCACCAATGTCGCGTCCAGGGTGGTGCGATATCGAAACGCCAGCCGCCGGCGTTTGGCGGCAGGCCGCAACAGGCCTGACGTCAAGAAAGCGCCAAGGCGAGTCGGGGTGCGTGTGTAGGTGCCTATTGAATTTCTCCTGTCTGCTCGTGTGGAGCTAAAACTCATCCCACCACAAAGCTATGAGTCCCAGCGGGTGCGGAGCGCTTGGCCGTTTAATACTTTACGCGCAAAACCGTTGCTCGGGTCGAGCCCTTGAACGATCGCCTTTCTTACTGCATGCTCGCCCCGGTTGTACATGAGCAACGCCAGCCTTACATCGCCTTGTGCGCGATTGAGATAGTGTCTCAGCACGTGTGCACCTGCGTGGATGTTCAGATACGGGTCCGTCAGGTCCTTGTCTGTTGATATGAAGTCGATCTGCTCCATCCAGACTTTCGGCATGATTTGCATCATGCCAAGCGCCCCTTTGTTTGACTTTGCGTGTGAATCGAAGCCACTCTCGACTCGTGTCAACAGGAGGAGCAGGCGTGGATCAAGCCGGTAGTCCGCCGCGGCATCGATGTACGCCCTGGCGTAGTACCGCGCTTTGAACTTACTGTCGATATCTGCTGCACCCATCACGTGCTTGGTCATCACTTCTAGAAACTCTTCCTGTTGGTCCAGTATGTGATGTGAGGTGCGGGCGTCGTACTCGCTCACATACAGTTGCTGCGCCAAGCGCTGGGTTTGCTGGTACTGGAGTAGGTTCATGCAGATGCTTATGACAAGCAGCCCAAGGAGTGCGGGAAAAACGAGTACTTTCATTGTGTCTCCTCCGAAGAAAGCCAACATAACTGCCGACCCAAAGCTCTTCCTTCATCGGGTGTTCCTCCTGGTCGGGGTCGTACCGTGGGATCGCTCCGAAAAAACCTATGCAGTATTCGTTCCGGTTCTGTAAGTATTTGATTTAGATAGCATTAATTCGTTACGCCAGAGACAATGTGTAAAAAGTTCCGACACCGCTTGCGCCGGGTTTTGACTTGCAATCAAGCCCACACTCTGCACGTAGGGGTAAGTTTTTCGTTAATCCAAGAACTTAGGCGATAAGCAAATAGGCATCGGCACTGTAAAGTGCTCCGACATGTAGCTCGTGCCAAAAGCACCCCCTCTGCCGCCTAATTAATATGGCTTAGTGCTTGCCCGTACCAAGAAGTCTAGGGAGCCGTGCATGCCTATCCGTGCGTCGGTACCCCGCCGTCTCCTGCAGGACCTCGTCTGATAAGCCATTCGTTCAAGGGCGTGTGACCGCCCGTTTTGGAGGCCTGCCGTACACAACAGAACGTTGGGCGTATGAGTACTGGTGACGTGGGTTGCGCGCACTTGGCGGGCGCGGATACCCAGCATAAAATACCTAAAGTCTTGTCCTTCCGGCAGGCCAACCCCGTAACGGCGGCCTGTGTCCACTTTTCAACTTTTTCCGGTGCGAGCGTTTCGATTGCGAAGGTGGCAACATGAAGATCAAAGAAGTCGATTCCGACGTACTGTTTCCCACACCAATGTGGATCGTCGACTACGCGGATTTCGAAAGCGTCAACCAGGCGATCCTGGAGGAGATGGACAAGGTCGACTGGGACGCGGAGCACCGGCGGCGTAATCTGGAATCCATTGTCAAGCAGCGCCACCGCGAGGACACGTTCATCAATCTCTATCTGGTGCCGTCAGTCAGAGCGGTTCTGGATGCATTCGGTAGCAGCTGCGCGCAGATCGGCCGGGAGTTGGGGTGGGACATGGAACACAACGACATCCACGTCGAGGAAATGTGGGCCCACATCACCCCACCCGGTAAAAACACGCAGACCCACGATCATGCCGGGGCGCACTTGAGCTGCGCCTATTATGTGCGCGCCCCCGAAGGGTGCGGGAACCTGCGTTTTGTGGAAGACCGCAAGCACCGATGTTTCGAGCCCACGGGGTCGACGATCGGGATGCAGAAAGAGGTAGCGGCCAAGGAGGGGCGCATGGTGATCTTCCCCGCCTGGGTGAGCCATTACGTGGATGAGAACCGGTCGAGCGAAACGCGAGTGTCTCTGAGTTTCAACGCCTCGTTATTGCCGAAAGGCGCCGTGGAATAGGTCGCACGACGTATCAACTTGCCTTGGGCCGCGCCTCACCGCTGCGCCGACGCTTACGAGGCGAACTCGTCTCGTTAATGTTCTCGAGGATGGGGCAACTGTCTTTGCTGCTCGCGCACAAGTTCAGGAGTAATCGTAGCTCCTTTCGCAGTGCCTTCAGATCGGCGAGGTAGCCCTCGATCTCATCGAGCTTTTTGCTTGTCAACTCGTGCACGTCAGCGCGGGCCATCTGCGGGCCTTCGCGCATTTTGAGCAACTGCCCGATTTCTGCCAGCGTGAAGTTCATTTTCTGCGCGCGCTTGATGAACTGCAAGCGTGAAATGTCCCGATCGCTGTACAATCGTATGCCCGAACCGGTTCGATTCACGCGCGGGAACAAACCAATCTTTTCGTAATAGCGCAGGGTATCGGCACTGATACCGAGCTTTCGCGTGATGTCTCCGATGCGCAAAGCACTCATAGCCGTCGACCTCTTGCGCTAGTGTACGCCTTTACGGGGGCATGGGCGACGTATCGGCGTCCGAATCGCCATCCTCAGCTGTCGCCGCAGACATGTCCGATCTGCCCGAGGGCTGCACAGACGACCTGCCGATCGACACCGGCGCCGGCGGGCGTGACGGTGATGCGCTTTTGCGCCACATCGCCCTCGACCGTCCGCACCCCGGGGAGCTCGCCCAAGGCGTCCTGGATCCGTCGCACGCATCCCTGGCAGTGGATCGTCGGTACCTTCAGCGCCAGGATGGCCGCCTCCCGCTGCGCTCGCGCCACGCGCCTGGGCAGCAGCCGCCCGGCAAAGGAGTTCAGCAACACCGTGGTCACGCTGGCGGCCATGGCGATCATGGCCATCACCGGATGTACCAGGCCCGTGATTGCGGCAGGCACCCCGATACCGTTGAAGGCGAACGCGAGTGTGACGTTCTGTACGGTTTTACGGAAGCTGCTCCGGCCGATGTGGAAGGCGTCGACCACCCCCCCGAGCCTATCGCCGACGAGCACGATGTCGGCCGATTCGATGGCGATATCCGTGCCGGCGCCGATGGCGATGCCCACATCGGCCTGCATTAGTGCCGGTGCGTCGTTGATCCCATCGCCCACCATCGCCACCCGGAATCCCTGCTTCTGGAGTTTGCGGATGTGGTCTGCTTTTTCATCCGGCAACACCTCGGCCATGACCTCGTCGATGCCCACTTGGGCGGCAACCGTTTTAGCCGCCCGCCAGTTGTCGCCGCTGACCATCACCGGTTCCAGCCCTGCGGCCTTCATGCGGCCGATCGCCTCGCGCGCATCCTCCTTTAAGCCGTCGGTAATAGCAATCAGCCCGGCCACGCGGTCGTCCGCGGCGACCGCCACCACGGTGAACTCTTCCTGCTCCATCCGTTCCACGCGCTCGCGAATCGAAGCGACGTCCAAACCTTCGTCGGTGAGAGAACGCGGGCTGCCTACGCACACGGCAACGCTGCCCACGGTAGCCCGCACACCGCGCCCGGTGATGGCCTGGAAATCCCTCGTGGTCATGGGTCGCACTCCGATGTGCCGGGCATGCTCGACAATCGCTCTGGCCAGCGGATGTTCAGAGGGGCGCTCTGCCCCCGCTGCCAGCGCGAGAATTTGGTCTTGTGCGTAGCCGTCGATGGCCGCTACTTCGATCACTTTGGGCTTGCCCGAGGTAATGGTGCCGGTCTTGTCGAGCACCACCTTCTTTATATCCTTGAGGACCTGGAACGCCTCGCCGGAGCGCATGAGGATGCCTTTCTGCGCGGCCATGCCGCCGCCACGAATCATGGCCAGCGGGGCCGCCATGCCGAGCGCGCACGGATAACCCATCACCAGCACCGCCAGCGTCGCGAACACTGCGCGGCTGAAGTCGGGCTCCCCCGTGAGCAACCACGCGCCCACGCTCCAAAGCAGGAAGGCGGTGGCGGCCGCGATCAGCACGCCCGGTACAAAGTATTTCAGCACCTGATCGACGAGCTGCATGATGCCCGGCTTCAGCACGCGCGCCTCTTCGATGGAGCGCGCCACCCGCTGCAGGAAACTTTCCTCGCCCACCGTAGTCGTGCGCACCAGCAAGGTGCCGGTCTGATTGAGCGATCCGCCGATAACCTCATCGCCGACTGCCTTCTCGACCGGGATCGACTCGCCGGTGACCAGGCTCTGATCCACCGCCGATGCCCCTTCCACGACTTTGCCGTCCACCGGGATGCTCTCACCCGGCCGGATCCGTACCCGGTCTCCGATTTGCACTGCCTCGACCGGGATTTCTTCCTCCTCTCCGTCGTGCACCACCCGCGCGGTCGCCGGCTGCAGCGCCATCAGTTTCCGGATGGCCTGCGAGCTGCGGGTACGCACCCGCAGCGATACGTACCCCGAGAGGATGTGGTAGGCAGTAATAAAGACTGCCGCCCCCATGAAATCCGCCATCGGCCAGGGCTGGGTGAAGAAGCCCACGGCCCCGCCGATCAGGCCGCCGAAGGCGCCGAACTCCATCAGCACATGCTGATTCAATATACCGCGTTTGAGCGACGCGCAGGCCATCTTCAATATGGGCCAACCCACGCCAAAGACCATGCCCAAGCTCAGCACGAGCATCGCCCACTTGAACCACGGCGCGCGGACACCCAGCCACATGGCGCTCATGAACCCCAGGGAGACGAGCATTACCCCGGCGGCGGTGAGGAGCTGGTTGCGGTGGCGGCGCAGCTCGGCCTCCTCCTCTTCGAAGCTGCGGACTTTGCGCGGATCGCGCACTGTGTACCCCAGGCTGCGCAGTGTATCCTTGAGCGCGGTGGCAGTGACCCGCACCGGGTCGTACTGGACCAGCACCTCCTCGTGCGCGAGGTTCACGTCTGCATCGTTCACACCGTCCATCTGCGTAAGCGCCTGATCGATGGAAGCCACGCAGAAGGAGCACTGCATCCCACCGATCTTGACGTGCAGCTTTTCAATGGGTCTCGCGTTTTTCTCTTCCGCGAGCATCGCGGCTTGCTTCATGGTTATCCCCTTTTTAACTTGCTGTTTGCCGTAATTTCTTTCCATCACCTTGGGTCACCACGCGTCATCGGTCAGACGCCGTCTGCAACTCGTTCTAATGTTTTCGGGATTGGGTAGCGGTTCATCATGGCTTGGGCCGCCACTTCTGAATCCGATTATTGCCGTAGTCGACCACAAACACGGTGCCGTCGCCGGCAACCGCCACGGTAATCGCCTTATTGAATTGGCCCGGTGCCTGGCCCTGTTCCCCGAATGCGGTCAGAAACGTGCCTTCAGGCGCGAACTTCTGGATCCGGTTGTTGTAAAAATCGGCAACGAAAACATTACCCTGGGTATCGAGCGTGATCCCGGTGACTGTGGCAAACCAGCCATTGAACGGCCCGAAGATGTTCATGGCGAACGGGCCACCCCACTTGCGCAGAAACTTGCCGGCTGTGGAGAACACCTGCACCCGGTCTCCGTACCCATCGGCCACGTATAAGGTCCCGTCAGCACCGAGCGCCACGTCCGTGGGATAATTGAACTGACCCGCCCAAACGCCGATCTCGCCTGTCTTGCCCCATTGTTTGACGAAGCTGCCGTCGGCACGCAGGTGCTGAACGCGTTGGTTGTAAAAGTCCACCACAAACAAATCACCATTCGCCGCGACCGCCACACCGCCGGGGGAGCTGAACTCGCCCGGCCCGGATCCGGGGCGGCCGATTTGCCGACGTGGGGTTCCATCCAGGGCGAAGACCTGAATGCGATCGTTCCAGTAATCGGCCACATAGAGCTCATCGCCGGCGATCGTCAGGTTCATCGGCCGGCCGAGCTGGCCCGACCCGTCGCCCTTGCTGCCGAACTGGCGTTTGAATTTCCCGTCGAGATCGAATACCTGGATGCGCCCGTTGCGCGCATCGCTCACAAACACCTCGGTACCGGCTATTGCGATACCGGTCGGATCGTTGAACTGCCCGGGCGCCGAGCCGGGCTCGCCCCACGAAGCTACGAATACATAGCCGGGTTCCAAGGCCCAGGGCACCCACACCAGCCAGGCGATGATGATGAAACCTAGCAGGCTGCCCGCGATGCCACCGATGATTTTCAACACAGTTTTACGTGTCATTTGAGATTTCTCCAGTGCGAATCTATAAATTTAACCGGACACTCACGCGCGCGACGAAATCGTTTTCCAACGCCGTCCCGTTCAGATCTTGAGAGATGGGAATTTGTACTGCGCCTTCAACAATCCAGCGTTTGGTGACGTACTGGATACCGGGGGTGAGGAACAACCTCATGCCCCCGGAATTGGGGTCCTCGATACCCCCCACACGGTCATTATCCTGGTGGATCAGGTTGGCCTCGATTACGCCATAGAGGAAGCCCGGAACCCCGCCGGCCAGTTTGCGTGGGTACAGGCGGTATTGCAGCGAGCCGTCGAGGCGCGCGATGTCGCCCGCCTCGAAGTTATTGGCCTCGTTGTTAGCGCGAAAACTGAACTGGCTGTCGACCTGGTAGCGCAACGTCTGGTAGGTCGCCACTACGCCCACGAAGGGATCCCACGAACCCGAGCCCACCTGCACGCTGGACGGCAGGAGACCCAGCGCGTCGCTCGCATCGTCCTCACCGGTCGGTGCCTTGATGCCGAAAAACGGCGCCACACGGAAGTTGCGCCCCGGCCGGTCACGCTGCACCACTGTGTAGCGGCCGAACATGCTGAGATCGCCAAAGCCGCTAGTGCTACGGGTGACACGCTGCCCGCCGGTCGTGATCTTCAGTTCGTTATCAAGGTAGGGCAGCACCCCAAAGACGGCGAACTTGCTGTTTATGCCGTAACCCAACACCGACACGGCCGCCTGTGAGGTGCGGTCACGATCGGCGCCGCTGGGGTCATCGCCCGATTGATTCACGACAAGCTGCTCGCGGAAGACGAACTCGCCTTTGGCCACGGGCAACGCGGTGTTAAAGGTGATCGGTGCGCTTGAAACCGCACTTGACCAGCCTACTGCACCCGCGGCGATGACAGCCGCAAGCCGGTACCGTGTGCACCATTTGCGTGGGGGATTCATTCTTTCTTGATCCCTGTGCCCTGCGTGAACGCGCGCAGCGTAAAGCCCGCGTCCTTAACGGCCTGACGCGCACGATCTTCGCTCAGGCTCGCACCGTTGGCCATGGTCACGATGACCTGGCCGCTTTTGATGTCCACGTCGATCTTTTCTACGCCGTCGATGGCGCTGAGCTTTTTCTCGATGCCGTAGGCGCAGAACGGGCAGGCGAGCCCATCGACTTGCAGCGAATAGACCGCTGAGCCCGCGTGTGCCAGCGGCACCAGCAGTAAAAAGGCCAATGTAATAACTATGTTACGAATGATTTTCATGATAGAACCTCTTGTGTCGTCAATTGCGTTAAGGGGGTTTCTGAAATCAGGCACCGCCCGTTGCTCACAGTGGTTTTTCCGTCATGCCACGCAGGGTAAAGCCGGCGTCGTTGATCAACTTGGCCATTTGCGATTCCGTAAGTTTTACGCCCTCGGCCACCTTGACGGTGACGACGCCCTTGTTGAGGTCGATATCGATTTTCTCGACCCCTTTTGTCTTCTTGAGCTTTTTCTCGATGCCATAGGCGCAATAGGGACAGGCCAGGCCATCCACGCGCAGCTCATACAGGGTCCCGGCGGCAACGGCAGCCGCGTTCCAGAGCATGGCCACGGCCATTGCGATGATTAATTTTTTCATCTCGTCACCTCCTTGGAGGATTTCATACTGTCACTTTAAAGGTGCCATTCCAGAATCAGTCGAGCACGATAGTCGGATTCCTCCTGCTGGCCGTTCAGGTCGCTCGCGATCGGGATCTGCACGCCCGCTTTCAGCGCGAAATTGCGGCGAGTCCAGAAAATGCCTGGCGACAGGAACCACTCGGTGCCGCCGGTATCGGCCAGCTCCGTGCCATTCAGCCGGGCGCGCTTGCCAAACTCACTGTTGAGCTCCAATAGCCAGACCGTGTCCGGTTTTAGATACTCGGCCGGCCGCGGGCGGATGCCGCCGACGAGGTCAAAGAAAAACCGGTCGCCGCGGCGCAGGCCGGCACCGTTCTGGCCATTGCGCCGGTAGCGCACACTGACCCACCGGTACCATTTTCGGCCTTCGTAGCCGTACGTGAAACCTGTGAGGAAGTCTGTGCTTCCGGTACCCAAACCCGGTGTTTTATTGTCATCCGCCGTATCTAACTTCACCCTGAACAGCACCGCCGCGGATTCCTGTGTACCCAGCGTGTCCTTGCGCCAGAAGCGGTACTTGGTGAACAAGGTGACGTCTCCCCGCCCGCTGCTGCTCCGGGACCCGTCGTCCTTGCTCATGTAGGGCAGCTCAATGCCGGCGGCCCAGTCGCCGGTCAATCCATAAGTAAACTCGAGGGCCAGCTCGCTTTCCCGCTCCTCGCCCGCTTTCTCGCGCTCAAAGCCGGTATGAAGCTCTACCCCGCCCTTGTAAAGCACGTGCGGGCCCGGGCTGAATATCGGGTCATGCGCCCCGGCGGCGCCTGCCGCGAGTGCCGCGGCCATGCCCGCGACCCAAGTTATGCACCACGTTCGTGTCTTCAATTCCTGCTGTCGGGCCTCGTTCTGTTTCCCTGTTTGGACAACCTGGAGTCCACTCCAGGTTCCATCATCGCAAAGCGGCTCCCGTTGATGTCAAAAGCCTAATACCTGGAGTCAGCTCCAGGTCAAGTACCTTCGGGGATCTTTATCGACGGGTAGGGGCGGGGATGCCAGGGTCAGCCAAGAGGCTGGGACTCTGCACGCGGGCATCCAGCCCTTCGGGGGATATTTATGGAATCGCTAAGAAATGCCGGATGGGAACCAACGCTGAGAGCAATAGAAGTGAGCTTCGATCCTCTCCAGGTGCGAGGAGCATCCAACTAGCCGCTCAGACCATTCCTCTCGGTCAATGGCATTCAATCTTCGAGATCCGGTTCTTAAAGAAGTCGCTGACGTAGACTGCTCCATCGCTAGCGACCGCGACCCCGGCTGGGTACTGGACTAGTTGCTCTTCACCTGGTTGACCCTTACCCCATACCCCTAGAAGCTCACCTTTCTCCGTGAACTTTTGCACTCGGTAGTTGAAGGCGTCGGCGACGTAAACATCGTCGCGCGAATCCACCGCGACTGCTTTGGCCAACCGAAACCAACCGTACCATTTGCCGGAGATACCGAAGCCAACACCGCCCCATTGTGTGAGGTAAACTCCCTCGGGCGTAAATTTCTGGATCCGGTGGTTATACGCATCGGCGACAAAGACCTCTCCGCTAGAGTTCGTAGCGACATCGGTGGGGTAGTGAAAGCGACCGCTTCTCCGGCCTTGGTCGCCCCACTGCATGACGAACTTTCCATCGCCAGTAAATTTCTGTATACGGTGATTGTAAAAATCGGCCACGTACACATAGCCGTTACTGTCGGCTGCGATCCCGCTGGGGGCATCGAACTCTCCCTCGCTCTTGCCGTACCCGCCCCACTGCGCGATGAGCGCGCCGTTGCTTGTGAGCTTCGAAATGCGATCGGTGAGGAAATCGGCAACATAGACAAAATCACCTATCACTGTTACTGCTACCGGCCTTCTGAACCCCCTCCACGCATCAACCAAGGTACCGTCTTCGCGGAATTTCTTGATCACGCTGTTTTCCGTGTCCGCCACGTAAAGGAAATCGTTTCCGCGCGTGAGGCCCATCGGACGATTGAACTTTGCCTTCTCAATATTCTCGATGCCCCATCGTGTGACAGTTTTGCAGGTCTCGCTCGGCGATGAGAACGGCACAAAAAAATAAGTTGCTGTTCCAATCAGAAACAAAAGCATAAGCAGCATTGTCAAAACTTTTCTCACGGTTTTACGATTTCGTAATCATAAGGATAATCCGCTTTTTTTACGGCCATCCTTATTTGCTCCAAGGTGACGATTGTTCCTTCTGCGATAACAGCACGTATTTTCTGCTCTTTCCAAAGCAGCTCTACGCGCTGAACGCCATCTAGCTCCAACAGTCTCTTCTCTACACCGTAAGCGCAGTAGGGACCGGGGATACCGGGAACCGACAGGACAATCTCTGTGTCTTGCGCACCGACAGGCCGTACTAGCAGCAACGCGATCGCCGTAATACAGGTCATCGATGTTGAGCTCTTTAAGCTAGGTCGCAAACCCATTCTCCTTTAACTGCGCTTCAGGTGAAACTCTGGAGGCCTGCAAGTGCGAACAGCGAAGCCTGTATACGTGGCTAGGCCCGGTCTTGATTGGAAATCAGCACGTCTTGCCTTTGAAAGTCGCTCACCGTGCATCTGTGACGGGGTAGACGAGTGCACGGCACGCGAGCGGTCGACGTGCAAGCGGTACACGTCGGAAGCCGCAAATGTATCGAGCGAAGTAAGCAACATGGCCAGAGTAATGATGGTCGCACGTACCCGGTTCATATTTGTGCTGTTTCGGGCGTTGATGAAATTCCGCTTGGCACGAACGCCAGTGGGTATCTTCATACCCCGGCAGCCTACACCCTGGAGCCGACTCCAGGTCAAGTGTCGCTACGGGGATATCTGTCGCGGGGTAGGGCCTATGTCATTGGGGTAGGTGTAATTTCAATATTTCATGAATTATTGTAATATGTGTCGCGATGGAAGATAGTCTTATCATCGTCGCACTAGCGGCTCTCGCCCAGGAAACGCGGCTGTCCATATTTCGCTTGCTCGTGCAGGAAGGGCCACGGGGACTCCCGGCAGGGGACGTCGGCCATAGGCTCGGTATCCCTGCCAATGCGTTGTCATTCCATCTGAATCGGCTTCGATCTGCGGGGCTAATCACTGCGCAACGCAATGGCCGGCAGATTATCTACGCAGTGGACTTCGAAGCCACGCAGAGTTTCATGAAGTTCTTGACTGAGAACTGCTGTGCGCGGAGCGATATGAAGTGTTCGCCCGATTGCCCGCCAACCGGTCCCGATCAAGCCAAACCGCGCCCACAAAGGGTAGCAACTGCTCGCCGAAGGCGGGAAAAACCTTCGGCCTAGGAGGTGTATATGAGAATACATCGTCTGACACGACAGGACACACTTAAAGCAGTCGGCATCGGAATAGTCACTGCCTTGATCTTGTCTGGCTTTATGGTACCGGCTTTCAAACTGGGGATCGCCCCCTTTCCGAAGTTGCCTAGCCTTGCTTTTGCCGAGCTGCTCTTCGGCGCGAATCTGCCGTTGCCGGTAGGTGTGTTGTTTCATGTTGTATATGTAACATTTTGGGCGGTCGCTTACGTCGTGCTGTTCCGGGACCGCCTGAGCTTTTTGAACGCTTTGTGGTTAGGGCTTGCCCTCTGGGCAGTGATCCTCGTGGTTTTCTTTCCGTTACTGGGATGGGGCTTTTTGGGTCTTGCGGTCAGCCCGAAACTGATACCGGCTGCATTTGTACCGCATTTTCTCTTCGCAGTATTTCTGTGGGGGTTATGCCGGCTGGTCCTGAAGAGCTAATAGGGTGCTGAATAACTATTTTCAGTACCCTGGTGGAGCGGTACACGGAGGCACCGCACATTTGTC
>JBHHZP010000072.1:0-17241 GCA_046758085.1 Acidiferrobacterales bacterium
CATCCCTGCTGGCAACGGTCTTGGAAACAAAGGGGCGATCCATGTCTCCCGAGTGTAGCCCATTCCTAACGCCTCTCGGTCTTGGCGAGTTTAAGCGTTTCACGCCGGTACTTTTGGGACACCAATGTCCCGCACCAGATTTCGGCGGCTGGGCCTTGAAAGTTACCGGGGGTACGTGCCTATGTTTTTCTTTTTATTGATGTTTTTGTTGGAGAATGTTGATGGAGATCAATGCGAACGAGACGCATGAATGTATGCTAATTATCGTTTCGCTCGTCAAATCGCCCGTGAGGGGGTCGACACACGGCTCATTCGTGCACCGCTCTAGCATCTTGTCAGGCACGGGGCATGATTTCTATCGTGGATCGCATCCTGTGGGCGGAGGAGGTAGCCATGTTCAGGCAGAAACTCGTGATGCGAGGGTTCGCACCTCCGAGTACCCAAAAGCAGCACTCTGGGCCGCAAATTGCGGCTGCAAGAACATATGGCCTGTTGCTTGCGGTTATGTTGTTCATTTTACTGTGGCCAGGGATAGCGTTGGCCAATGTCGCGGCCGCCGCTCATGCGAGCTGGCATGAAGACTCGGATCGTTACGATGTTCATCTCGGTGTGGTGCCGGCCACGTTGGTGCGCGCTGATGCGGCTCTCGCTAAGGCACATCCGACAGCAGCCAGGCAGGGAGGCTCAAGTCAGCACATCGTCGTAACGGTATGGAGAAAGTCTGATGGCAAGAGGGTCACTGAGGCGAAGGTATTCGCTGAGGTTATCGAACGGAAGCTCTGGCACTGGTTCAACCAAGAAAAACCTCTGGAAAAAATGGCTCTGCACGGAATGGTCACATATTGTAATTTCTTCGATCTTCATTGGAACGGAACTTACAAGATCCGGGTAAGAATTCAGGAACCCGATACTCTGGGAGAAGACATCGTGACCTTCTACCAAAAAATAAAGGGGCTACCGGATTAAGAGATCGCAGGCAGTTTTTCCATGAGCTGGCTGCGTGAATGCCGAGGGGTGGTGACGGTTGCGTGTAAAACGCAAAGCGGATGCTGTTATCCGATTCATATGCAAGGGAGGCCACGTTGCCGCCGTTAATCAGGTCGGGAACCAGCTAGATGCTGGCGGCGGTATTGCCCAGTGTTTGGATCTTTTGCTCCGTGCCGAGCAGCCATTTGCGGATGCGGTTGGAATCACCGTACTTGCTTAGCTTGCCCCAGGAATTGAGCAACACGATTATGAGTGGCCGGTTAGCGATCGTGGCTCGCATGAGCAGGCAGTTGCCGGCGTCAGCAGTGTAGCCGGTCTTGCTCAACTCGATGCTCCAGTAGTCCTTCCACACCAAGGAGTTGGTGTTTCGAAACGCAATCTCCGACCCCGTTTGCCAGTCGGTTACGCGGAAGGAGCGGCTCGTCGACATCATGTGAATCAGGGGATAATCGCGGGTGGCAGCGATTAGCTTTGCCAGGTCGCGTGCACTCGCGACGTTGCCGCTGTGCAGCCCGGAAGCGTCGGCAAACCGGCTCGTCGTCATACCAAGTTTTTTGGCCATCCCGTTCATAGCCGCGATCATCGCTGTGCGACCGTCCGGGTAGGTGCGCGCGAGGGCAGCAGCAGCACGATTGTCCGAAGCAGCCAGGGCCACAAGCAGTGCGTCGTGGCGTGTGAGGATGGTCCCGTAGCGCAGCCGCGACTTTGTGCCTCGTAGGCGGTCGCGGTCGGCGCGCGTAATCTCGATTGTCGCGTCAAGCGGAAGCCTGGTGTCCAAGATGACCAGCGCGGTCATGAGCTTGGTGAGGGAGGCGATGGGGCGCGGCCGATCGATGTTGCGCCCGTGAAGAATCACGCCTTCGCGTTCATCCATGATCAAAGCCACGGAGGAGCGCAGGAAAAGCTGGTTGGGATTGCTGTAGCGTACAATCTGTGAGGCGGGAACGTACGCTGCCGGCGAAGCGGGCAACGGCGCCGACGTGGCTGGCGCGGCAGCAGCGTTGCCCGGCGAATCTTCGGTTAGCTGCTGGGCGCGCGTGTTCATCGTGATGAGAAAGACCGCTATCACAACAATGCCCAGAATCATGCCCGTAACGGGCTTTTGTGTTATTGATAACATGCGATTTGTTGTTTCCTCCCGCTTGCAATATTAGTAACATTGAGCCCGCATATCAAAGCCAACCAACGTGTCGTCCGTGCCGACTGTCGAAGCGGTGAAATGACGAGGCGAACACCTGCCGTGGGCGGCTAACGCCGTTTCAGCAACGCGTGGATGCCGACACCTGTTCAGGGGATCATTGTAGCCCGGAGGGGCTCGCATTTTCCGGATGATGGACTATAAGCATTAGTTACCAGGTTGCTGAAAAATTGTTTTCGGCGGCCTGGTAAAGCAGTACATGGAGAATCGGTATGCGCGTAGGCACGTTTCTAATGTCGGGGTTAATCCTGGTGCTCAGCTCGGGTTGTGCGAGCTATGTCGCGACCTCCGGTCGCGTGGTTTTCACGGACGAAAAAGCCACGATCGACGTGACCTTCAGTAATCGCGATCGTCAGGTGATTTACGATTATTATGGCGGCCGCAAAGGCCAAAAAAAGAAAAAAGCCCCACCGGGACTGGCAAAGCAGGGCGATGATCTGCCACCGGGCCTGGCGAAGCGCGACACCTTACCGCCCGGCTTGCAGGGCCGTGTTTTACCCGCGGATCTCGAGGCGCAGCTGACGCCATTGCCGCGGAGCTATGTCCGCGTCACCATCGGCGCGGATGTCGTTCTGTTGAACCGGGATACGCGCGTGGTGCTCGACGTGATTTACGGAGTTGCGAGCTGAAAACCTAACCCGCGGGTATATTCTTCGCTGCCCGCTCAAGGAGTAGGCGCCGCTGATCTTTCGTGTGTCTGGCGCGCCGAGCGGTGGGGGCATAGGCCCATCCCGATGAGAATCGCCGTCGATCGGCGACAGCGCACCATTATTGGCCCCGGCCGATACCTGAGCGATCAGCAGCAGGCTGCGGCGCCAGGTTCACAGCGGACTCGATATCCTCTGTCTTTCTGCGTTAACCTACAAAGCGCCCGGCGCGTCAGGGCTTCCAGCCTTCGCGCATCCAAAGGAGTTTATGATGCTGAAGATTACCCCCTTGTCGTGTGCGACACTGGCAGTACTTTTTTCGATCGTTGCCTATGCACAACAAACCCCGCTGACAAAGGCAGATGTTCGAAATGTGATCGACACGGCAAAAGAGCTGCAAAGGGAGGTGGATAAAGACAAGTCCTATGACTTTGAAAAAATGACGCAGATGGGTGCAACGCTCAAGGGTCAAGCCATGTACCACAAGTATCTAAATATTATCAAGCGTCATGGATTTTCCGGCCCCGAGATTTGGGCAGAAACGGCTACACGCGTGTTCAAGGCCTACGGTGCGTACAAGATGCAGCAGGCTTCTCCCAAGATGGACGCACGGATGCAGCAAGATATTGCCCAGATCCAAAACAATCCGAATCTAACGGCTGAACAGAAACAACAAATGTTGCAGATGATGAGTCAAACCCAGCAGTCTATGCACACGTATGTTAACGCATCGAGCGCCGACATCGAGGCGGTCAAGCCTTTTGTGGCGGAGATCGATGCCACATTTGGCAACCGTAAATAGACACGACCCGCAAGGTGCACAAGGATCTGGGTTACGGTCAGCTCTCGCAGTAATCTTTCTCAAGCGTGCAACTCGAGGATATCGCCGTCGGCAACGCGATGGCCCCGGCCTACCTGCTGGCCGTCGAACTCGCCGCCACCCCACAGCCGGGCGTACTTGAGAGACTGGGCCAAGTCCTTGTGCACCAGTATGGCCACGTCGTTCACCGTTTGTCCGCGGCGCACCGTAAAGGGCTTGTCCTTGTCCGGCGGCCTCCCGGGTGCCTTGGTGTACACACGCACGACCCCGAGCTTACGGAACAGCCACGGCGCGATCTGATCCAATCCGGCGCCAGTAGTTGCCGAGACCGTCATCACCGGATAGCGCAGGCCGCTGAGTTCCTGGAAGACCTGAAGCTCTTGTTGCAATACCGGGATTTGATCCGCCTTGGCTGCAACCATCAACGTCGGTAGATGAATGGCGAAGGGGTCGGGGAGGTCGTTCTCGCTCGCTTCGTCCACCGGCGTCTCATCCCATCTCTCGGTTAGGGTCACGCGCTTAGCCGCCAAAATCTCGTGAAGCGCCATCGTCTGTTCCACGCAGCCGGGATCGCCCAGATCCACCACCAGCAGGCACGCGTCGGCCGGCTGCAATGCATTGCCTAGCCATGGGACCGGGTGCTCGGGAGAGACCGGAGGCAGATCGACCAGCTGAAAGTGGATGTCCTCGTAGGGCAACATGCCTGGCTGTGGGAACTGCGTGGTGAAAGCATAGGGGCCGATATGGGCGTTGGAACCGGTCAGCTTGGCGTGCAGCGCGGACTTGCCCGTGTTTGGTGGGCCGATCAGCGCAATCTGGGCTGCACCCTCAGCGCGAATGACGGTCGGAGGCCCGCCGCGGGCGCCACCCTTCTTCGGTCCGGCGAGCTCATCGGTCAGTTGCTTGATCCGGGTCTTGATATCCGCTTGCAGGTGCTCGGTGCCCTTGTGCTTGGGGATCGCACGCAACATCTCGCGCAGGCAAGACAGGCGCTCTTTGGGATCGCTTGCACTCTTGAAAGCGGCCTCGGCCGCCTTGTATTCCGGTGTCAGGTTGGCTGGCATGGCATTGGACGGCGCTTGCCCACAACTCGGCGTCGGACCAAGGGGGGTAACTTTAACCTTTTCATGCCCCCGAGGCATGGGCTGGCGGCGAACTATCAGCGCATGATGCCTCTGGGTCGCCCCCACACCTGTCCCACAACCGCCCGATACATGGGTCGCACCTTTGTTTCCGAGACACGCCGTGAATACTTCCGTGTAGGCTCGGTGCCAGCATCCGTGGCTTGCAACGGTCTCGGAAACAATGGTGCGATCCAGGCCTCGCGAGCGCAGCCCATTCCCAAGGCATCTTTAAGCCTTGGCGAGTTTCAGCGTTTCACGCCGGGCCTTGTGGGACACCAATGAGTCGTTCCCCTCTTTCAGGCGGGCAGTTTTGCATCGCCAAGGTGCCGCTCCTTGCGTTGACCGTACTGAGGAGAAGCTGACGGGGCCTATGATGCCGGCCGTGCTGACGTTTCGGCAGGGATCGCATGGTAATAGCCATCTTCAGTGACCAGCCTGATTGGTGTGTCGAAGAGATGGCTCAGGTTATCGTCGGTCAGCACATGCTGCTTCTCACCGGCGGCCGCGACCTTGCCACCCTTGAGCAATATCACCTGTGTAACCTCCCGGGGGATGTCGTGCAGATGATGGGTGATGAGAATGACGGTTCTGCCCTCTCGCATGAGCTGACGGATAATCTTTAAATAGGTGAAGGTGGCCTTGAGGTCGAGGCTAGTCGTCGGTTCGTCGAGCACCAGGGTATGGGGTTCGTTGATCAACGCCCGGCCAAGCAGGCAGCGGCGCTGCTCGCCGGTCGACATGTTGGCGAAAAACTTGTCTTTAAGCGCGGTGATGCCCAGTGTGACCATAATTTGTTGCGCGCGCTGCACCTGGTCCGGACCGAACTCCTGGTAGCTGTAGGTACCGATGCTGGTGTAAAAGCCCGACAGGACGACCTCGAGGCCGCGTGCGTAACCGGCGTACTGGTTTTGCAGGTCGTGACTGACGATGCCGAGCTGGGAACGCAGATCCCATACATTCCAGCCGTCCCGCCCTAGAATGCGGACATAGCAGCCGTCTCGTTGCACCGGATAAAGCTCGCGCGACAGCAGCTTCAACAACGTGGTCTTGCCGGCGCCGTTGGGGCCGATGATAGCGGTGTTGCTGCCCCGCTCGATATCCAATGACAAGCTCTCGAATACCTTGGTGTTGCCACGATAGACGGTGGCATTCTTGATTTCGATTAATTTCTCTGCGGACAACATCGACTCTCGCTATCATGCCGACCGGCCTGGCCGGCCACGTTTCATACAGGAAACGCCAGTATTCGACGGCGTGCCCGTCCAAGTATCACTATACAAGATACAAGTGGAACGATAGCGGCGACAAGTCTCGGCCTGGTAGTCTCGGTGCCCGCATCCCCACTCGTATTGTTATCGCCTACCGGCGATTGCTTACTAACGGGCTTGCTGTCCGTAGTAAGCTCGTTCGGCCGGGAAAAGTGCCACTGGCACTGTCCCACAACCGCCCGATGCATGGATCGCCCTTTTGTTTCCGAGGCACGCCGTGAATACTTCCATGTAGGCTCGGTGCCAGCATCCCTGCTGGCAACGGTCTCGGAAACAAAGGCGCGATCCAGGTCTCTCGAGCACAGCTCATTCTTAAGGCATCTTTGTCCTGCGAGTTTCGGCGATTCAAGCCGGGACTTGTGGGAGAGGAATAGCCACTGGCAAGTTTCCTTCCCCGGCCTCACCCCTGTAGGCTCGGTGCCCGCACGCTCGATGAGGCCTGTGGGGGTGATGGCTTCAAGGCCTGGCTGGTCCCGGACTGGTACAATGAATCGATGTATCGGAGCTATGAGCCTGAATTATGAGTTGCTGTTGCGCGCATTCCCGTTCGGCGGGGAGACTTTTCTCGTGGGTCGCCAGGCGTTATCGCAAGCGATTCAGCAAGAAGGGGTTTGAGCGCTGCCAGGAGCAGCTGATGACCGGTCTTACGCGCGCGGGTTTCAGTGGTGCCACAGTGCTCGACATCGGTTGCGGGGTGGGGCATTTGCACCAGAGCTTATTGGAGCGAGGGGCCGATTCGGCCGTCGGTATCGACCTTGCGCCGAAGATGTTGGCAGAGGCACGGGCGTGGGCGGCCGATCGGGGTCTAAGCGCACGCACCCAGTATGTCGAAGGTGATTTCATGGAACTGGCCAAAGCAGTTGCCCCGGCGGATGTGACACTGCTCGATAAGGTGGTGTGCTGTTATCCCGATGCTGACGGGCTGGTGCACAAGTCGCTGGCCAGAACCCGGCGCGTGTATGGGCTCATTTTTCCACGGCAGCGCTGGTTGACGCGCTTCGGTGCCGCCGCCGCCGGATTTTTCTTGTGGCTGATTCGCTCCGGTTTCCGGCCCTACATCCATGACCCCGGGCAGATCGAAACATGGATAACCGCCGAAGGCTTTCAAAAATGCTTCGAGGACGAAACGGCGATCTGGCTGACGCAGATCTACATACGCCCATGAAGGTTGCTGTAGTCCCTGTAACCTCATTCGCGCAGAACTGCTCGCTTCTGTGGTGCGAGGAGACACGTAAAGCGGCAGTTGTCGATCCCGGCGGCGAGATCGAGCGCATTTTAGAAGCGGCAAATCAGGCGAGTGTGGAGATTGATAAGATTCTGGTCACCCACGGGCACATTGATCACGCCGGAGGGGTGGCTGATCTGGCGGAAAAGCTGGGGCTGCCTGTGGAAGGCCCGCAGCGCGGGGATCAGTTCTGGATCGATGCGTTGCCCGCGCAGAGTCAGAACTTCGGGGTCCCGGCGGCCCGGAGCTTTGTTCCTGATCGCTGGCTGCAGCAAGGCAACACCGTTGTCTTCGGTCATATCGACCTCGAGGTTCGTCACTGTCCCGGACACACCCCGGGTCATATCATTTTTTTTCACCGGCCATCGCGCCTGGCAGTTGTAGGTGACGTGCTATTCAAGGGCTCGATCGGGCGCACAGACTTTCCGCGAGGCGATCACGCAACACTGATTCGCTCGATACGCGAACAGCTTTGGCCGCTGGGCGACGATGTACAGTTTATTCCCGGTCACGGACCGGCCTCGACCTTCGGTGCCGAACGCCGAACCAATCCGTTTGTCGGCGATCAAGCACACCCGTCTGCTTAACGGTTGTGCTTTATGTGGAGCACTATGGACGGTTTGTCTTGCGTGCCAGAGCTGCGCATTGTGACCTCGCTTCACGGAACACCGGTTATGGTCAACGCTGCGCCTGTGTGGCAGTGGATTACTGGAAGGAGGACACCTACCGATGATCAAGGTTGAGAAGATTGATGAGAAAACTTTCAAAGTAGTCGTTAAAGATGTGGCGACGACAACACACACGGTTAGCGTAAGCCCGGAATATTACGAAAAGCTTACCGAGGGGCGGGTGAATACCGAGACCCTGGTTGAGAAATCGTTCGAGTTTCTGCTGGAGCGCGAGCCCAATACGAGCATTCTGAGTATGTTCGATTTGCCGGTCATTGGGCGTTACTTTCCAGAGTACGAAGGGACGATCAAGAGAACCTTGGGCTAACAGGGACTACCGGGCGCGACAAACTACCTTTCCTCATTAATGGGTTTGCTACCGTGAGCAACGAAGAAACGGATGTCCGGCTTCGGGTCGCACCCAGGCGCAAGCGGGCCGAGGAGTGGGCGCTTGTGCTCGTCGCTGAGGGCTTGTCCCCGAGTGTGTGGCATGCGCATGATGGCTACGTGCTCGGCGTGCCGCCAGCGGAGGCGGAGCGCGCCACCGCCGCGCTGAGCGCCTATGACAGCGAGAATCCGGTGGTGTCGTACGAAGATGAAGCACCGGCCGGCGTGATGCATGTTTATGCGGCGCTCGTTGTCGTGGCTTTGCTGCTCGATTTTTTCTTTGTCACGGAGGTATGGGATCAAACATTTGCCTGGGTTGAGCGCGGTAGCGCGGATGCCGGGCGCATCGTGCAAGGTGAGCTATGGCGCGTGGTGACTGCGCTTACCTTGCACGCGGGACTTATGCACGCGCTTGCCAACACCATCGCCGGCGCGATCTTTTTCAGCGCCGTGTGCACGACCCTCGGTGCGGGCTTGGGTCTGTCCGTGGTGCTGCTCGCCGGTGCCGGCGGTAACCTCATCAACGCGTTCGTGCATGGAACGCTGCATATCGCGATCGGGGCCTCCACCGCCGTATTCGGCGCTGTCGGCGTGCTTGGCGGTCTGGGGGTTGCGCGCCGCCGCCGCCGCGGCGCACGCGGGCGGCATGTGTGGGTGCCGATCGCGGCCGGCCTGGCGCTGCTCGCGATGCTGGGGACCGCGGGTGAGCGTGTGGACCTCATGGGCCACCTGTTCGGTTT
The DNA here is from genome assembly GCA_046758085.1 of Acidiferrobacterales bacterium. Lineage (GTDB taxonomy): Bacteria > Pseudomonadota > Gammaproteobacteria > Acidiferrobacterales > SPGG2 > VRUB01. The sequence continues at coordinate 9,065 of JBHHZP010000072.1, forward strand.
TCTGGCCGGTGGGGTACTGGGGATAGTCGTGGCCATCGTGGTGCCGCGGCGACCCGACGTGCGCGCGCAATGGGCTCTCGGCACCGCAGCGCTGATGCTGGTAGTCGTCAGTTGGATGCTTGCGTTGCGGTGAGTGGGGTTACAAGAAGCGGGGTTTGATACATTGCCGTGTCAGCAGATCAAGAATTAGTGTGGGCATCCCATGGCGTAAGGTTTTAACAACCGGTCGAATAGCAACGACGCCGTATTACGATCGCCACAGCTGTCCCACAACCGCCCTATACATGGATTGCGCCTTTGTTTCCGAGACACGCCGTGGATACGTCCGTGTAGGCTCGGCGCTAACATCCGTGGCTGGCGACGGAACCGGAGACACAGGTGCGATCCATGTCGCTTAAGCGCAGCACATTCCTAAGGCATCTTTGTCTTGGCGAGTTTCAGCGTTTCAAGCCGGGACTTGTGAGACAGAAATGATCGATCGCTCTGTTTACTGTGCCGCCCAGAGGTGTAGTGGTGCGCTGCGGTATCCTTCATGTAAAGCGTGTCAGGCGTGTTTGTTGAGCTTGCTCGCGGAAAGGGGCAGACTAAGTCCTTCTCTCTCGAAACGTCAGTCCCTGTGTTGTGACAAGTAGGAACAGGCACGACAACTCTATAAGGAGGATAGAGAACCATGGCCACGTTCATCAGTCTCCTTAACTTCACCGACCAGGGTATCCGCAACGCCAAGAAAACGGTTGAACGTGCAGACACGTTCAAGAAGGCGGCACGCAAGGCCGGAGTCGACATCCAAGAGATCTACTGGACCCTGGGCTCGTATGATTTGGTGGTCATCGCGGAGGCACCCGATGACGAGACAGCCATGTCGTTGCTCCTCGGTTTGAGTGGGCTCGGAAACGTTCGCACGCAGACGCTACGTGCGTTTTCGGGCGAGCAAATGACCTCGGTTTTTTCCAGGTTTTCGTAGCGCATTCGTGATCGAAGTCTATCTGGTACTCGACCGGCGTATTACTGCGAGACTTTATGCCCGGTTTTGTGACGCCGGACGTGGGGCAGCAATACACTCCTCACGAGTTGGATCCGGCGCACGGCGGGTGGCACCATAGGTGGTAGCGGTGATTGTTTCTACTTTAGCTATCCGAACGGCAGCAGTGTGATGAGCAGGTGTTAGCGGGCGTTCTCGTCCGAGCCACGCAGGAGGAAAAGCAGGGGCTTTGATCACGGTCCCCCGGTGGGGTGTGTGTTGAAGTGTTTGGCCGGATCGGCATCGTTCACGATGCCGATCCGGCCTTTTTGTTGGCCCGCTCTGGATCGCGCTGTCCAATCCACGTGAACGACTCGGTACCTGCTCAGTATAGCGCCACCGGGTTTCCGGGTGAGCCGGTCGCGCCCTTCATCTTCAACGGGGACCAGACAAACAGGAACTCGTGGGCCTTGTCGGCGACAAGCTGGCTCAAGTCCAGGTTCTCCAGGTTCCAGATACCGCGCCTGGTCATCATTTTTATGTGACACTCGAACGGTTGGGGATTCTCGCCGCCAAACCCTTTGCCAACGGCTTCCGAACCCCAGGTATCCGATCCCCAAAGTATGATCTTGCGCGAGGCAAGATACTCGCAAGCGGACAGGCCGAACCCGGGCTCACCCGAATTGAACTCAGCTACGCGCCTGGCCTTCTCCGTTGCGTCATAGCTATCCCACTCGGACGGATGCCAGATATTGCCATGGCCGGTATACAGAAATACGCAGTCACCTTCGCCGATGGGGTCGATACCCTGATTTCGGATCATCGCCTTGATGTCCTGGTCGGTGACGACACCGGGATCGCTCTTGCTGTTTTCCTTGGGAACGGGCAGTTGCCCGCCACGTAGCGCAACCGCGTCGAGCAGCACGCCGCGGCACACGAAGCCGATCTTGGCGACGTGCTCAACGCCGAGGGGACCCAGGCCATAGGTTCCGATTTCCTTATCTCCAATGTGCCTGCCGTTGTAGAAAAACGCTCCTTTGGAGGTTATCACTCCGATGTGTCCCGGGCCGTCGAACTGTGTGCCGATCTGGCCGAGTTCCGTCGCTACGTACTCGTCGTTATAGACGAGCTCTTGTTTGCCGAACGGTCCGCCGGTGGGTAGGCCCGGGATGGTGAGCCGCCACCCACGCGAGCCAAACGCCGGCGCATCTTGCGCATAGACTTTGCCCAGCGTGGCGACCTTGCCACGTTTCACAAGCCTGACGGCTTTTAACACCATGGCCGGTGTGGTGCGATTGATGGCACCCACCTTGTCGTCCGGGCCCCACTCGCTGGGCGCCCAGGCTTCATTCAGCGGTTGGTCATTTACTGCCAGCGCGCTGGTGGTAATCAGGGTGAGTGCACACATCGCGCCGCGCATTCGAGCGGCGCTGGGATTGACTGAGCTTTTCATGTCCTCCTCCTCTGACGTTTGCCGCGAGCGTCTTTATTATGTGACAAACTGCCGGGCGAAATAAAGCGTGAGGGAACAACACAGCCGAAACGCGAAGGCTTTTTTTGGCGGATAATCTCCGCTGCCTCAAAAATTCCGGCGTGACCTCCTGAAACCCGTTACAACTGAGGGCGCTTCTCGTTGTGCGAAATTCTATCTGAAAAAATAGATCGGGCTGGTCCAGGCGACGTTGCCGTCTTCCTGCGTAAGCTTGATGTAAATCGGATTGTCACGGTCCTCGTCGAGGGTGATGTCCCGCTGGATGCGCAGGGCGCGATGCACGTTTTCCCCGGGTAGACGAAAGATACGCACGAAACGCGGCAGTACTCCGGAGCTGTCGACGATCTCGTCCTCGTAACCGATCTCTTCCAATGGCACGCCGCATGTGATGATCGGTGTTTCGAGCTTCAGGGTCCCGCCGTAGGGATCTTCGAGCCATAGGTCGAACCCGCCAATGTTGCCGGTGGTGAGTGCGCGCCAAGCCAGGCCATTTTCCCCGACCCGGTCCAAAGTCTTATCCCGGTTAAAGAAATTGATCGGCCGCGCGCCCACAATGCGGTTGTCCGAAACGGTTGCCGAGCCATCCCAGATCACCTGGCGGAAGCGTCCGCGATACTCCGCACCTTCCCAGACGATGCGGATCCGGTTGCCCAGCTCCTCCTGGGTGTATGGGCGGATGGTCTCGAGCCGCTCCAGTCCGTTGAAAATCTCCAGGCGTTCGATCGGCGCCGAGGCCAGAATGTCTACGCTCAGAGTGATTGTACCCTGCGGCAACTGCACGATGTCGCCCATCATGGCTGCGGTCGCGGACATGCCGTCGGCCAGCCCGAGCGCGGGGTCGTCGTGATACAAGGTGCCGCCTTGGGCAAAAGCGGCACTCACGTCGATTATCATGCGTGCCCCCGTGGTGGCATAGTGTCGCCGTCTGCGCAGACACTGCACCACGGCCGCACGCGTCAGCTCCGGCATGAGCAGGCAGGTAAGCCCGCCGACTGCACCAAACAGCGATGCACCGGGATAGCTCGCCCCCGGCCGGCCCTTATGCCCGTCGGAGTTGGCGACGATGCCAGCGCGATAGCCCATCTCCAATGCATCGTGTACGAGCCACTCAAACGTGCCCCATGAGGAATGCACCTCCATAGAGCGTTCGAAGCGCCCATCGTGCGCAAGTTTCACATCGGCATAGCGCCCGCCACAGTGGGCGAAGCACACGACATCTTCGCCTGATTGCGCAAACGCTTCGAACAATTCGGCCGCAGTGCTGGCGTCGGTGTGCAGGTCGCTGCGATCCGCTACCAACGCATGCGACGAGCGCCTGAGCTGACGACCCTCGTTCGTAAAATAAACGTTGCGGTCGCCACCGAGACCGGTGTTACCGGACCATTCATAACCAGGCAGGGTGACAAAGCGCCCAGGCTCGTTGAATTCGGCGCTGAGATTGTCAAGCTCAGCCCAGAACGCATTGGTAATCTGGAAGTCGTTACCCTGGTGTCCGGTGGCGTCCAGGAATGCCTTGTCACGTGCGAACTCGAAGTACTGGCGTGCGCTATTTGTCCCTATGGTCTCCTCCGACTGCCCATGAAGATCGCCCCAGTATGGAAGCAGGTCGGTGCATGTCACGATACGCAGCGGGTTGGATACCGCCAGCATTGCACTGGCATCGTTGAACAGCTCAATCCTGAGGTCACCGGGCTCTGCAATCATCAGTCCGTCGATCACGCGCACGCACTCGCCGCGCTTGAAATCAACCGTCTCCGGCAGTGCGACGACCGGTAGGTTCGCCTGCAACTTGAGCGTCGTGTCAATCTTGTCGGACGGGTTGCCCCACCTGTCTTCGGCCTTGAGCCTAAGCGCGAAGGGCTCGCCGGCACGGCGCAGGGTGGGAAGCACCGCAACCCAGCGATCCGGGTCGCCCGGCACAATCCGGATTGAGGGTTGCAGCGGAAGGGATTGGTAGTTGTAGGTGGCAATCGGATCGACGAGCACGTGGAGCTCGAACGTGTCCTCACAAAAGGTCTGCAGGCGCATGCCCGGCGAGCCGCCGCACGTATCGCCGAAACATACGGTGATGGTATCGCCTTCGCGCAGAAAGCCATGCACCACCTTGATGTAGAGCGTACGATCCCATGGCCGCACATTGCCTTTGGGGTCGTAGTGGTATTGCAGTGCGGCATTGTTCGAGGCCTCGATCGTGGTGTAACCGGACCGAGTCGGGTCCTCGAACTGCGGCCGGCTTTGATCGGAGGCGAAGCGGAAGCAGATGCGGATCGATCCCGAGTCATCGATGCCGTACTTACCCGCTGTGTAGACGAGCGTGAAGGTCTGGAACGATCCGGCCTCGAATGCGCCCCCGGGCGTGAGTGTTGCGTGGCCCAGCTCCTCGGGGGCAATCGCGGGGGAAACGGGTTCGCATCGGAGCCCGCCGTCACTCATCTGGTATCCAGAGCCGGTGGCGGCGTCGCTCATAATGTTCTCCTGTCATGCTGTGCATGCGCGGATGGTGCGGGCACGCCGGCCCGCTCGTCAAGTGCGCTACGCGTGGGCGCATGCTCGCGACGGCATCGCGAATGTGGGCGAGCAAGAGACGTGTCGGGATGCCAGTGCCGGGAAACGGTCGTCTGACAACGCCGGCGGAGGGTTTACCGCGGAATCGATTGAAGCTTGTTATTGTGCAAGCGCGACTCCTTGTCCCATGCAGACGGTCGGCCAGGGATCGAGAGACACCGGGTTCAGCTCTCCGGCTCGAATAGGCTTTCCTCGCCTGAGGGCGCTTTCAATGGTACGCTGCCGACTTTTTTCAAGGTGCCGGTCACGCGGCGTATCGGACCGGCATCCAGGAAACGCGTGAACTCAAGCTCCATACCTTGCGGTGTCAGTGTTCGCTTGTCGATCTGTAGATCCTGAGCGCCGTCATCGGTAATCTGCACCGCGTAAACCGTAAAGCGATTGCCTGACACTGTTGCCCATATGAAAGGATCGCCTTTTAGCGGGTCCAACGGCACAGCGTGACCGAAGAGGTCCCGGCGCATCGCGGATGAATAGATGTTCTTGCGGCGCGTTGGTCTGAACGAGATTGAGGTCTGAACGCGTTTGACTCGTCCACCGGGCTTGTGCATCCGTGTCTCAGCGTTGATGCTGAACCCATTCTCGTAGGGCTTGATAGTAATGCTTAGCTCGCGTTTTGAGATCTCGCCCTCGGGCACAGACGTCGACATACCGTTGTAACGGCCGAAGAAACGCTCAAACGATGTGCTGCCTGCGTGCACCGGCAGTGGGACCAAGACCAGGGTGGCCGCGGGCCATAGGAGTGCCCACGCAAGACGATTGCGCGCCTTGCGCCACTTTTTAAATGTCGCGCTTGCCGTCAACCAGGTGTCCTCGATCGGTTCCGCATTAAGCGTGAAATTAGGCTCCCTGATACCGTGGGCGAGACCCTCCCATTAAATTCGCTGAACCTGATATCCCCGACGGCTTAGACCACCGGCCCGGCGAAAAGTTTGCCTATATCATCCGAGCGATTGGCCTGCGCCGAAGGAAATAATCCATGCCCAGTCCCGCCGATGACCCGGCTCTCCGGTCAGGCGCGGTGCTCGGGATTAGCCGGCCGCTGTGGTAAGTTCAGTGCCCACACGCCCCCGGGCCTCGCCGGGCGGGATGACAACCATCCTCATTCGCGGGAGGGACTACTATGAGCCTCGACGGACGCACTGCGCTGGTTACCGGAGCAGGCCGCAACATCGGCCGTGCGATCATACTCGATCTTGCGGCCCGCCGCTGTAATGTAATCGTCAATACGCGCACCAATCAGTCAGAAGCCGATACGGTCGCAGCACAAGCGCGTGAGCTCGGGGCTAATGCCGTCACCATGCTTGGCGACGTCGGCCGCCCGGCCGAGATTCAACGGATTGCCGGGCAAGCGCTCGAGCAATTCAAAACGGTGGATATCCTCGTTAACAATGCCGCCATTCGTCCGGCCACGCCTTTTTTGGAACTGAAGGAGGACGATTGGCATCGTGTTGTCGATGTCGATCTGCACGCGGCCTTCTACACTGCCAAGGCATTTCTGCCGGGCATGATCGCGCAGCACTGGGGACGGATCATCAACTTGACCGGCATGAATGCGATCCACGGCTACGCCGGACGGGCACACGTGTCCGCCGCCAAGCACGGCCTCTGGGGTCTCACCAAGGCGCTTGCCAAGGAGTTCGGGCCAAGCGGGGTAACGGTCAATGCCATCTCTCCCGGACCGATTCAATCGCAGCACCCTGACCCGGCGATGACACAGCACATTGCATCACAGCTGGGCAGGATCCCGCTGGGCCGCCTGGGCGAGCCACGAGATATTGCCGCGCTGTGCGGTTTCCTCGCTTCGGACGAGGGCGGGTTTATATCGGGGCAGATGATCGCCGCCAATGGCGCGGCACAGACCTAACGCCATCGTTGCTCGCCAAACCGGGTTCCGGCACAAGGGAGGGGCCGTCCATGAGTGGTTGGTATGTTTACATGGTGCGGTGCTCTGATGACACTCTCTACACCGGCATCAGCAAGAATGTCGGCAAGCGAATCAAGGAGCACAATTACGATAACGCGCTGGGCTCGCGCTACACGCGGCCGAGACGGCCGGTCACATTGGCGTACCAGGAAGCTGCTCGCTCCCGCTCGCAGGCAACGCAGCGAGAACGGCAAATAAGAAGACTTACCAGGAAACAGAAAGAGGCATTGATCGAGGGGGCCAATCTGAATTAGTTCCGTTTCTTGGTGTTTCGATGTGTATTTGAAGAAATATTTTCTCACAAGATACATGGAGTTTTTGAGTATTTAAGCTTTTGCGATCGAAAGCCCTGCAATAGCACGCCACGAGACGCACCTGGACTGCAATTGGCACTGGCGCCCGTATTGGGGGAAGGAGTAAGATTTCTGTGCCGTGCGGTCTTATTGCTCAGACCAGTAAGCACTTCGCACTCGGGGCTTGCCGGTATCGGCGACGGGCGAGTGGTGAGCTCCCGCCGCTACCACGGGCAAAGCACCGCAAGCGGGGGGAGAGTGTTTCCTGAGCGCTGAAAGCGGCGAGACGCAGTGTATAATTTATTTTTTTCTGCGCGTGGTAACGATAGCGGCGTATCCAAGAACCACAATGGAGGTGATTGAGATGGCAGATCCAATCCTTTACGGCCCCGGGTTCAGCACTTATGTTCGCACCGCGCGTCTGGCGCTGGAGGAAAAAGGCGTGCCTTACAAGTTGGAGGAGTTCGATTTTCTCCAGGGAATGCCGGCAGAGCAGGTGGCGCGGCACCCGTTTTCGAAAGTCCCTGCGTTTGAACACGACGGTTTTCGGTTATATGAAACTTGTGCGATAGGGCGCTACGTCGACGAGGCGTTCGATGGCCCGGGTCTGCAACCCACCGACCCACGCCAGCGGGCCCGCATGACACAGATCTTCAGTATCCTGGACAGTTATACCTACGGGCCCGTGATCGGAAAGTGCGTCATCCAACGCGTGGTGACGCCGATACTTGGTGCACAACCGGATGAAGCGGTGATCGAGGCGGCATTACCCGGGGCGCGGAAGTGCATGGAAGTGCTCGAAGAGCTGCTCGATGGGCAGGCGTATCTGGCCGGCGATGCCTTGAGCCTTGCCGATCTGCACCTGATTCCGATTTACGCCTACTTTTCGGTGACGCCGGAAGGCGAGTCCATACTGAAAGACAAAGCTGCCCTTCAACG
>JBHHZP010000073.1:0-16790 GCA_046758085.1 Acidiferrobacterales bacterium
AGCTTCTCGTAGCACTCGACCCCGAGCTTGGTGTTGTACTGGGTCTCGCACTCCTCGAAGATGATCTTCACCCCGTTGATGCCGCCGTCGCGCTTGTTGATCAGCGTATAGTAATCACGGAAGCCGTTGGCGACCGGGATACCGCTCGGGGCGTACGGCCCGGTGCGGTACACGAGCATCGGGATGAATTGCTCGTTCTGAGCAACAGCCTCCGCCGAAAACACGCCTGTCACGGCGATCAGTGCGCCTAGGCCGGCGATAACTAGTTTTTCGAGTCTCATATTCCCCTCCTACCTAGTGCCATTGATGGTTGATAAATTGCCGGTGAGCCGGAAACTTTAGCATGGACCCACCCTCGGGCAAAGATCTGGCGAAACGAAACCCCCATCATGCTAGTACGGGAATGGCCAGCGCCTGAGCTTCTCCTTGGCGATCTGCCACAGACGCGCAAAACCATGGGGCTCGACGATCAGAAAATAGATGATCAGCCCGCCGAAGATCATCACCTCCAGGTGCTTTTGCAGGTCGGTGGCCATACTAATACCGAACATTTGCGGTGCGTTCGTGAGGAAAACCGGTACCAGCGTGATGAATGCGGCCCCCAGAAACGAACCGAGGATGCTGCCCAGCCCTCCGATAATGACCATGAACAGCACCTGGAAGGAGACATTGATGTCGAATGCCTCGGTCTCGGCGCTGCCGAGCCACAGGAACAGGCTCATTGCGCCCGCGACCCCACAGTAGAACGAGGAGATCGCGAAGGCCAACAGCTTGGTCTGGAACGGACGAATCCCGATGATCTCGGCGGCGATATCCATGTCGCGGATGGCCATCCAGGAACGCCCGATGCGTCCGCGCACCAGGTTTTTCGCGGCCAACGCGAAGATCGCCACGAGCGTGAGCGCAACCAGATAGCGCACAGCCGCGGTGGCCTCCGGGCCTGTCACCATGATACCGGCGATGGTACGGGGCGGCGCGGTGATGGTTCCCGATGGGTTGTAGTTATAGAACCAGCCGACCTTGTTGAACAGCCAGCTCAAAAAGAACTGGGCCGCCAGCGTTGCCACCGCCAGGTAAAAGCCTTTGATGCGCAGGCTCGGAACGCCGAAGATAACGCCAACGCCGGCGGCGAACAGACCTGATATCAGAAAGGCGGCAATCACGTTCAACTCCGGAAACATCGTGACGAGCTTGTAGGTGGCATAGGCACCCACCGCCATGAACCCACCCGTGCCCAAGCTCAGCTGCCCCGCATAACCGGTGAGCAAATTGAGCCCGATCGCTGCCATCGCGAAGACCAGGAACGGAATGATCACGGCTTGCAACCAGTACTCGTTAGCGACAAAAGGCACCACCAGGTAGGCGATGGCAAGAACCGCGAAGATGAACCAGCGATCTTGCAGGATCGGAAACATCGCCTGATCGGCGACATAGCTCGATTTGAACTGACCGGATTCTCTGTAGAGCATTGTCTTGTGATTCGTGATTAGTAATTCGTGATTAGTGAAACGTTGTTCGCTTGCATGTTAGTTAAATGGCAAATTATCAGATCACCAATCACCAGTCACCGATTACCGATCACACCCTTTCAATGATTCTCTCCCCGAACAGTCCCTGCGGTCTAAATAGCAAGAACGCCAGCGCGAGCATGTATGCAAACCAGTTCTCGATGGCACCACCGACCAGCGGGCCCCAGTAGATTTCCGCAATCTTTTCGCCCACGCCAATAATCAGTCCGCCGACGATGGCGCCTGGGACCGATGTGAAGCCGCCGAGAATCAGCACCGGCAAGGCCTTGAGCGCGATCAGTGACAACGAGAACTGCACCCCGCTCTTGGCGCCCCACATAATACCGGCCACCATCGCCACGATGCCTGCTACGGACCACACGATAACCCAGATGGTTTTCAACGGGATGCCCACGGACAATGCCGCCTGATGATCATCAGCTACCGCGCGCAGCGCCCGACCCACTGATGTCTTGTGGAAAAATACCGCCAGCACGGCGACCAGCGTCGCCCCGATTGCGGCGGCAAACAGGTCAAACTCGTTCAGCAATATGCCACCCACCTCGAATGATTCACTGGGGATACCCACATCCAGCTTCTTCACATTGCTGCCCCACATCCATTCACCCAGTCCTTCGAGAAAGAACGTAAGTCCGATGGTCGCCATGAAGAGGATAATGTGCTCCTGATTAACCAGCGGTCTGAGCATCAAACGCTCAATGGCGATAGCAAGCGCGACCATAACAAGCATCGTCAGAATCAGCGCCAGCCACACCGGCACGCCGTGCTCTATCAGACCGACCAGCGTCAATGCGGCGAACAGAACCATCGCCCCCTGGGCAAAATTGAACACGCCGGAGGCCTTGAATATCAACACGAATCCCAGCGCGACCAACGAGTACATCACGCCGGTCAAAAGACCGCTGATGACGACCTCGGAGAAAAACACCGGGGAGGTCCACATATCCACGAACGGGGCAACAAAGATCGAGTATAAAATCTCCATGGGTATTTGTGCCTGGGCCTAAACCTTTCTCTTTCAAGCCCTAATTGCGGGCCACACCCAGGTAGGCATCAATGACCTCCCGGTTAGTGCGCACCTCATCCGGCGTGCCGTCGGCGATCTTACGCCCATAGTCCAGCACCACCACTCGGTCCGAGATATCCATGACAACGCCCATGTCGTGCTCGATGAGGACGATAGTGGTACCGAACTCGTCGTTGACATCGAGGACGAAGCGGCACATGTCTTCTTTTTCCTCCGTGTTCATGCCGGCCATGGGTTCATCGAGCAGCAACAGCTCGGGTTCGGCGGCGAGTGCGCGCCCGAGCTCGACCCGCTTTTGCAGGCCGTATGGCAACCGTCCCACAAGCGTCTTGCGAATGGCCTGGATCTCCAGGAAATCGATGATGCGCTCGACACTCTCGCGGTGCGCGAACTCCTCCCTGCGCGCGGGCCCCAGGTGCCACGCCTGCAACAGGAAATTCTTGCGCATCTTGAGATTGCGCCCGGTCATAATATTGTCGAGCGTGCTCATACCCTTGAACAGGGCGATGTTCTGAAATGTGCGCGCAATGCCCTGCGCCGCCGCTTCGTGCGTGCGCATCTGCTTGCGCGTATTGCCCTTGTACGTAATGGTCCCTTCCTGCGGGTGGTAAAAGCCGTTGACCACATTGAGCATGGAGCTCTTGCCGGCGCCGTTGGGGCCGATAATGGCCCGGATCTCGCGCTCGCGGACGTCGAAGCTGACATTCTCCAGCGCCCGCACACCTCCGAAGGAGAGGCTGATATCCTCCACGCTTAACAACACCCCCCCAAATTGTCTGCCATGCGCCACTCCAAGCTCCGCTAGTTCGCCGCGGCAACCGGCTGGACCGCAGGCACGTCGCGAATCTCGAGGTCAGCGCTCATGGAACCCTTGCGCCCGTCCTCGAACGTCACTTCGGTCTTAATGTTGCAGCGCGCCTCGCCCGAGTAGAGCGCGTCGACCAGCTTGTCGTACTTCTGAGCGACGAAGCTGCGGCGTACCTTGCGCGTGCGAGTCAGCTCGCCATCGTCTGCATCCAACTCTTTGTGCAAGACCAAGAAACGCTTGATCTGAGAAGTTGCAAGCTGCGCGTCCTTGGTGAGATCGCGGTTGACTTGCTCGACGCAGCCGTGGATCAACTCGTATACCTCCTTGCGCGCGGCAAGCTCCTGATAACTGCCGTAGGGAATATTGCGTCGCTCCGCCCAGTTCGCTACCGCCTCCAAATCAATATTGAGCAACGCCGTCGTGTAATCGCGGTCGCCGCCGAATGCGACTGCCTCCTTGATATACGGGAAGAACTTGAGCTTGTTCTCGATATACTTGGGCGCGAATATGGAGCCATCATTGAGCTTGCCGACATCCTTTGCCCGATCGATGATCTTGAGTTGGCCCTCGTCGTCGAAGAATCCAGCGTCACCGGTGTGGACCCAGCCATCCGGCGTCTTGGTGGTTGCCGTCGCTTCCGGATTCTTGTAGTAAGAATGGAACACGCCCGGGCCACGGTACATCACCTCGCCGTTTTCTGCGATCTTGATCTCGACCTCGGGTGCCGCTGTCCCTACCGTATCCGGCTTGACCTGGCCGTCCAGTTGCATCGTCACGAACACCGCGGCCTCGGTCTGGCCGTAGAGTTGCTTGACGTTAATCCCGAGGGCACGGTAGAAATCGAAGATGTCTGGACCGATCGCCTCACCCGCCGTGTAGGCCAGACGAATGCGCGAGAACCCAAGGGTGTTCTTGAGCGGCCCGTAGACCAGCAGATTGCCCAAGGCATATAGCGCGCGCCTGCCCAGTGGCATCGCCTGACCGTCGAGAATGCGCGCACCCGTGCGGCGCGCAACATCCATGAAGTAGTGAAACAACTTGCGCTTGATCCAGCCCGCATCTTCCATGCGGATCATCACGGTCGTGAGAATGTTTTCGTAAATGCGTGGTGGCGCGAAAAAAAACGTTGGTCCGACTTCACGTAAATCGTTCAGGACCGTAGCGCTGCTTTCAGGGCAGCTCACGCAGAACCCGGCCACATACGACTGGCCGTAGGAAAAGACGTGGTCACCGACCCAGGCCATGGGCAGATAGGCAAGGATCTCGTCGTCCTGACGCAGGTGGTCGCGCTCGATGCTGTTGCGCGCCGTAATCATCACGTTATCGTGGGTGAGCATCACGCCTTTGGGGTCTCCGGTCGTGCCGGACGTGTACAGGATAATCGCGACGTCTTGGCCTTGCCCCTTGTTGACCTCATCGGCAAAAAATTCCGGATGGGCGTCGTCGAACTCACGGCCTTGCGCCTGGATCTGGTCAAAGTCGTACAGGTAGTCCTGCTGGTAGTGACGCAACCCACGCGCATCATCGTAGATGATGCGCTCGAGCCTTGGGCAACGGTCTTTGATCTCCAGCAGCTTGTCGACCTGCTCCTAGTCCTCGGCTATCGCAAACCGCGCCTCCGCATGGTCCATCACGAACTGGAGCTCCTGCGCGACCGAGTCCTGATACATCGGCACCGGGATTCCGCCCAGGCACTGGGCGGCACACATGCCCCAGTACAGACGCGGGCGATTGTCACCAATGATGGCGAGCTTATCACCGCGCTTGAAACCTATGGCAGCCAGGCCGCACGCAAGCGCACGCACCTCCTGCGCGACCTCGCGCCAGGTCCACGTCTGCCAGATGCCATAGTCCTTCTCGCGGATGGCGGGTTCGGCGCCCAGGCGCTGCGCGCGCTCCAGGAGCACCTTCGGAAACGTGTCCAGTCCGCGCGCGGGCGCGGAAGCCGGGTGGACCGCAGGGCTTTTTAGCGAGTCGTTCATGTCATTGCACCTTTAAGACGGCCGAATCGACCGAGCATTCAGACGCCAGTACACAAACGTTGGAATGTTCCCGATTTAGGATGACTTTGCAATAGCTGCACCGCGTATTCTGACGGCCACCGCGCAGTGGCATGCCCCCATGAAACCCCGGTGGACCGCTACATCAACGGATTGACCGCACCCGCCTTATCGTGTTAAAACAAACAGTCGTTTGTTTTTTACATTGCCATGCCAGCTCAGCCCGTCACCACCGTGCCGCGCCAGGACAACCGGCGACAGCAACTGCTCGATACGGCCGCGCGTTTGTTTCGTCAACACGGCTATCACGCCACCTCCATGCGTGACATTGCGAGCGCCGTAGGGATGTTGCCTGGCTCTATGTACTACCATTTCGCCTCGAAAGACGAGCTGCTGGTCACGGTCTATCGCGAGGGCGTATCTCGCATAGCCGAGCGTGTCGATGCCGCGGTGGCGGGCGCAAAAGAACCGTGGCAACAACTGGAGGCGGCCTGTATCGCTCACCTGCAAACCCTGCTTGACCACAGCGATTACGCGCAGGTCGTCATTCGAGTCCTGCCTGATGACGCCCCTGCGGTAAGAGTGCGACTCGCTGCTTTGCGCGATCAGTATGAAGAGCGCTTCAAAGACCTGGTGGCGGCCCTCGATTTACCCGCTTACGTCGACCCGCATTACCTGCGCTTGCTGCTGTTCGGGGCGCTGAACTGGTCGCAGGTGTGGTACCGGCGTGGTGGCGACTCGCCGCGCACCATCGCGAAACGTTTCCTGCAAGTACTGCGCGGAATTCAAACACAGCAACGATGAGCATGAACCACCCGTTCGATGCCGATGAGCGCCCGCCCAAGGTCCTGGTCACCAAGATCGGTCTGGACGGTCATGATCGTGGGAGCCGCATTATCGCGGCGTACCTGCGCGACGCGGGCATGGAAGTTGTTTACACCGGCCCGTGGCAAGAGATTCCCGCCGTGGTCGAGCTGGCGATACAGGAGGATCTTGACGTGATCGGCGTCAGCTCGCTCGCAACCGATCACCTGCTTGTGCCGAAGCTGATGGCGGCCCTGCGCGATGCCGGCCTGGCACATGTCAAGGTGGTCATCGGCGGCATCGTGCCCGATGAGGACGAAGCTTCGCTGCTGGCCGCGGGGGTAAGCAAGATATTTCACCCCGGTAGCCTGCGCGAAGAAATCGTAGCCGAGATATCCCGCCTGAGCGCCGATGCACGCGCCGCATCAGGGACAACATGAAGGAGAACATGATGAACCAGCAACCGATGCAGCTAGCGCTACCCGGATTTGAGCAGGCCCACGCAACGTGGCGACAACAATATGCCGCACAGATCGGCGATCGCGACAGAATCTACAACCGTTCCGGCGTTGATATTAAACCGCTGTACACGCCTGCAGACTGGGATAGCCATCGCTATGTGGAGGACCTGGGGTTTCCCGGGCAGGTGCCGATGACCCGCGGCATTTATCCAACCATGCATCGCGGCCGCCCCTGGAGCCAGCGCCAGCTGGTCGGTCTCGGTGTACCGGAGGACTATAACGCTCGCCTGAAAGGTATGCTTGCCGCCGGTGCCTCGGCCATCAGCCTGATTCCTTGCAACTCAGTCTATCGCGGCGTGGACATGGATGAAGTGGATCCGCTTATCTTAGGCACCTGCGGCACCATCGTGAACTCGGTCGAGGATATGGACATCTGTTTGCGCGATATTCCGATCGATAAGATCTCCACGGCACTGAACGATCCGCTTCCGTTTACTCTGCTCGCCTTCCTGCTTGCCGTCGCCAAACACCGGGAAATCCCCTGGTCCAGGATCACCGGTACCTCCAATCAGAGCGATTACATTTCCCACTTTGTCGCCAATCACATGTTTTTCCGCATTGCGCTGGCCGGATCACGGCGCATTCTGGTCGACCATGTCCAGTTCACCAACAAGCATGTGCCAAACTGGAATCCGGTGTCGATCGTGGGTCAACATATGCAGCAGGCGGGCGCCACCCCCGCTCAGGCCATGGCATTTACGCTATGCACGGCGATACAGTACGCGGAGGACTGCATGGCGCGCGGCATGGCGCCTGACAGCTTCTTGCCGCGTTTCACATTTTTTTTCGATCTTTCGATAAGCTTCTTCGAAGAGATCGCGAAGTTACGGGCGGGGCGACGGGTGTGGTCACGGCTCACGCACGACCGCCTGGGTGCCACGGACTCACGTTCCTGGCGTTTCAAGTTCCACGCCCAGACATCAGGCGTTGACCTCACGCGGCAACAGCCCCTGAATAATATTACTCGCGTCACCGTGCAGGCGATGGCGGGTTTGCTCGGAGGGCTGCAGTCCTTGCACACCGACGCCTACGATGAGGTGTTCAGCACGCCGGTCGCCGAGGCCGCTCGTGTAGCGGTGAGCACGCAGAACATCCTGCGCGAAGAGGCGCGCCTTGCCGACGTCATCGACCCGTTGGGTGGCTCTTATTATATGGAGGCGCTGACCAATCAGATGGAACAGGAGATCGAGAAGATTATGGTCCAAATCGATAATACCGGCGGCATGTACAGTGCCGTCGAAAGCGGGCTCGTGCAGAACATGATCGGCGCATCCGCACTGGCCTTCCAGGAACGAGTAGAACGCGCGGAACAAAAAATCGTGGGCGCCAATGCCTATCAGGCCGAGGAAGGCCCCCCGCGACACGCGCCGCTTGAGCGACCCGAACCAGCCGCGATCGAAGCGCAGCTCGCGCGTCTCAAGACTTTCAAAGCCACGCGCGATGGCTCAAGCGTACACGCGGCCCTGGATGCGCTGGCGGCGGCGGCGAACAGTGAGAATCAAAACGTTTTCGAGCATGTGGTGGATGCCGCCGCGGCGGGAGCGACCCATGGCGAGATCATCGGGGTGCTGCGGCGCGAGCTGGGCTTCGGTGAGCCGCTGGTTATAGTGTGATCGTCATGCTACTTAGAACAGAGAAGGTTCTTTCGGATTTAAGTTGCAACCCTTCAATGGTAGGGCGGATTCGGCTGCACTCATTCCACCCTACATCTTGCCCCGCACAGTTGCCAACGAGACAGGTGTGCTACCGCCGCTTAATCTCGCTCCACGTCTCTGTTGCGCTCGAATCGGTGGTGCCGCGCTCCTCCCCTGCGCTTCGCGGTCCGTGCTCCGCTTGGGTACCGGCCCGAGCCGTCCTGGCTCGGGCGTTCGCCGGGGCGACGATTCACTGGATCGTCGCCTGTTTCCGGCTCACCCTTGTTCCGCGCGCCACCAACGACGCGTTGGCAGCGCGCCTGTCTCGTTCCGATCCTCTATAGGAGTATTCTTCGACACATACTTTGTTAACGTATTTATAATTTTGACCGGTCTTAGACGGGCAAATTCCGTTTCACCCGCTCGCACACATCCTTTACGGCATCCATATCCCCAGGACGCAGACCCCAGTTGAGCTTCAGCTCATCGCCCATCCGGCGCGGCAGAATGTGCATGTGAAAATGCAGCACGGATTGGGCGGCGCCCTTTCCATTCGCCTGCACCAAGTTTATCCCATCCGGGTTCAGGGTCTGGTTCACGGCTCGGGCTATCTTTTGTACCGTCTGTACGGTTGCCGCAAGCAGCTCCGGCGGAATGACATAAATATTTTCCCAATGTTCTTTTGGAATAACCAGCGCGTGGCCTTCGTTCCCGGGGTTGATGTCCATGAATGCGGCGGTCTGGTCGTCCTCGTACAATTTGAAACACGGGACATCCCCCGTGACAATCTTGCAAAAGATACACTCTGAGTCAGTACGCATTGTTTGTTTCCGTGACTAGTAACTGGTAATTGCTGACTGGGAATGCAAGCGATGATAAGGAATTTCTGGTCACGAGTCACCAATCACTAATCTCCAGTCACCGCCTTTCTCGCATTCCGCAAGAATGCCTCCATATGAAACCGCATTTGCCCGCGGGAGTACATGTATGTGCGGCCGATCGGGCAGGCGCGCCGCGCCAGACAGCCTTCCTGTAAACAGTTGGCGCCCGCCTGGCGCGCAATGTGGTCGCGGCATGTTTTCACGTCGTAGCGACCCGGTGACAATGCCGCCACCGGACAGGCGGTCAAACACGGCCGGGTCGCACAGCTTTCACACGGACTGGGGTGTGGAGCGACTTGCGGGAATTCAATCGATTGGGCAAAGGCGAGTGCCCCGCGATACGCGTGCCACAAGCCGTAGTCTGGATGGATCAAGGGCCCGATCGGTGAGGGCATGACCCGCTCGGCGCGCTGGGCCCAGCGTTGAAACGGGAGATACGGCGGGCCACCAAACGGAAACAACGCATGCGCGTCGCACGTACGGGCGAGCACCGTCAGCACGTCGCGCGTCCAGGCATCCAACGAAAGCATTGTCCCAGACTTGCGGCGAGCACGCTGGAATGCGTGCCACATCGAATCGCCGGCATTGCCGACAAGAACTACCGTGGCAACCGTGTCACCATCCGGCATTGGCGGCACCGCGTCCGCCGGCGTGGGGCCAAATGCACCGCGGGTCGTGAATCCCGCAGAGCGAACCACCGACCCAATGTGAGCGAGATTCATCGGGCGGCAACACTATGACTCGGTGATCGTGTCAGCATACGCGAAACCGTCGCGCTCGCTGATCGCTCCCATGCGTACGGCTATGGCGTGACGAAACATCGGTCCGGCGTAGGCAAATGTATGGAACTCTCCATTTTCCCCACAGGGGTCGACGCTAGCTGGTAGATCGGCAAGCAGCCTGGCATCGTAAACGCGCCCGGCGAAGGACGTCGGAAGAGATTTTACGTCGACGCAGGTGATACGCGCGCGTAAGCCGGCCGCTACCATTTCTGCCGCAAGCGCATGCGTGTCGCGCCCCCATAACGGGAAGAGCGGCTCGATGCCGGTGCCCGCGAGCAGTGACTCACGATAGGCGCGAATGTCTTCGAGGAACAGGTCGCCGAAGACGACGCTGTCGATGCCGGCAGACCTTGCGTCTTTCAGGGCGGCGCCGACTACTGCCTCGTAGTGCTCGTTCGGACACGGATCCGGAATGACCACTCGTTTTACGGGAAGGCCGCAGGCGTCCGCCTGCACTGCCAACAGTGATTCCGGCACCGCGTGCACGGCCACACGGTTGGCTGGGCGATTCACGGTTGTCAGCAGCCCCACGACCTCCACGTTCCCTTGCTGACGCAAGATGTACAAGGCGTAAGCACTGTCTTTTCCGCTACTCCAGAATATCAGCGCCCTTCGCCCTCGCGACTGCCCTGTGGCGTTGCGGGCCTCCATAAATGCACTGTAATCTTTTTACGACCGGTTGCAAGGCAGCGGCGAGGTTCTCATGCCGAAGGCCGGTGTTCCTGGCTCGCGGATCTTGTTACGCTTATGCGTCCTATGCGCGTGGTATCCCTGAACTGCTCCAATACCGAGATTGTCTGTGCACTCGGCTGTGCCGGGCTCCTGGTGGGCGTCGACGATCACTCTGACTTTCCCGAAGAGGTGGTTCACCGCCTGCCCCGCGTGGGCCCCGATCTCGGCATAGATGTCGAGAAGGTCAAGAAGCTGCGGCCCGACCTGGTGCTTGCCTCGCTCACCGTTCCGGGGCACGAGCAGGTGGTAGACGCGCTGGCACAGGCGGGTTTGACCTACCACGCCCCCGAACCGGTTTCGCTGGAGGATGTGCACCGCGACATCCGGCAGATCGGGCAGCTCCTCGGTGTGCCGGAAAACGGGCAGGCAGTGGTGGACGACATGCGTCGCCGCATGGCGTCACGCGATGGGCACGCGCCTCGCCACCGGCCCAACATACTGGTGCAGTGGTGGCCCAAGCCCGTTATTGCTCCCGGCAGGCATAGTTGGGTCAATGGCCTGCTGACGGCAGCGGGTGCCGCCAACCCGCTGGCGGACCGTAACGTCAAGAGCACGCCGTTAGTAGATGCCGAGGTACGTGCGCTCGATCCCGACGCGATTATAATTTCCTGGTGCGGTGTACCACCGGAGAAATATCGACCGGAGGTCATTTATCGCAATAAGGCATGGCAAGGCATGAAAGCGCTGGCTCGCCAGCATGTCTATCGTGTGCCTGAGGGCCATCTGGGGCGACCTTCACCGCGTCTGGTAGATGGATACAACGCATTGCGGACAATTGTGCAGGAGATAGGGCAAGAACCATAAACAGGCCAAACAAGAACCAATGCCAAGACGCGGAGACGCGAAGTTTTTCCAATCCAAAGAACCCTTTGCGCCTTTGCGTTGAGTTGTTCAAGCGGACACCGTATGAGGACATCGTTTGATCTTTCCGGGGAAGTAGCGCTGGTTACCGGTGCATCGAGTGGTCTCGGTCGCCACTTCGCGCAGACGCTCGCTGGCGCCGGGGCCAGGGTCGCAGTGGCCGCCCGCCGCAGGCAGCAGCTGCAAACGCTGGCCGCGCAGATCGAATCCGAGGGCGGGCAGGCGCTCGCGCTTGCCATGGACGTGACCGAGGCCGAGAGCATCGCGGAGGCATTCGCAACAGTACAGGATAAGCTGGGCCCGGTGACCGTGGTCGTGAACAATGCCGGCGTAGCCAGCGCCGATGCTGCATTGGAAGTCAAGGAACGCGATTGGGACCGGGTCGTGAACACCAATCTTAAGGGTGCCTGGCTGGTCGCGCAGGAAGCAGCGCGGCGGCTGGTTGCCGCCGGTGTTGGCGGCAGTATCATCAATGTCGCATCAATTCTCGCGGTTCGCGTTGCCGGCTACACGGCGCCCTATGCGGCGTCAAAAGCAGGACTCATGCAGCTGACGCGAGCGCTGGCGTTCGAGTGGGCGCGTCACGGTATTCGCGTGAACGCCATAGCCCCGGGCTATGTGGAGACGGAGCTTAACCGTGAGTTCTTCGCAACTCCCGCGGGCCAGGCCATGATCAAGCGCATTCCGCAGCGCCGGTTGGGCAAACCCGAAGATCTCAATGGTGCATTGTTGCTGCTGGCGTCCGACGCCTCGCGGTACATGACAGGCAGCGCGATCGTTGTCGACGGCGGGCATCTACAATCCACTCTCTAATTAAGGACAGCCATGGATTTCACACTGGGCCCAGAGATAGAGGATTATCGGCAACGCATTCGCGTTTTCCTTGACAAGCACATTATACCGCTCGAGTCCGACCGCGACGCCTACAATCAAGGCGAAAACATCAGCGACTCGCGTCTGCAACCGTTGCGCGTGAAAGCCAGATCCGAAGGCTTATGGTGTTTGCAAATGCCCAGGGAGCGTGGAGGTCAAGGGCTCAGCATGGTCGGGATGGCGGCATGCTATGAGGAAATGGGCCGCTCGATCTTCGGGCCGGTCGTGTTCAACTGCGCCGCGCCCGACGACGGCAATATGATACTGCTTAATAAGGTCGGCACCGCCGCGCAAAAGGATCGCTGGCTGCAACCTATCATCGATGACCAAGCGCGCTCGGCCATTGTGATGACAGAACCTCATCCCGGTGGCGGCTCGGATCCAGCCGGCATGATGCGCACGACGGCCACCAGGAAGGGAGACAAGTGGATCATCAACGGTCATAAGTGGTTCATTACGGGCGCCGAAACCGCCGCGCACCTGATCCTTGTGGCTCGCACGTCGGATGATCCTCGCAGAGGGCTTACGGCATTTTTGTTTCATCGCGATGATCCCGGCTGGGACATCGTGCGGCGTATCCCCATCATGGGCCCAGAGGAACACGGCGGTCACTGCGAGCTGAAGTTCGACGGGCTCGAGATAGCTGATGAAAATCGACTCATGGGAGTCGGCGACGGCCTTAAGGTGACACAGATACGTCTGGGTACGGCGCGGTTGACCCACTGCATGCGCTGGTTGGGGATGGCCCGGCGTGCGTTGGAAATCGCGACGGATTACGTGCGTGAACGCGAAGCGTTTGGCAGCACGCTTGCCGAGCATGAAGCGGTGCAGTGGATGCTCGGCGAGGCCGCGATGGACGTGCATACCGGACGGCTGCTGACCATGCACGCCGCGTGGAAGCTCGACCAGGGGGACTTCGCGCGCAAGCAGGTGTCGATGGCAAAAGTCGTGGTGGCCGATACCTTGCACAAGGCCGTTGACACCGCGATCCAGCTATGTGGTGCCAAAGGTTATTCCAAAGACACCGTACTGGAGTGGATGTATCGCTATGCACGTCAGGCACGCCTCGTCGATGGCGCGTCTGAGGTCCACAAGATGGTGCTCTCGCGCAATCTCCTCCAGTCGGGAACTGATTTCTGGTCATGGAACTGAATGGGAACGAGATGCGCGCAGCAATTGCGAAGCTCGTCGCGCGCGCCGCTGGCGCTCGTTCCGCAAGCGTGCTGGAGCTCAGGCCGTTGCATGGTGGCGCCATCCAGGAGAACTATGCGCTCGAGCTCGAGATCAGTGGCGGTGAGTTCGCCGGGCGCCGGTCGCTGGTGCTCCGCACGGATTCGCCGTCGCAGGTGGGCGCCAGCTTGTCCCGGGCACAGGAATTTGCCGTACTGCAGGCAGCGTTCGCGGCGGGGGTGAGCGTGCCGGAGCCGCTGTGGCTTTGTCAGGACAGTTCGGGAACCGGCAAGACCTTTCTTCTAATGTACAGAGTTCCGGGTTCGGCCACCGCGCGGGATCTCGTACGCGGGCCACTGACTGACGATGCGCGCGAGGCGCTGGTCGAACGGCTCGGGGAAGAATTGGCGCGGTTGCATCGCATCAAACCCCCTGTTGCCGCGCTCGCATTTTTACCGATACCGCACCACAGTGGCGCGCTGACACGTGTGGCGCTTTACCGCCAGTATCTGGATGCATTGCCCTCATGCCAGCCCGTGCTCGAATGGGGTCTGCGCTGGCTCGAGCGCCACGCGCCGCCGCCTTGCGAGCCGGTGTTATGTCATTGTGACTACCGCACGGGCAACTATATGGTCGACGGAAACCGGCTTACGGGGATTCTTGACTGGGAGTTCGCAACGTGGAGCGACCCGTACGAGGACCTCGGTTGGTTTTGCGCGCGCTGCTGGCGCTTCGGCGCCTGGGACAAAGAGGCCGGTGGCATGAGTAGTCGCGCCGCCTTGTATCGCGGATACGAACGCATCGCCGGCGCTGCGGTTGATCCCGCTCGGGTCGCCTACTGGGAGGTCATGGCGGCCGTGCGCTGGGCGATCATCGCGCTGCAGCAAGCCGAGCGTCATTATTCAGGGAAACAATCATCATTGGAGCTGGCGCTGACGGGCCGCATGGTGCCGGAGATGGAACTCGATATGCTCATGCAGATAGATCACATCGAGGGACGGGAGAGCGCGCATGCCTGACCACCCGACAGGTGCAGAGCTGCTCCGTGCGGCACGCGAGACGTTGCTGAACGAGCTGCTGGCGCAGCTGCCTGCCGAGCAAAAGTACCCTGCAATCATGGTCGCCAGCGCCATGGGCATCGCCGTGCGCGAGGCTGAAATCGGAAGCGCGATCTTGGACATAGAATTGGACCTGTTTGCGCAGCTCTACGGCGAGCAGAGCACGGCTCAGGCCGACGCGGAGCCGCTTGCCGCTTTGCGTGCGCGCCTTGCGGATGAGATTCGCTGCGGAAAATTTGATGGTGAGCCAGGCGATCGACTGCGCCCGATGCTGCTCGAGTGGGTATGCGCACGCCTGCGGGTCAGTAACCCTAAGCACCTCAAGGCGGCGGGGTTTGGCGATGAGTAGCCCGGCAACACCCAACGCAAGGGCGCAAAGGACGCCGGGTTTTCGTGATTTGACGATGGGGTCTTAGACTTTTCGTCTTTGCACGTTGGCGTAGAGCAGCTCTAATCGTGCGAAGGAATTCGCTATGAACAAGTTCGATCAGCACCTCGCGAAAAATGCGGCGAACTTTACGCCGCTAACGCCGCTTAGCTTCCTCGCGCGCGCGGCCGCAGTCTATCCCGCGAAGACCGCGGTGGTTTACGGGGGCACATGTTTCGATTACGCAACTTTTTACGTGCGCTGCCGTTGTCTGGCGTCAGCACTCGCCGGTCGCGGCATCGGCCTCGGTGATACGGTCGCGGTAATGGCACCCAACGTGCCCGCACTGCTGGAAGCGCACTATGGGGTGCCGATGTGCGGCGCCGTCCTGAACGCGCTGAACATTCGGCTGGATCCGAACACCATAGCGTTCATTTTGAAACATGGCGAGGCGAAATTGCTGATTGCCGACCGTCAGTTCGCCGACGTTATCGGCAAGGCCACGTCACAGCTGGACAATCCTCCGACCGTGATTGATATCAATGACCCACTCGGTGAGGCGGGCTCGGCAATCGGCGAGAAAGAGTACGACACGTTTCTTGACGGGGGCGATCCGAATTACAGCTGGCAGCTTCCGCGGGACGAGTGGCAGGCGATTTCACTCAACTACACTTCGGGCACCACCGGCAACCCCAAGGGAGTCGTGTATCACCATAGAGGGGCGTATCTGAATGCACTCGGCAACATCCTGGCATTGGGACTGTGCGCCGATTCCGTGTACCTGTGGACCTTACCGATGTTTCACTGTAATGGCTGGACCTACACCTGGGCCGTTACTGCCGTCGGCGGCACACACGTGTGCTTGCGCCAGGTCGATCCGGCGCGCGTGTTCGCGTCCATTGCGGCGAACGGCGTCACCCACATGTGCGGCGCACCCATCGTGCTCAATGCACTGATCAACGCGCCTGAAGACGCCAAGAAAACATTTTCCAAGGCCGTCGAGGCCGCCACCGGCGGCGCAGCGCCGCCAAGTACTGTTATCAACAAAATGGAGGCGATGGGTTTTCACGTCATCCACCTCTATGGGCTCACGGAGAGCTTTGGGCCGGCAACCCTGTGCGCCTGGCAGGACAATTGGGATACCCTCGACAAGGCGAAGCAAGCGGACATGGTCGTCCGTCAGGGCGTAGGCTACTCCACTTTGGAAGACGTGCGGGTGGTGAATCGTGAAACCCGATCCGACGTTCCGACCGACGGTGAGGTCATCGGCGAGATTTGGGTCAAGGGCAACACGGTCATGAAGGGATATCTCAAGAACCCGAAAGCCACGGACGAAGCCTTCGCCGACGGCTGGTTCCACACCGGGGATCTGGCGGTCGTACATTCGGACGGTTACGTCGAGATCAAGGATCGCGCCAAGGACATCATTATTTCTGGCGGTGAAAACATCTCGAGCCTCGAGGTGGAAGAAGTGCTCTACAAACACCCGGCCGTCATGGAGGCCGCTGTCGTGGCGCAGCCGGACGAATACTGGGGTGAAATACCTTGCGCCTTCATAACGCTCAAGCCGCATGCCAGCGATGTCGGGGAAACCGACATCATCGGTTTCTGCCGCAACAACATGGCTCACTTCAAGGCACCGAGGAAGGTCGTGTTCTGCGAGCTACCCAAGACCTCCACCGGCAAGATTCAGAAGACCGTGCTGCGTGAGCGCGCACGCACGCTGTCGGATTCGCCCAACTA
>JBHHZP010000074.1:0-16747 GCA_046758085.1 Acidiferrobacterales bacterium
CGTCTTTATGCCTGAGCGACTGACAAAGTGCTTGACTTGAACCATAGAATCTCAGGGGGTCCAGGCAAGGCACGTCCATGTACCTGGCCCGGACGCGCGGAATCCATTCCGCGCCCCTTCGGGCGTGTTCTTCGCCTTCGCGCCTCGCTCGGCTTGAGCAAGGGGGTTCAAAAGCAAAACAACGACACCGGTCGCTACTTGTAACTCGCTACTGAAGTTATTCCTCACACCTCACACTACACCTCACACTTCACGCCTCACAGATCTATAGACTCGGCTTGAGTAAGAGGGTGAAAAGATCGTTAAATTATGTGACAGGTTGTCGTATATCGCTCTTTCAAGGCTGCAACACGGGTTCGAGTCCCGTTGGGGACGTCAAAAGGAATTTCCTATCTCTTTCTCGACCCGATCGGCAGTAGAATCGACATGTCGCACCGAGTCGGATTGCGTCGATGCACACAATACGCACACTGGCCGTCTTGTTCCTCGGAGGCTGGCTCTTTGCTGGGCTCGTCAGTCCCGTCGCGGCGCAGTGGATAACCTTTTCCTCGTCACCCGCTGAGACCCTCGTCCAGAGTGGCGAGCCCGTCGCCGCGCACGGGTCTGCCCCCGTGCGCGGCTATTTAAGCGTGCCGGTCGAGGTCGGCCGCCACCCGGCGGTGGTGATGTTGCCTTCCTGCGAGGGTCACAAGGCTTACCAGCAAACCTGGGCGCGGGCACTTTCCGAGCGCGGCTACGTGGCCCTGGTCGTGGACGACTACTTCATGCAAGACCGCGGTCGGACCTGCGGGATCCGCGACCCCGCGGCCAGGGCCGAGTTGCTGCGTATGCGCGTGCAGCACGCGCTGGGGGCCGCGCGCTATCTCTCGGCCCAGCCGGAGGTCGACCGCGGGCGCATGGCGGTGATGGGCTGGGGCGACGCTCCGGTCGGCGCCCTGGTCGATGATGTCGAGGCCCTCGGGCCGCGCCGAGAGGTATTCAAAGCCGCCGTAGCGGTGACACCCACGACCTGTGACAGCCGCGGTCGGTCGTCTTCGCACCCAATGCTGGTGCTGTGCGCCGAGTCGTATGGGACCGAGCGCGGCAACCCCTGTGATGCGCTCGCAGACACGCCTGCGCTGGAAGTGCGGGTCTACGCAGGGACGCTGCCGGGCTTTGACGACCCGCAGGCAGGGCTTGCCGAGCCTTCGAACGCCGGGACGGCGCCCAGGCGCTATGACCGGCTCGCCCACGTCCGCGCCATCGAGGACGTGACGGGATTCCTGAACCGTCGGCTGCCGCCGATGCCGTCGGACGGCGAGCACCCGTACGTGGCCAGTCCGACACCGGCGGTTTCCGAGGTTGGGACCTGGGCGGTGGATCCGTACGCGCCCGGTCCGGATCTACCGCCGGCGGGTGGATCTGCGTTCGATGCCGTCTTCAGCCGCGCTACTGCGGCTGGCGTGGTCCACGATGTACCGTTTCCCTTCCCACGACTGCTGCAGATGCTCGAGCACGCGGCGGGAGGGGAGGCCATGTCGCGATCACCGCTCGACGCGACGCTCATTCCTCTGGGTCGTTCCCTGCAGCGCGAAGCGGCGGCCCCGGACTACTTCCAATCGCCGAGGGTCGTGGTGGCGGTGACCGGCGAGCCGGAATCGGGCACCGGCCCACTCGACATCCGGCTCAAGAACCGCCTGTTTCTGGGCTACCAGCCGCGGGCGAGTATGGTCGAGATCATCAGCTACAACGAGGCGGCGAGCCGGTTCGAGTTCCAGGTCGTGCGCGACTACGGCCCGGACCGGGCGCCCCGCGTGCGCTATGCCCGGCGGGCGCTGTGCACGAGCTGCCATCAGAACGCGGGTCCGATCTTCGCGGATGCGAGCTGGGACGAGACCACCGCCAACCCCCGAGTGGCAAGTCGCCTTGGGGGGCTGGGGGTGCAGTTTCATGGCGTGCCCGTGACCGACGTCGACCGCGCGGTGGTGGCGATAGACAAGGCCACCAACGAGGCCAACCTGTTGCCGGTGTATCAGCGGCTATGGTCCGAAGGCTGTGCTTCGGCCCTCCCGACCGAGGCGGCGCGTTGTCGCGCAGGCGCGCTCCAGGCTATGGTCCACTATCGTTTGAGCAATTCCGCGGGCTTCGAGCGAACGGCGGCGCTGTATGCCGAGGGCTACCTGCCATTGCAACGGCGTAACTGGACCCGGCGATGGCCGCGCGGCCTTCTGATACCGAACCCGAACCTCCCCAACCGCTCACCGCTGATGTCGTCCGCGCCATCGGTGGTGTCGGTCGCGCTGGATCCGCTCAGACGCCGGCCGCC
This sequence comes from Acidiferrobacterales bacterium, assembly GCA_046758085.1. Taxonomy (GTDB): domain Bacteria; phylum Pseudomonadota; class Gammaproteobacteria; order Acidiferrobacterales; family SPGG2; genus VRUB01. The sequence continues at coordinate 2,306 of JBHHZP010000074.1, forward strand.
GATGGCCCGATGGGAGGCCTCGACCGCCAGCGACCTGGACCGATTGGTGCGCGGGCTGTCCCGCTCCTTGCCCGAGCGACACATGGGGTTGCTGGCCCGATATCTGCGCGAGGCTGGCGAGGGCGCCCCCGGGCGTTCGTTGACGGCGCCTTGTACGGTGATTCGCCGAGGCTTCGCCGGGCGCCCGCGGCTGCTTCAGATTGAGTGTCGGACGGGGCCGAAGACGGGCGCGGGGTTTCATCTGCGGGCCCAGCTTCGGGTGACCCCCGATGGGAGCGCTGAGGGCGAGGCCGGCTGGCTCGAGATGGGAGGAGGCACCTATGCTCGGCGCACCATGGTGGGGCGCGTCGAAGATGCGCAAACCGGTAGCCGGATCGCGCTGCGGTTGGTCGGTAGAGATGGTGAGACGGCCATCAGGGCACCCGACGGCAACTCTTTGCTCGGCTTTGCTCTCGCCTGGGACGAGGGGGTGGCCGACAGCGCCACACGCTTCGACGCCAGCGGCACGCTCTCCATCGCCAGTGATTTCCGACCGGTAGCCTCAACCTTGGGGCACCTTGCCGCGGGTGCCTCCGCGTCTTCGCCGTTGCTCGCCGAGCGCTTCGACGGGGCCAGGCTGTCCGGCTGGCTACTCGCCGAGATCGGTGTTCTGCCCGCGTCTCGGTGCTGTGACTCGAGGCCAATGCCGGATCCGCGCCTCGATGTCGAGGCCGGTCCGGCCGACGCAGCCTTGTCGGTGGCGCTGGAGCACCGCGGCCTGCTGCTCACCTTCCGCCGTTACTGCGGCGCATGCCATGGCAGCGATACCGCCTATCCGCCCGGGTTCCTGCGCGGCGGCGGAGACACAATCCTGGGCTCCGTGGCGCAGTGTGCCGAGCGAATCTACTACCGGCTGTCGATGTGGCACCGCCCGCCCGAGTACCAGCGCGTACCGCCGATGCCGCCGGCTCAAGGATTGAGCCTGGCGGGCACCACGGCCGACGACTGGCGTCGGAGCGAGTCATTGGAGCGACTGACCGCCTACACGCGCGAGTTGCTGGTGGCGGAAGGCCGCGACCCCGATGAGTTGCTCGCGGGCAGCTACCACGCCACCCGTGCTTGTCTCGCGAACCGCGACGAGCAAAGGGACGCTACGGCGGCGTCATTGTCCGGCGGCTAGGACGAAGGCACGGTTCGTTTCCGCGACGTGGACCGGGACGCACGTTCGGCAAGCTCCAACGGATGTTCGCGGCGCAGGGTGCGCACCACGCATGAGGACGAGCAAAAAACAATAGGAGCATCCACCATGCCTTGCTTCTACCTCGCCCCCAAGAAAAACGACTTCAACCAAATCCCCGGCCGCTTATCAGGGATGACCGCTTTTGGTGTGAGCGAACCTTCCAGCAATCTCCGTAAAGGGAGTATCTATTGCAGAGGCAGGCAAGCTAGGCGGCAGCTTCAGAAGGCACGACCAAGCCACTAGCATAAGGTGCAAATCCCGTTGGGGACGCCAGTTTTTTCGACCACTCGTTAATAACGCGCCGCGCGCGCGAGTAGCTGGCGCTCAACCCGCTGCATCAGGCGAAAACAGCGAGGCGCGTTCACTGACCGACCCAGTGCCACAACGATCTCCAGCCCGGGAGACTGGCGACAGCGATGAGTGCGATGAGCACGAGCGCGAACCGCCTAAAAAGCGCCTCGGAGGCGCGGCGAAAGCTTTGTGCCCCGAGCCAGACGGCGGCTGCGTAAATCGGCATCAACCCGATCGACACAGACAAAGTGTGTGCCGAAAAAAGACCGTTCCACCAGTATGTGATCCCGCTAACGACGGCCGTAATGGCGAAGAAGACAATAATATTTGCGCGCACGGTCGCCGCGCCCGATTGACCGCCCAGCCAAAAGAGCACGAGTGGCGGACCGTACAGGTTCGCTACCCCTCCCGCGAAGCCCGAGACGCCACCGACCCCGACACACGCCATCTGCGGCGGGCGCTTCTTGTAGTGCCACCCGCTAGCCAGCACCGCCACCAGCCCCAGGATCGAGAGCGAAATAAACCATCTAAGGAGTACGACATCAGTGATCAGCAACACGTGCACGCCCAGCGGGATGGTCAAAGCGGCACCGACGGCCAGGCACGTGATATCCGGCCACCGACATTGATGGATCGCTTTGAAGACCATGGGAAATGTGATGACGCCGTCGACGATGAACAACACTACCACCGCGACCTTTGGCTCGTAGATCGCGCTTGCAACGGGCACAAACACCATCGCGGCCCCGAAGCCGGTGAAGCCGCGTACCAACGCAGCAAACACGGCTGCCGCGGCAACCCAGAACCACCTCGGGTCCGCCAAGATCTCTAATACTAATACTAACGAGTCCAATAATGACACTGTGTTACGCCAAGTGGATATTGGAGACTCGTTTGTAGCTTTGCGATAATCCAGATGAAACAGGCATTATTGCATCTAATCCATGCAATCTTGCAAAAATTGGAACGACTTGCGCTGTTTTCTTGCGATTCACCGCGGCAGATCAGTTGTCCGCAGCCGCGCGGCGTGAACCAGAGCACGCTCTCGCGCCGCCCCGCTACCGTCGAAGCGGGCACTGGGTAGCCAGCTTTTTGAGCGAGCGGACGCGGTACTCCTGCCTACGGCTGCTGGAAAGTCGGTCTTGGGCTACGCCGAGCGTGTTAAACAGGAGGCGCGCTGGGTCGCTCATTACGCCCGCGTCAAACACTGCCATCGACCGTTAGTGACGCCGAATCGATACTTCAGGCCGCTCAACGCGGAATCGGATGAGACGTGCCGCCAAGGTTCATCGCCGACGAGAGCCCCGGGCTGGTGCGAGTTTCGGCGGGCCGGTCGATCTTGTGTAACACGACGTGTGGCTGTTGGTCCATCCGGATTTGCGCAAGACCACGCGCGTTGCAGCGGTGATCGATTAATTGGACGAAGCCATACAGACGGTTTCATCTTCTTAGCCGACTGCGTCGCAGCCTATCAGCGCACGTTCGCCGGCTGCTCGCTGCGTGGCGAGTCTGTTCGCTTCGCTTCGGATCGGGCCTGTGTTATTAGCCATTCTGTGAACTTTCGGGTCTTGGGCTTTTGCGTGACCTCGGGCGTGCTGACGGCATAAAATGCGTTGGTCGTTTCAAAACGGCCTTGGAAAGGCTTGATCAACCGACCTGTACTCAGCTCATTCCCCACCATCGTGGTCCACGCCAGTACGACACCCTGTCCATGCAGGGCGGCCTGAATGAGCGTATCGCAGCGGGGAAAGCGCAGTCCTTCCTTGAGGCATGGCAAAACCGGTTCACCAAGCTGCTGCAACCAGTTGCTCCAATCGCCTGCGCTTTCAGGCTCACGCTCCGAGACCTCGTTGTGCAACAAGGTGTAGTGGCACAGATCAGAAGGTTTACGCAGCGGCGTACGGGGATCGAGGAGGGACGGGCTGCACGCCACGAAGACCTGCTCTTTCATTAGCTCGGTAACATGCAGGTCGGGATAGTTTTTACGGCTGAATCTGATCATCATGTCTATATCCCGCAGGGTGCGCAAGTCGATCGCATCATCGATGGCGTCGATACGCACATCAATGCTCGGGTATTGGTCACGAAACCGTCCGAGCCGCGGTATCAACCAATTCATCGCGAATGCCGACCCGACACTGACGGTCAACACACCTTCGTCGCCCTCAGCCTGGAGCCGTCTAATGGTCTCATCGATCTCATACAGCGCATTGCGCACCACGGCCGATAACCCCTTCCCCTCGTCCGTGAGTTCGAGCTTGCGGATGTGTCGTCGAAACAGTTTAAACCCCAAGCGTTCCTCGAGGTGTTTTATCTGCTGACTCACGGCACCTTGCGTCAGATACAGCTCCCTCGCCGCCTTGGTGAAGCTGAGATGTGTGGCAGCGGCCCCAAAGGTACGCAGCGCAGAAAGTGGAATTTTAGAGAGGGAACTATGCATTAGTTTAGCTAATATATAGATTAAATATACTGATTTGTCGAGTCCTTAAAAACCCAGCACATTTGAGTCCGATGCATTGGTGATGCTACTGGCTTATGTTAGGAAGTCATAGTCCGGGAAGGACCGCGCCGCAACTCTGAAACCGCCGTGGCGCGCCCCCCGGGCTGGGTGAGGGTTACGAACGAAGGAAACGCTCCTAGCGGGGCAAGTTGCACAGGGATGTGGGAGGGATCACGCCGAACCCAGATAAGGAGCTAACACCGGAGACCAGGGCAGATCGGGCGGTACAGCAGTACAGAAGGAGGATAGGCCATGGCTGTGGCAACATTTAAACAAGCCCGCATACCGGCCGATGATTCAGATCAGCGGGATGTCTTTACTCGTCATGAATCGGATGTTCGTTCGTATTGCCGGAAATTCTCAGCCGTATACGTAAGCGCGTCTAGCGCCACGATCGTTGACGAGGACGGGCGGGAATACATTGATTTTCTCAGCGGTGCCGGTGCGCTCAACTACGGCCACAACCCCGAGCCTATCAAGCGCGCCGTGATGCGTTACCTCTGTGACAACGGCATTCTTCATGCTCTCGATCTGCACACGGCAGCAAAGCGCGATTTCATACAAGCTTTTCACGAGACTGTCCTACAACCGCGCGGGCTTGATTACAAACTCGCCTTTCCCGGGCCGACGGGGACCAACGCCGTCGAGCTGGCGGTGAAATTTGCGCGCCAGGTCACCAAGCGAGAAACGGTTGTCGCTTTTACAAACGCTTACCACGGAGTGTCCTTAGGTTCACTGGCACTCACCGGTAACCGCAGCAAGCGCGCTGCTGCCGGAATCTGCCTGCCCGGCGTTGCGCGCTTGCCCTATGACGGTTACCTTGGTGACGGCTTGGACACGGCGGCATTGTTCGAGCGCTTCCTCGATGACGACGGAAGCGGCATCGACATGCCGGCTGCCGTCATCGTCGAAACGGTCCAGGGAGAAGGCGGCCTGAATAGCTGCTCGCCCCAGTGGCTGCGCCGAATCTGCGAAACGGCTAGACGCCATCGCGTCGTTACTATCGTCGATGACATCCAGGTCGGGTGCGGTCGCACGGGCACATTCTTCAGCTTCGAAGGCACCGGCATCGACCCGGACATTGTGTGTCTTTCCAAGTCACTAAGCGGTATCGGCCAGCCGTTCTCGCTGGTCTTGCTCAAGCCAGGGCTCGACCGCCTGCCGCCCGGAGCGCACAATGGCACATTCCGCGGCAATAACCTCGCTTTCGTTAGCGCCAGGGCGGCCCTGCGGTATTGGTCAGACCCTCTCTTCCAATCATGTCTCGAACGTCTGTGCAGGGCCTTGCGTGATCGCTTGGATGCCATCGCCCGGCGATTTTCCGAGCTCCATACGCGTGTCGTGGGGCGGGGCGCCATCCTGGGACTTACGTGGCCGGATGCGACGATGGCGGATCGGGTATCGACGGCCGCTTTCGAGCGGGGCGTGATCATCGAGACTTGCGGTGCCCGCGATGAGGTGCTCAAGCTGTTGCCGCCGTTGACGATCCGCGGCGACGAGCTCGATTCGGGCCTCGAGAAACTGCAGGGGGCCATCGCCGACGCTGCGGGGCATGCAAGGGATCTCATCGCCAGGGGCTAGGAACATGAGTAGAAAAAGCATGGCCATGAAGCAAGAACGGGTCGTCGTTGTCTCACCCCAGAAATCGGGCACGCACCTAATTCAGGAGCTAATGGTGCACCTGGGCTACGGCATGTCAGGCGACTCTAGAATCACCCCCGACATCCAACCAAGGTTTACCGCTGAGGACAGGGCGACGCTACGCCAGTTCGCGCTGTCGGAACAAGAGCAAGAATATTATGACCGGAGTTCCGCTCACATGCGTGACGCCCTTGATTGGGAGGCCTGGCTGCGCGTCGCGCGTAGCTGGCAGATGCGCCTAGGCGCTCCTGTGGAGAACCGCTACGGAACGGATATCGCGCAAGGCATGGAATCCGCCTACCAGAGTACAAAGTTGATGCGCATGCGCTTTTCCGAAACGCCACCCAACATCTGTTGGATTTATCACCAGTTTGACGTCAAGACAGTCGACGGACTGTTTCTGCGGGAGTGGAGCGAGACCCAACGGCCGAAGATCATATTGAACATGCGCGACCCAAGGGACGTCATGGTGTCGTTTGTGAATTATCTGTGCGGTCATACCGGGCGCGGCTTTGGGAATTTTGCCGTCTATCAAGTGATGTCACGCACACTGAGCAAGATCGACTCCTTCGAGGACAAGCTCACCTATGCGCTGGAGGATATCAACTTTCCGGGGCACGGTGACCTTCGCGACCTCTATTGGCTTTTCAATCACCCGTATGTCTGCACAGTTCGCTTCGAAGAGCTTATCGGCTCGAAAGGAGGTGCGTCACACGAGTTGCAAGTTAGCGCAATTCAACGGATTCTCACGCATTTAAACATCAGCGACGATCCTGAAGAGCTTGCCGAGAAAGTCTACAATCCACATGCATTCACGTTTCACAAGGGCAAAACTGGATCGTGGCAAAAATACTTCACTCCGCGGCACCTCGAACTTTGCGAAAAGCGGTTTGGCGAGGTTCTGGATCTGTTCGGATACCGCGAGGAGCAGGAGGATTGGCATGGACATAGTCGCGATAGAAGAGTTATCAAGCGAGCAACTTTGGGATCTACTCGTGTTGGCCGAGCAGGAATCCCACCAGCTCAGTGAAACCCTGCAGGACCTGGGCATTGCCTTGGTCATGTTTGATCAGTCGACGCGTACGCGCATGTCAACGCTGCGTGCGTGTGCCTCAAAGGGCGCCTCTGTCATCGAGGTCGATGTTAACAAGACCCAAACACCCTTCGGTGAGTCATTTGATGACATGGTCTCGATGATCACGTTATATAATGACTGCGTGGTTATCCGCGATGCCAAGAACACGGATAATTTGGCTCGCTGGCGCAAAAATCAGCATTGTCCGGTGATAAACGCCCTCAACAAGCGGGAACACCCCACCCAGGCCCTAGCTGATCTGCTCACCATTCAGCAGGAGTTCGGTCATTTCAGAAACCTGGCGGTCCTGTACACCGGTCCAATCAACAATACCTCGCGCTCGCTGTGCCTCGCACTGGCAAAGGTGAGAGTCCGCAGGATCAGCATCTGCGCGCCTCCGTCGTTGATCGAAGACGCCGACCGCCAGGAGCTTGTCCGTGCGTTGCAATCGAGCCCGGCCTCGTTGAGTCTCTTCGACACGATGCAGGATGTCGAACGCGACGGCGACCACTATGATGTGTTCTACGCCTGCCGATGGGCGTCGATGGGCGAGAGCCCACCGGTGCAAAACTGGCGTGATGACGTAGGCCACGCACGTATAACCAGGCGCCATCTCGACATCATCGGTAAACCCTCTTCGATCGTGATGCACGACCTACCGGCGCATCGCGGGGAAGAAATCGAGGGCGCCTTACTTGATTTGCCGGCAAGCCGCATCATGCCGCAGGCGCGGAACAAGATTTTTGGCATAGCTGCCAGCCTGGACTACGCGCTTGACCGAGGCGTTCGCCAGCCTATCAGAGCCGAAATGGGTACATAATCGCATCCGAAGTTTGCGTGCTGTTTGTCGCCAGCGTGCTCGTGATGCAGGTTCAAATACTCATTATCGTTCTCGAGGTAGGACAAATTATCCGAGAACGCGCACTACTGCCTAACTTGTTGGGCTTGGCCGGTGCGGCAAGCCAGGTTTTCTATACTTGCCGTCGGCGCCCATTGGTTCCGTGAAGGGCATGTCCTTGCCCGATCCGGCCGAAGCCCCAAGAGCGGGACGGGGGCCAAGATTAGCTGGGGTAATCAATGAATTAGATATTATCGTTTGTAGGGACTTAAATCGCCGACAACACTCAAAGTAGCGCATTACGAAAGCTATTTCGTGATGACGCGGAAGTTGAATGTGAGTGACCCTGGATCGGTTGGGCGGGGTCGACAGGTTAGGCCGCATTCTCCGGGTTGTAGGACTTCACCAAACCTTACCACACATGGACGCGTGGGCGTGACGCAGGAGACTGCGTACGCGGCCCCGCCCCTCCTCATTCGCATGTAGCACACGCTCCGCACGGGTCAGGGACGCAGCCGTGCCAGGCGGGGAGGTACGGTTATGAGAAGGAAGGTTGTGGTCGATGAATTGAAACACGGCATGTACGTCAGTGCGCTGGATCGCCCGTGGCGTCAGACACCGTTTCTGTTCAAGGGCTTTGAGATCACCAACGACGGGCAGCTGACCGAGCTAAAGCGGTGCTGTCGGTACGTCTACGTCGACGATGCGCACGAGAGCGCAATCACCGTCCGCGTCGCCTGGGCGAAGCAGGGGGCGGCGGAGCAAAGACCTCGCCGTCGCATCGTCGCCAGGAACGGCAACGCGGCGCAGCCGCGACAGGCACACGCGGATAAGATCACCGTTGAGCAGGAAGTCGAAGTGATTCGCGAGACCTATGACGAGGCCACGGTGCTCATCCAGACCATCATGGAAGACGTGCACCAAGGTAAGAGCATCGACACCGAGGGCGCGAAGAAGGTGGTGGCCGCCATGGTCAAAAGCGTGTTTCGTAATCCAGACGCCCTGGTTTGCTTCGCCCAGCGAAAGAAACGCGAGCACTATTCCGCGCTTCATTGTCTCCGCGTCTGCATCTTCGCACTTGCCTTCGGACGCCATCTGGGTTTTGGGGAAGAGGAGCTGAATCTCCTCGGTCTAGGGGCGCTATTACACGACATCGGCAAGATGCGGGTGCCCGATGCCATCTTAAACAAACCCGGCAAGCTCACCGAACGCGAATACGAGATCATGAAGAGCCACGTGCCCATGGGCGTGAAGATTCTGAAACGCACCGGCGCCATCCCGCCCCGAGCGCTCGACGTCGTACGCCATCATCATGAGCGGCACGCCGGTCACGGTTACATGGATGGGCTTGAGGGCGATCAGATCAGCCAGTTCGGCCGGATCAGTGCGATCGTGGATGTCTACGATGCCCTGACCAGTGACCGGAACTATGAGGTCGGGATTCCCGCTCGGGTGGCGCTCAAGAATATGTATGAGCGGGGAGGCGTGGATCTCGATCCGGCGCTCTTCGATGAGTTCATCCAATGCATCGGCGTTTATCCGATCGGCAGTGTTGTCGTGCTTAATACCGCCGAGGTCGGGGTGGTGAGGATGTTGAACTGCGAGCAGCGCTTGAAGCCGCAAATTGCACTGGTGACGAAACCGGATAAGACTCGTTACCCGGTCATACTGGTGGTGGACCTGGCTCGCGAGACTGCGCCCACGGGTGACCCCTATCAGATTATCAATGTTGTCCCGCCGGCGATGTTCAACATCGAGCCGGTCGACTACCTGCCGGTAAAGGCAGTGGCTTAAGGCAGTCGCGGGGAGAGGCCACGGCTAGCGAGGAAATGAGTTTCGTTCGCCGGGGAAGTGTCGGCTGCGGCTGAAACGGGCATATGATTGCATCCGAAGTTTATGTGCTGTTTATCGCCAGCGTGCTAGTCATGCAGATCACGCCGGGCCCGGATACTGTGTTTGTTGTGTCGAACGGTATCTACGGCGGGTATCGGCGAGGATTGCTCTGCGCGACCGGCTTCACGACGGCCGGGCTGATTCAAATACCTATTATCGTCCTCGGTGTAGGAAATATTATCCGGAAAAGCGCGGTGCTGTATGACTTGTTGTGCTTGGCCGGGGCGTTATACCTGCTGTACATGGGTTACGGCATGATCAGAAACGCCCAGCAGGCACAAATTTCTTTAGAGCATTTTAACAAGAGGCGAGAGCACACGGGCCAGGTGTTTTGGGGAGGATTCCTCAACAATCTGCTTAACCCAAAGGTCATTGTGTTTATGCTTGCCATCATTCCACTGTTTGTGGATCCGCGGGGTAACGTACCAATCCAGCTGTTCATATTGGCCGTAACCATGAAGCTGTGTGGTCTGGCGGTAAATTCGACCTACGCCGTGATAGGCGGAACAGCCAGCCGAATCTTCCAGTCTCGATGTCACATCCTCTATTGGCAAAGAGTTCTTTCTGGCGCCGTGGTGGTGTTGCTTGGCCTCGCATGGTTGGGGCTTAACCCCGTTTTCGATGGGCACCTGACCGAGCACATCGGTGGGCTGCTGTCGCCCTCAAGGGTTCCGGTACATGGGTAGAATCAAAGCGCTTTTTTCCAGGGGAAAGGTACCTGAGCTGGCAGACACCACGCGCGTCGTGGGCGCGCGGTTGATTGCACGCATGCTCAGAGACTTGGGCCGCGAGCGGGGTCTGGTCGTGGACGACGTCGTTTGGCTACCCGATCCCGCAAACCGGCAAGCCCAGGCGTATGTGTTAACTGTCACTTGGGGTGGTCGCACTGGGCGGCAGATCTTCCCCCGCAAATACCTCGACGGCGTCACGGAGAGCGATGTCATACGCAGACGTGCTATGACTGCCCTCAAGTCACTGCTGGACCCGTCTTCGATTTGGCGAGCGCAAGGCAGTTACCATGAGGTTCGTTAGCCTACTAATCGCGCTGTTGTACCTCTGGCCAGCCTGGGGTTCGGCAAATCAAAGCACGTGCGTCGGAGCAGGCTGCGGCGCCTCAGCCACCGTCGCCTTCAAGATCGTTATTCCGCCACGCCCCCTTAGCACACGCCTGCTCCCGGTCTCGGTTGCCCGCTACGACGAAAAGAACCCTGTTAGCAAAAACGCCGACGGCGCTATCCGACCTGATGAGACTGGCTACGTCCTATCAAAAAACGACGAGAGGCGTTTCTATACCGTAGCCAAACCGTGAAAGGGCTGGGCCGAATGTCGCTGCAAGTGTGCCAAAGACGAACGCGACGTTCGGGGCTACGAAAAACCTCGTTGATCTTGTTAACTCCCTGTAATGTAAATGGTTGAGAGAACTCTCGATTGTAGACTTGCTGCACACGTTTACACACCCTAGCGCATTTGCTTTCGACTATTTTGTAGTGGTAGGTGTCCCATGCATCGGCGTGGCGCGATGTACCCGAGGTCTCCGCGCCATATGCGAAGCCACCTAGCATAAACAGAAGCAAGAAGATTCTATCTGTCATTCGCCTCTCGACGCCGAATCGTATTTGTAAACACAGATTTCCATTGTCCGATGTCCCTGCGTCTCAAACACCCTCAGATAACCTCTCTCCTTAGCATAATCGCCCCATCGATCGAAGTAGGATTTGCCCTCATAAAGAAAGACCCCATACGTGGCGTAGCCCCGCCTTCCGGGCGTGTCTTTTTGTGTTTTAGCTTTGTCCGCTCGTGCTCAGCACATGGGCAGTGCCAAGATTCGGATGACCGGCAAACGGTATCTCCCGGTCCGGCGTGAAAATGCGTAGCAGGATCGAGAAACTTGAGAAGCATCCTTAACACAGGAAACGAGGCTGCACGAGATGTGCATCTGATTCTCCCAGGAAAAGGGAAAGCGGAAATTTCTGAGCCCGGCGTTTCGTTTGGTCGCCACACAAAAGCAATCGACTAGATTCACGATATATCTTTAGGCGGTGTACGACCGAACGCCGCGATAGAATTACGTGTGTGGCCGGAAGGTATGACATTGATGAGCTATGAGAGATTAAGTCCAGCAATCGTTCACTCTGAAGGTACTGGCCGAATTCGTAAAGCTTACACCATATACGGAAGGAGGCTGATTTTGGGTTTTGGTACACTCACTTGAGTCGGGCCACCAGGACTATGATTATGATCGCGGTATTGATATGGATCGCTGTTCGACGCGGCCAGATTGAACGCGGCAGTTTCTTTTGTGCTAAATCTGTGACAGCGCGTCCTTAGTTCTCACTGAATGTGACAGTCTGTGGCTGAGTGGCGAGCGGCGCAAGTGGTTGATTTGATTTAACACATGTCCTTGACTGCTGTGTCTTTTAATCAGAGGGTCGTTGATTCGATTCCAACATGGTTGCCACCCCTATGTCCCAGCACTGTCCCATCCATAGCTAACTGTCTGATTTTTTTTGGGTGCTACAGGTTCGAATCCTGTTGCGGGCGCCGCTCCTAGCTAACCCTTCTCCAGCGAGCGGCCGCTCTACGTTCAGCCGTACGTTGTTCCATTCAGTGCCGGGCTGCCTTTTCGAGGGCGGCACGGACGAGCGCGCGTACTGCTTAATCCATGACTTCGCAGGCACGCTCGTGGTCGAGGCCGCAGATGTCCCTGAATACGACGAGCGATTTAACGCCGAGTGCCGCTCGTCAGCTAGAAACTGCCGAATATCGGCAATAACGCAAATCAAACACCGTGTGCTAACTCACACTAACTTGTCCCTGGTGCCTCAACACTATGAATTTTAACCAATTTTTTGTCGCAGGCGTGGTACGGGCTCAGGCACAATTGTTGCACGCCGTTGTTTTGGTCGTACCTAACAGGCGGACGCCAAAAGATGTGCCCCACAATACGCCGTGTGCATGGATGCCGTCGCGCAAACGGCGGTTTTACGCTTCTAGAGCTCCTCTTCGTGATCTTGATGATCGCTGTGTTGGCGGCCATCGCAGTCCCTCGCTATCTGAACTATCTCGCCGAGGCGAGGCTGGCAGGTCACGCCCAATTCGCCCTTGAGACTGTGAGATTGGCGCGAATAGAGGCTGTAACGCGCGGCATACCCGTCAGCCTGTGCCCGAGCACCAACGGCATCGACTGCACGGACACACTTTGGGAACAAGGCTGGCTTGTTTTCTCCGATGAGAATATCCCGGGAATAATCGATGGTAGCGACACCGCACTGCGGTCAGTCGGCGCCTATGAAGGTGGCGTGACGTTAGACGTAAATATCACAGAGGGCAGTGTCGATTATTTCCAGTTTGATCCCGCCACGATCACAGTTGTCAACCTTGACCCGCTTAGGCCTAACAAAAGATATGTCTATGCACACCTAGCGTCGGACCTAGCGGGCGCAACAGTCTTGGCGCTGCTCGGTATCGACGACGCGATCGCGGATAAACCGAAGAAGGATCGCCGCCGCCATAAATACAAGAAAATGTGCGCTAAACCCGGCGCTGCGAAGAACCCGCACTGCAAAGAACCACTGGCCGTTCTCGAGTTCTGTGATGCCAATCGCATTGGCGAAACAGGTACGGCCGTTCGCGCCGTGCCCAGCGGCGAAGCCGTGACCGAGGAAATTGACTGCGAGTAGGCTGCCGAGACAGCTCGCTTGCGACAGACTGTTTCTTGACCCGTCTTCCCAGTTTAACTCCGCGGTACAGTGTGGTGTACACTGATGTCCTGGCTAATTTTTGGCCGCGTTTTTGTTGCACTTGACCGTCTTTACGGCGATAGTGGTTAAAGACTCCCGAACATCCCGCTCGGTTTGCCAAAGTCGATTACGAGATTAGTTTCGTAATTCATAATCTCGATCCTTTTTTCTTTTCGACCCTTTTACTACGGTAATCGGCAAATACTGGCCAAGACGCGTCTCGATTGTGAGGCTGCATTCGTTCCCGGCGTTGGGCGCCTGGCTATCCGCGTCCATCGTGGCGAGGCTCTGGGTACGGTGACGCCTGACAGGTCTGTTGCGCAGCCGGCGGTCGCATAGCAAGAGAAAATATTGGGCGAACTCGCCTGATTGACCATTGATGCAATGGATGAGCTGGCTCGGGCCAACCAGTTCACCGGGAATGTGTGGTGGCATGCTTTATTTATCCGGGTCGTTTACTGCCCTCCGTAAGTCCGTAAAATGATAATATCTACTTAATTAACAGTTAAATTCAACACAGGCGAAAAACATGGATATCACGTTAATAGTTATCTTGGTCATTATTGCGCTGCTAGTTTTTTACGTAATTGGGATTTTTAACAAGCTGGTCACGCTGAAGAATCGATATAAGAATGCTTTTGCGCAGATCGAGGTGCAATTAAAACGACGTTACGACCTGATTCCAAATCTTGTCGAAACCGCAAAAGGCTACATCAAGCACGAGCGTGCAACCCTGGAAGCGGTGGTCGCAGCGCGTAATGCGGCAGCAGATATGCTGTCCACTGCGGCGGCAGATCCGGGCAATGCCGAGGCGATGAAGGCCCTGATCGGTGCGGAGGGTAAACTGTCTGGTGCCTTGATGAAATTCAATATGGTGATGGAGGCCTATCCGGATCTCAAGGCGAGCCAGAACATGATGCAGTTGAGCGAGCAGCTGACTACCACTGAGAATAAAGTCTCCTTCGCCCGGCAGGCCTATAACGACCAGGTGATGGCCTATAACACCTATAAACAGAGTTTCCCGCCTACTTTCTTTGCAGCACGATTTGGCCATGCGCGGGATGCGGCCTTGCTGGAATTTGAAGACAGCGCAGCCATACAGGCGGCACCAAAAGTCTCGTTTTAGTCACTGCTGCGTATCCTGACGTTTGAAAAATGAATTTCTTTGAATCGCAAGACCGTGTGCGCAAAAACACGGCCAAGCTTGTCTTCCTGTTTGCTCTTGCCGTGATCACATTAATCATC
>JBHHZP010000075.1:0-16691 GCA_046758085.1 Acidiferrobacterales bacterium
ATCGTTTATCTCCAAAATCTGACTGCTGGCAAGGCGTAGATGATACACGCATCGGACCGGGCAAGGGAATCAATAGGCGTTACGGGGCCTGCGATCCCGCGCGCGTGGGCGTTTCGCCATGCCCGCGCCTGACCGCGCGGCCGGCTGATGCCGAAACGACACCCCCGACTACAACCGCCAGACGGTGATGCCGGCATCGCGCAGTGTCGCGGTTTCAAAGCGCGCTTTAGCGTCTATGAAACAACCATTTGGTGCCAGCTTCTCGAAATACTCGGCGATCGGTCGCTCGGTGAACTGGCGGTGTGCCACCGCCACGACCAGGCCATCGGCTACCGGCAGATCGTCCCACGCGACTAGATCTACCCCATACTCGCGACGTGCTTCTTCCGGCAATGGGAGGGGGTCATGAACGGAAACCTTGACCCCATAGGACTCGAGCTCCCGGATCACGTCTATGGCGCGCGAGTTGCGCAAGTCGGGGCAGTCTTCCTTGAAGCTCAGGCCAAGCACGTTCACCTTGGCATCCTTGACTGGGCCGCCGTGATGGATCAGACATTTAATCGTCTGCTCCGCAATGAACTTGCCCATACCGTCGTTGATCTGGCGCCCGGCAAGAATGACCTGTGGATGATAGCCCAGCGTTTGCGCTTTGTAGGTCAGGTAATAGGGATCTACGCCGATGCAGTGACCGCCCACCAGCCCGGGGCGGAAGGGCAGAAAGTTCCATTTGGTTTCCGCCGCCTCCAGCACTTCCGTAGTGTCGATTCCGATTTGATTGAAAATTATAGCCAGCTCATTCATAAGCGCGATATTAAGGTCTCGCTGGGCGTTCTCGATGACCTTGGCGGCCTCTGCCACCTTGATGCTGGAGGCACGGTGTATGCCCGCTGAGACGATTGATTCGTACAGATCTGCGATCTTCTCGCGCGTCGCGATGTCGTCGCCGGCCACGACTTTGACGATATTCGGCAATGTGTGCTGCTTATCGCCCGGATTGATACGCTCAGGGGAGTAGCCGACATGGAAGTCTCGCCGCCATTTCATGCCCGAGGCTTGCTCCAGCACGGGTATGCAGACCTCCTCGGTCGCGCCGGGATACACGGTCGACTCGTAGACGATAATGGCGCCTTGTTTCAGGTGCTGGCCCACGGTTTGGCTGGCTTCAACCATTGGCGCGAAATCCGGCTGGTGTGCTGCGTCCACCGGTGTGGGCACGGCGACGATGACGACATCCGCCTGCGCGAGTACAGCGGGGTCGCCGGTCAGGGTGAGATGGGTCGCGCTGCGCAGATCGGCGGCGGACACCTCGCCGGCTGGATCAAGGCCGTGCCGGTAGCTTTCGATCTTCCGGCGGTTGGAATCGTAGCCGTATGTTGGCCGCGTTTTTCCAAACTCCACCGCCAACGGCAGACCCACGTACCCCAGCCCGACGACTGCAATTATGCTCACAACGTTGTCCTCTCCCATTTGATTGGTCCGCCGTTGTCTTCTATAGGTTAGCTATAAAGGGTGACACGTAGCCAGCACCTGGCCCGCACCTGCGCGGGTAAAGCGCGGCTGAACGCCGGCGGGCGCAGATCGTCTTACGACCTCACGTTGTCTTTGGACTATAATAGTTTGATAGTAGCGTGAAATTACCATCTCGGGGGTAGAACGATCGCTGTGACCACCTCGCCACTATTCGTCCCGAATAAGAAAGTTTCGGCCTGGGTGACGGAGACCCGGCCCAAAGAGGCGCGTGCGTGGCTCAACTCCTTGCCGCTCGCCGATGACGGCGACTCCGCGCGCGACATCTACCAGGCCCTTTACACCCTCAACCGCCTTGAAGTGGCCCCGCAGAACCGCCTGGAGCTGATGGAGCTGTATCAGGCACCCGTGGCCACGGTGTCCTCGCTGCTGGGCTCGCAGTTCAGAGGGCTGGCGTTGCCGCTGGCGGCCGAGCTGCGCCAGCTGGCCGAGTTTATCCGGCAGTTAAAGATGGAGATGGCCATTGGCTACAAATGTGCCATCAACGACTTGCAAGCGGCCCGTTTGGGCTGGAGCCGCAGACAATCATGGATCTTGGCCAGTGAACGCGCAATGTGGTATCTGGGCGAGGTATTACTGAATTCCTATCAGGTGTACATGCCACCGCCTCCCGGCGTATGGCGCGAGATCCACGCATTATTTCGGCTGGCCGAGGAGCAGGACCGGCTAACGGAGGCAATCGAACTGGCAGACGAGGGAGACACACGGCAGACGAACATCTACGAGCGATATCGACAGATTGTGTTGCTCGGCCTGTGCAACCCCTATCAGCTGGTGCAAACCGAATGCGCGCTCGTGAGCGTGTTCCTGCAGCACAGGTCGGAGCACGCGCTGGTGAGCAAGCGTCTGGATGTAGCGGACCCCACTGGCCAGTTCCTGATAGACCTTTCACGCGACGTACCGCCGGCACCGTTTCCGCTGCGGCGACAGGTACAACCATCGGCGGACCTGCGAGTCCTGAATACCATCGAGCTGGCGCGCGTGGTGCATGGTCTGATCAAGCGACTGGAGCAGGGCGAGGCCGTCGGTACGCTCGATTTGAGCCCGGAGCTGCGCGCGACCGCCTGGCGTGACTTGCTGCGCCGAATGATCAAGTTTTGGGGGCTTCCGCCAAAACGCCAGTATGCGCGCAACAAGATCCAAGGCCGTCTTTCGCTGTGCACGGGAATCAACGCGCTACATTTCTTCGGCAGCGGGCGCAACGCGTTCGAGCCGCCGGATGACGACGAGCAGTCAGAATTGCAGGAACAAGATGAGGCGACGGACAAGAACGTGCAAGCCCAAGATCGGAATTCGCAAGTTGATAAGACTAAGGGCGCGGGTCCGCAACGCGGCGCAGGTGCTGTTCGGCCGCGATGGCTGGCGCAGGCGCGCGTGGCGACGCCGGAGAGCTTTCCGGTTGACCGCTGGCAGCTGCGCGACGAGAGTGCGCGCGGGTTACAGCTCTCCCGTGAGGGCGGCGCCAGCGTGCAAGTGCGCATCGGTGACGTGCTGGGAATCCAAAGCCCCCACGATGCCGGTGCGTGGCGCGTGGGTGTGGTTCGTTGGATCAAGAGCCCCGAGGCCAAGCGCATCGACATGGGTGTGGAACGATTAGCGCCGGCGATGACGCCGGCTGCAGTGAAGCCGGTATCGAGCGGGCGTGCCCCCGTCGGACGATACACGCAGGCCTTGTTGTTGCCTGCCATGCCCGCTTTGCGTCGCCCGCCGACACTGTTGGTGGCACGTGGGGTTTATGAACCCAATTGCGATCTCCACCTGGTGACGGGCCAAGAACCTGCACGCATTGTACGACCTTCGAAGCTGCTGGAACGCACGGCGTCATTTGACCTGATCGCATTCGTTGAGGTCGATGCGCGCTGAGCAGGCTGTCCGGTTTGCTGGAAAGGGTTGCGGCGGAATCCCTCGCGTTTCTAACGGGAGTGCGAATGGCGGTTGCGGTTAGCCTGAATGTCTTCGCGAAGCACGAAGCGTATACCGCCAGGAAAGCTGGCGGGGAAATCCCGTCGGGAATAAGCGATCGCGAGAACGCACAGGTCTGATTTCAAACCGGTTAGTTCCTGCCGGCGAAATGGATAGGACATAACAGTTTATACCCCAGCTCGGATGTCACTGGCGGGTGTTTAGTTTGTTTATGTGCTCCGTGCTCTCTGTGTGCCATCCAGAGCACGATTGAGCACAGCAAGTACACAGGAGGTACCACGCAGGCTGCTCTGCGTTCCCTTGCGGGGCTTTACCCGGGGCTACTACGGCGGGGCTTCACCGCTCGCCGGTCGCTAACACCGGCGAGCCTCGAAAGGGACGTACTTAATGCTCTGGGTAATAACAATTCTTCGCGTCTTTGCGTTCGGGGGTTTTGTTGTGCGCTCTCGGCGATTTCCGTGATGAGTCGGTGGAATACGGGGGTCAGCGCCGCAGATCTTGCGGCAGCTCGTGCTGAATCAGCGGCAGTATCTTGGCATAGACTTGCGGGTTACCGGCAATCACGTTTCCGGTTTCCAGAAAGCCCTGGCCTCCGGCGAGGTCGCTGATGAGACCGCCGGCTTCTTCGATCAGCAGGCAGCCGGCTGCAATGTCCCAGGGACTCAAGCCAAACTCCCAGAAACCGTCGAGACGTCCACAGGCCACATGAGCAAGGTCGAGGGCCGCCGCGCCGGCACGACGAACACCGCTGGTGCGCGTCAACAGGACACGGAAGCTGTCGATCCAGGTATCGAGGTGTTTCTCGGCCCGAAACGGGAAACCGGTGCCGAGGAGGGCGAATTTTAGGCTCCCGACCTGGCTTACACGCATGCGCCGCTCGTTCAGTTGGGCCCCGCTGCCGCGGCACGCGGTAAAGAGCTCGTTGCGCATCGGATCGAACACGACCGCTTGCTCCAGCCGCCCACGCCGCTGCAGTGCGATTGCCACCGCGAACTGCGGGTAGCCATGGAGGTAATTGGTCGTACCGTCGAGCGGGTCGATGATCCACAGGTAATCGTTGCCTTGTTGGCGCCCGCTCTCCTCGGCGAGAATGGCGTGGTCGGGGTAAGCTGTTTGAATCACATTGATGATCTGTGCCTCGGCCTGGCGGTCGACCTCGCTTACGAAATCGTTGCGTCCTTTGGTTTCTATCGCCAAGCGCTCGAGCTGGTCAACGTGACGCAGGATGACATTGCCGGCACGCCGTGCCGCCTTGATCGCGGTGTTGAGCATAGGATGCATGATTAGCGCTGCCGTGGACGCCGGTACAAAGAACGCGATTCTATCGGCCCGGGTTAGACGTGGGAAGGTGAGACCGCTACTCTTTCGCCGGATCGGCCCGGTTTTGTCCCGGCGCCTGAGAGGAGCCACATGTCGCTGAGCAATATTCGCATAGTGCTGGTGCATCCCACCCACCCAGGCAATATCGGCGCGGCCGCACGCGCTATGAAAACCATGGGCCTGGAGGCGTTGTTTCTTGTCGCGCCAGTGGATTACCAGGGCCCGGAAGCGCGAGCGCGAGCGGCCGGCGCCGATGATGTGCTGGCCGGCGCAGTGACCAGCGACTCGCTTGGTGAGGCGTTGCGCGGCTGTGGCCTCGTGATCGGTACCAGCAGCCGTGCCCGGGCGATCCCGTGGCCGGCACTCGACCCGCGCGCTTGCGCGCAAATGCTGGTGGCGGCGTCACAGCAGCAGCCAGCGGCACTGATCTTCGGCCGTGAGAAGATGGGACTGACCAACGCGGAGCTCGATTCGTGCCAATACGTCGTCAGCATTCCGGCTAACGACCGCTACTCGTCGCTGAACCTCGCGTGCGCGGTGCAAGTTATGAGTTATGAGATCCTGCGTGCCCGCCAGGCGCAACCCGAGGTCACGGACATCGACTGGCATGAGCCGGAGGTGCCACCGGCGTCCAATGAGGACATGGAGCGTTTCTACCGCCATCTGGAAGCGGTACTGGTCGAGATCGGCTTTCTCGATCCGACCAATCCGCGCAGGCTCATGCGACGCCTGGTCCGGCTGTTCAATCGCACGGCCCTTGATGCGAACGAGCTCAACATTCTCCGGGGCATTCTTACGGCAGTACAGCGCAGCATCGGTCAGACGCGCCGCCCGGGCTGAACGAGCTTCTAGAGGTATATTAGAAGACGCTAATATAGCTGGCATTGAGTTAACGCTATCGAGGTCGTGGTATAGCTACTTTCCAGCGGTCGAGGTCAACACCGCACACGTTCCCTCCGCCCGGGCCGGCAACAGCCGCGGGAACGTTCCACACAAATAATTGACTAATTACATCAGGTAAGTAGACTGAATCGTAACTTATTGATTGAGTGGGTAAGTAACAATGAAACTGACTACGAAAGGGCGCTATGCGGTTACCGCTATGCTGGATCTGGCGCTGCATTACGATCAGGGGGCGGTCACGTTAGCGGACATTGCCCGGCGCCAAGGGATTTCATTGTCCTATCTCGAGCAGTTGTTCGCGCGGTTGCGCCGCCACGGGCTGGTCGACAGTATCCGCGGGCCCGGCGGCGGGTATAATCTGGCGAAAGATCCCGAGCAGATCTCGATCGCCCAGATAATTGTCGTGATCAATGAGAACATTGATGCGACGCGCTGCGGCGGTGAGCGGAACTGCGACAATGACGAGACTTGTTTGACGCACAGCCTATGGGAAAAGCTGAGCGAGCAGATTTACGAGTTTCTCGACGGGATCACGCTGGCAGACCTGGTCGCGCGCGAGCAGGTACGTGATGTGGCGCAGCGTCAAGAAGATCGCACGCAGCAAGCGGTCGTGCCGCGATAGCACGCACACACTGATCTATAAAACTAAGCGCGCAGCGCGAGCTTCGCTCGCGGCGAACTTGAGTCTCTGCAAACTATTGAAGGAGCAATCATGGCGGTTACTTTAACTAAGGTGGCAGCGGAGCACGTAAGGACTTTCCTTGCCAAGCGAGAGCAGGCGCAAGGGCTGCGCGTGGGCGTTAAGGCCACCGGCTGCTCCGGCTTCATGTACGTGGTGGATTACGCGGACACGATCGAACCGCATGACCAGGTGTTCGAGAGCCGTGGCCTGAAAGTGATCGTTGATGAGAAGAGTCTTGCGTACCTGGATGGGACTGAGCTTGACTACCGCCGCGAAGGCCTGAACGAGGGTTTCCAGTTCAACAATCCCAGGGTAAAAGGCGCCTGCGGTTGCGGCGAAAGCTTCAGCGTCTAAGCCGTTTTCCCACTACCCAAGTTTGGCAAGCCGCCGAAAAATTCTGTTTTCCGGCGGCTTGCTCGCCGTGCAGGGAGGCTCCATCCACCCGACCACTAACCGCACTCGGGGGCGCCCCGGCTACCGAAAGCTATTTGCTCAGGCACAGGCTGATGGGTAGCGGTTAGAATAAATAGCCCAACCCTGACGCCGCCCTAGGGCGGCGTCAGGGTCCGCTGGCCTCCCTGCTCCGTTGTCTCTCGGTGCGGCACGGGCCGACGAATCCGTCTCGCGCTTTGTGAGCGCGCCTTACCTGCCGGTGGGCCTTTTGATAAACGCAGCTGCCGTGCCCGGATTGTGTGCATGCGTGCTTGCGGCTACACTATGTCGCTTTGCAACAAGGCTGAAACATCCTTTATTTTTAGGTGCTTGGGCAAGCTTTTTGACGGCTTGGCGGAGATATAATGGCAATCGAGCGTACACTTTCCATTATCAAGCCGGACGCGGTCGCGAAAAACTTGATCGGGGTGATCGACGCCCGGCTCGAGAATGCCGGTCTGCGGATCGTGGGCGCGAAGATGGTTCACCTGACGAGGCAACAGGCCGAAGACTTCTACGCGGTGCATAAGGAACGGCCGTTCTTTAACGACCTGGTCGAGTTCATGACATCGGGTCCGATCCTGGTGCAAGTGCTCGAGGGAGAGAACGCCATTGCCAAGAATCGCGAAGTGATGGGTGCAACCGACCCTAGCCAGGCCGCCCCTGGGACGATCCGTGCGAAGTTTGCCGAGAACGTAGAGCGAAACGCGGTTCATGGTTCCGACGCACTAGAGACTGCGATAACCGAGATCCCATTTTTCTTTTCCGAAGGCGAGATTTACCCACGGCCGCGCTGATGGAAAGCGCCCGAGACGGCACCCAAAGCGTCAATCTCCTGAACCTCGACCGCGAGGCATTGCAGGTGTTGTTTACGGACCTCGGCGAGAAGCAGTTTCGTGCCGCGCAGCTCATGCAATGGATCTACCGTCATGGTGTCGACGATTTGGCAGCCATGACGACTCTGAGTAAGAGCCTGCGCAGCCGGTTGCAACAAGCTGCCGTCATAGAGGCGCCGCGCGTGCTCAAGGATGAGGTCGGGGCCGATGGAACGAGAAAATGGTTGCTGCAGGTCGATGGCGTCAATGCGGTGGAAATGGTTTTTATCCCTGAGGAAGACCGCGGGACCTTGTGCGTGTCCTCGCAGGTAGGTTGTGGTCTGAACTGTTCTTTTTGCGGCACCGGCATGGAGGGGTTCAATCGCAACCTTGGGGTTGCAGAGATAATCGGGCAGTTGTGGCGTGCCTCCAGTATACTTAATAATACACACATGGGCGATTCCGTGATTACCAACGTGGTAATGATGGGAATGGGTGAACCGCTGCTGAACTTCGACAATGTCGTATCGGCTACGCGACTCATGATGGACGACCATGCCTACGGTCTTTCCAAACGCCGAATCACACTGAGCACCGCCGGCTTGGTGCCGCTCATCGATCGTCTGCGCGAGACCTGTCAGGTCAGCCTGGCGGTATCGCTGCATGCGCCGAACGATGCCTTGCGCGATGTGCTCGTCCCTTTAAACCGGAAATATCCCATCCGCGAGCTGCTGGCGGCATGCAAGCGTTATGTGGCTGGGGCACCGAGGCGCAAGGTCACGTTCGAGTATGTGATGCTCGAAGGTGTCAACGACGAGCCGCGGTATGCGCGGCAGCTGGTCCGGCTGCTGGCAGGCGTGCCGGCCAAGGTGAATCTCATCCCGTTCAACCCGTTTCCCGGGGCCCTTTATCGGCGCTCGAGCGCGCCCACCATAGAGCGGTTTCGGGAGATATTGCTGCGCTCAGGCCTGATGACGGTGACCCGCAGGCCCCGGGGCGATGACATTGCCGCAGCCTGTGGCCAGCTTGCTGGGCGGGTCCAGGACCGCACCCGCCGGTCGGGCCGGCAGCGGCCGTTGGTCGTAGGTGCCCCGTGAGCCTTATACTGCGTGTTTTTGGTGCTATTCTCTTAGGTATCACGCTCGCGGGCTGCGCCACGGGCAAGCAAAAGCAGCAAAAAGCCGCGATCGAGCAGAGAATTGACAGTGTCGTCAAGCTGAACACCCAGTTGGCGGCGGCGTATCTGCAGCGCGGTCAGCTAGAGATAGCCATGCAAAATATCTCAAAAGCCCTTGCGTTGGCACCCAACGACCCTGGCGCCAACAACGTCATGGCATTGTTGCAATGGCGGTTGAAGGAGTACAAAGAGGCTGACAAATATTTCAGCAGGGCGTTGGAGGCGGACCCCAAGGACGCGAAAAAGCGCCCCAAGAACACGCAGGTGCATAACAACTACGGCGCCTTTCTATGCGAGCAAGGCCACGTAAACAAGGCTGTCGAGCAATTCCGGCTGGCACTGGCCGACCCACTTTACGCCACCCCGGCGCAGGCCAACTTGAATGCCGGGCTGTGCCTGATGAAGAAACCGGCGCCGCTGGATGCCGAGGTCTATTTTCGTGCGGCCCTGCGTCTTGACCCCAAGTTGCCGGACGCACTTTATCAAATGGCAAAAATCAGCTACGACACCGGTAGGACATACTCCGCACGCGGATTCATTCAGCGCTATTTCGAGGTGGGCGAGGACACGCCGCAGAGTTTGCTGCTTGCTGTCAAGATCGAATATGCGTTGGGATACAAAGATGCCGAGGCGAGCTACGCTGTTAGACTGAAGGGTAAGTTTCCAGAGTCTTCCGAGGCGAAGCGGTTGCAAGGACTCTCGTTGAAGAGAAATTGACGTTATGAGCGAAAGAGAATTGACAACTTCGCAGAGCACTGATACCGGACCTGGGCAGCGGCTCCACGATGCGCGTGTACAGGAGCGACTTAGCCGCGAGCAAGTCGCGGAAATGTTACATCTCTCGCCGCAGCAGATTAGCGCGCTGGAGAGCGACGATTTCAAGAGTCTGCCCGGGGCGACATATGCACGTGGCTATTTGCGCAGCTACGCACAACTCCTGGGGCTTCCAGTGGATGAGGTGGTCGCATCCTACGCTCGCCTTAACGGCGCCTATCGTTCGGCTCGTTTGAATGCGTTGGTGCCGGAACCGCAGATCACGACACGAGATGGGTCGGTCAAGTTCGCCACGTTCCTGGTCGTGACCGTGCTGATCGTGCTTGCCGTTATCTGGTGGCAAGGGCGCGATTATCGTTTGAGACCCAACGAATCAGTGGACCGGGGCTCGGTTACGGACATTAGCGGGGATACGATGTCACCGGCGCGGATACGTGGTACGGCGAGGGGCGTCGGCACGGAAGTCGAGCCGTCAACAGTGCCGCCCGTGCCTGAGCCGGCCACGCATGCGGGCGAGGATGTCGTGCCAGGATCGACACCCGCGCTCGAGCCAGGGGCCGCCAGCGCGGCATCGACCACGACCAGCGTTGAGGCGCGCATCGAGCAGCCTGGCGTAGCCGGCATCGCACCGCCCTCGACTGGTGGCGATGCGGGCGATCTGATCGCTGATGTTGCGCCCGCCGGGTTCGGCGTGGCGGGGGCGAGTGATGCTCACCTTGTGCTTGAAACCAGCGAGTCTTGCTGGGTGGATGTACGCGATGCGCGCGACAATCGGCTGATTTACAAATTATTGCCGCCTGGTCGCACAGTCACTGTGTTCGGAGACCCGCCGTTGAAGGTATTTCTCGGCAACCCGGAAGGCATCATGATCAAATATAATGGGGAGGATATTGACCCCGTGCAGTTCAAGCGCGGCCGCGTGGCGCGGTTTACACTAGGCGCGACGACGGCGAGTGATAACTAGAAAATTTCCCATCAAAACGGTACAACAATACGAAACCTACGCGAGGAGCAGGGCACTACGCGGTTGAAACAAGTCGTGTCTTTGAGCCGCGCGCGTTGAGGCTACCCCAGTGAGCAAGCTGATTCAGGCCATTCGTGGAATGAATGACCTGTTGCCCGAGGTTATTGCCCGCTGGCAGCAGGTCGAATCCGTCGCACGCGATGTGCTGGACGGTTATGGTTACCGCGAGATTCGTCCCCCGCTGCTGGAAAAAACCGAGCTATTCTCACGTTCCATCGGCGAGTTAACCGACATCGTCGCCAAGGAGATGTATACGTTTGAGGATCGCAATGGCGACAGCCTGACAATGAGGCCGGAGGCGACGGCGGGAATTGTGCGTGCCGGCCTCGAGCACGGGTTGCTGTACAACCAGATCCAGCGGCTTTGGCACGCGGGACCGATGTTTCGCCACGAACGGCCGCAGAAGGGGCGGTATCGCCAATTTTACCAAATCGATGTGGAAGCCTTCGGGCTTGCCGGGCCGGACATCGACGCCGAGCTTGTGTTGCTGACCGCCCGCTTGTGGCGGGCCCTGGGTATCGACGGCTTGACGTTGGAAATCAACTCGCTCGGAACACCGCAGTCGCGGGAGCGGTATCGCGAACACCTTGTGGGATTCCTGGAATCCCGGCGCGATGAGCTGGATGAGGACAGTCTGCGGCGCCTGGAGCGAAATCCGTTGCGTATCCTCGACAGCAAGAACCCGGCGATGCAGTCCGTGGTCGCCGATGCCCCTGACCTGCTTGAGTACCTGGACGAGGCGTCGCGTGAGCACTTTGAGGGACTGAAACGCTATCTGGATGACGCCGGTATCGCCTACGTAGTCAGCAGGCGGCTGGTCCGTGGTCTCGACTACTACACACGCACCGTGTTCGAATGGACCACCGACCGGCTCGGGGCGCAGGGAACCGTTTGTGGTGGGGGGCGCTACGATGGGCTGGTGGAGCAGTTGGGTGGCAGACCGACGCCGGCAACGGGATTTGCCCTGGGCCTAGAGCGCCTGGTGGATCTGCTTGCACAACACGGGGGCGCGACGCTGAAAACGTGCCCGCAGGTCTACATGGCGATACTGGGTGAGACGCTGGCGTTGCGTGGCATGGCGCTCGCCGAATGCCTTCGCGACCAGGGCATACGCGTGCAGTGTAACTGCGGCGGCGGCACCTTGAAGGCCCAGCTCAAGCGTGCTGACCGCAGCGGGGCCCGGTTCGCGTTGCTGCTCGGTGAGCAGGAGAGCCTGCATCAGAGTGTGAGCGTGAAGGATCTCCGGCATGATGTGGCCCAGCAACAGATTCCCCAGAGCGAAAGCGGTGAGTTTCTGAAGCGGCACCTGAGCTGAAGGCGCTGCGCTCACCCGCAAAGCATGATTTAATTCCCGTCGCTGGGCCGGCGACCCGCGGAGTTATTATCGGTCTTATCCCAGCAATCGGCCGCCGCACACCCACGCTCGGCGCTGGCCGTGACGGGTGTCGGGGTTGTGGAGTACGCGAAATTCGGAGAGCAAATTGAACGAGCCTTACACCGACGACGAACAAGTCGAAAAACTGAAATCGTGGTGGAAGTCCTATGGCAATGCCCTGGTGCTCGGTATTGCCTTGGGTGTAGCCATTGTGTTTGGTAACAAGTATTGGACCGGGTACAAGAAGGAGCGGGCGGAAGCGGCTTCGGTGATTTATGACCGGTTAATTACCGATTATCACAATAAAGCCTTCGATACCGTACGGGCATCAGGGACTACGCTGATCGAGAATTATGCAGCGACACCGTACGCCGGCCTTGCAGCTATGATTCTCGCCCGCGTCAGTTTTGACGAGGGCAAAAATGAGGAGGCGCGCCGCCAGCTACAATGGGCCGTCGAGAATGCCACCGATAACGGTACCCGTCATGCGGCACGCCTGCGATTGGCCCGATTGCTGATCAACGACAATGAACTCGAATCGGCGCTGGCGCTGATTGCAATTGAGGACATCGCCGGGTTCGAGGCAGATTACCATGAGCTGCGAGGGGACATCGAAGCCGCCAAGGGAAACAAGGCGCAGGCGCGCCAAGAGTACCAGCAGGCGCTCAAGTACCTGAGCGTGTCGTCTTCCTACCGGGCGGTGCTGAATATGAAGCTTGATGATCTGGGTCCGGAGACAGCGCAGTGAGGCGAGCCCTTGCGATTGTCGGCCCCGCGATGGTGCTTCTGGCATGCACGGGCGGCAAGAGCAACGTCGAACCGCCATCGCCACTGGTCAAATTCACGCCCACGGCGAACGTGAAGAAGATCTGGTCGGCTGATGTGGGCCGGAAGGAAAAGAAAAAGCAGGTCACGCTGGCCCCGGTGCTGGACGGCAACGTTCTTTATGTGGCCGATCCTGCCGGTCGTGTGAGCGCATTGGCCATGGACAGCGGGCGGGACAAGTGGAGAACGAAAACGAAAGAACGCACCGGGGCGATCGGTTTCGGCGAAGGGCTGGTTTTGCTGGGAACAAAGGAGGGGCAAGTGATCGCGATGGACCGCGAGACTGGCGAAGTGCGGTGGCGCGCCACGGTGTCAAGCGAGGTGCTGTCGCCGCCGAGTGCGAGTGACGGGATCGTCGTGGCGCAGACGATCGACGGCAGGGTCTTCGCTCTATCGGCCAAGGATGGCACGCACATGTGGTCGCAGCAGCGCGCTGTGCCGGCACTGAGCTTGCATGGCACCAGCTCACCCCTCATATACCGCGGGCTCGTATTCTGCGGATTCGCGAGCGGTAAGCTCTCGGCCTTTGAGCTCAAGACGGGCCGACTGGTGTGGGAGCGTACGGTGGCACACCCACGCGGGCGCAGCGAGATCGAGCGTCTGATCGATGTCGATGCACCACCACTGGTCGCCGGCAACACTTTGTTTGCCGCCAGTTTTCAGGGACGG
Source organism: Acidiferrobacterales bacterium (assembly GCA_046758085.1). Lineage (GTDB taxonomy): Bacteria > Pseudomonadota > Gammaproteobacteria > Acidiferrobacterales > SPGG2 > VRUB01. Next base: position 13,447 of record JBHHZP010000075.1, read on the forward strand.
ATGGTGGCGATAAATATAGAGAATGGCCGAGTTCGGTGGTCGCGCGAGCTGTCGACCTACTCGGGCATGGTCGCGGACGATCGCAATGTGTATGTCACTGCTGCGGCCGGTGATGTATTGGCGTTAGATCAGGGCTCGGGGGCCGCGTTGTGGAAACAGGACAAGCTGCGCGCGCGCGTGCTGAATGGACCGGCGCTGGTGGCCCGCTATGTAGTGGTGGGGGATGTCGAGGGCTACGTGCATTGGTTGTCGAAGGAGGACGGCCAGTTTGCGGCCCGCCGCCGGCTGGGCGGCGGCGCGATACGCGGAAAGATGACAGCCATGGACGACACGCTGTTTGTGCAGGATCAACGCGGCGTAGTTGCCGCACTGCGGGTGGAACCACGCGCAAAGCGCAAGTAACGGCCAGTACGGCCGTCGTGCTTGCAAAACCTCTTGTCGAGCTGCCGATCATGCAGATTTCGGGCCGTTGCGGCCATTACCTGCTACAGCCACCCTATCCGGGCCTGACGTGCGTGGCGGCGTGGCCACGCATCCGGCATCGAGGGCGGTTTTGGCCATCTGCTGATTCGATGCCTATATTGGTAGAGGTAGGCGCGTTCGTGCGTGGGATGCCGGCGAATGGGCGCGTCGAAAGTGCGTTGTCATGAAACCTGTAATCGTGTTGGTGGGGCGGCCGAATGTGGGCAAGTCCACGTTGTTTAATCGGCTGACCGGTGGACGCGGTGCGCTGGTGGCACCGGCGGCCGGGCTGACGCGCGATCGCCAGTATGGGGCAGGTACCGTTGGCGATCGCCCTTACCTGGCCGTTGATACTGGTGGGCTTGCCGGGTGGTCGCCGGCTGGGCGCGACGCCACGCTGGTGAATGCCATGTCGGCGCAGGTGCGGCAAGCGATCTCGGAGGCGGATGCAATTATCTTTGTCACGGACGGACGCGAGAGCCTGAACACGGAGGATCGGGAGATCGCCGAGGCGCTTCGCAAGCAACACTCGCCAGTCTGGCTTGCCGTGAACAAGACAGAAGGTATGGTGCCACAACTCGCTACCGTCGAGTTTCACGATCTGGGGCTGGGAGAGCCCACGGCGATCTCCGCGACCCACGGCAATGGTGTGGCGCGGCTGATGGCACGCGTGTTGCGCGATCTGCCGCGTACTGAGGAACGACCCGAACCCGAAGACATGCCCGTGATCGCTGTCGTGGGACGACCTAACGTGGGGAAGTCGACGTTGGTCAACGCACTCCTAGGAGAGGAGCGAGTCGTAGTTTTCAACGAGCCGGGTACCACGCGCGACAGCATACGCGTAACCCTCAAGCGCCGCGGACAGCGCTATGCGCTGATCGACACCGCCGGGGTCCGACGCCGTGCGCGAATCAGCAACACGGTGGAGAAATACTCGGTAGTCAAGGCATTGCAGGCGGTTGAGGCAGCCAATGTGGTGATCTTGCTGCTCGATGCGCGCAGCGGGATCACCGAGCAAGATGCGATGCTGGCCGGGTTCGTCCTGGAGTGTGGCCGCTCCGTGGTATTGGCGGTGAACAAATGGGATGGTCTGGACCCGGCGCAGCGCACCCGGATCAAAAACGAGCTGCATCGAAAAATCGCGTTCCTGCAGTTTGCCCGGGTTCACTATATCTCGGCGCGTCATGCCACCGGCATAGCCGATCTGTTCGCCTCGGTCGACCGCGCCTTTGCCTCGGCTCACAAGACCTTGCGTACCCCCAGGCTGAATCGGGTGTTGCAAGGTGCGGTGCAGGCGAGCGCGCCACCGCGCGCGCGCGGTGGTCCGGTGCGTCTCAAATACGCCCATCAGGCCGGCAAAAACCCGCCTCGGGTGGTGATTCACGGCACCCGCGTGGACGCTGTACCGCCGTCCTACCGCCGCTATTTGTCGAAGGCGGTTCGCGTCGGGTTCGGGCTGGAAGGCACGCCGGTGCAGATCGAGTTGCGGGCGGCGGAAAATCCGTTCGCTCCGCAGCCGCGGCAGCGCGCTAAAAGAAGGGAAAACAAGGCAAAAACGCCCGGAAGACGGTATGCGCGATAATCCAGCGAGCCGACGGGCGTTCTCCCGTTCATCGGCGACGGGCGGGCGGGCCAGATGGCATCTTCGTTGCACGTAAGGGGCACGGGAGCATGGACCCGAAAAATAAGTCGATGGGCGCACTGTTGGGTCCCCCCAGTAGAGCGCCATCTGCGACCAGGAAGCGTTTTCGGAGAATGACGGGTTATCACAAAGACGCGCTGCCAATCGGATATCAGCTGGCTGAATACATGATCGAATCCGTCCTCGGGCACGGCGGCTTCGGCATTACCTATCTGGCCAAAGACGTGCAGCTGGGAACGCAGGTCGCGATCAAGGAGTATTTGCCGCACAATTTTGCCCTGCGCACGGGCGCGACGACCATTGTCCCCAATCCCGAGGGCGATACCGTTGTTACCTACCAGTGCGGCCTCAAGGAGTTCCTGCGCGAAGGCCAGGCGCTGGCACGGTTCAAGCATTCGAATATCGTGCGCGTCTTACGCTTCATCGAGGCCAATGGCACCGCCTACATGGTCATGGAGTACGAGAAGGGCACGAGCCTGTCCCAGTACCTGAAGAGTAACGGGGCGCGCCTGGATCAGGCCGACCTATTGCGCATCTTTCTGCCCATCATGAACGGTTTGCAGGCGGTCCACGAGGCCGGCCTGCTGCATCTGGATATCAAGCCCGAAAACATCTATCTGCGCGAGGACAGCACGCCGATGCTGATCGATTTCGGCTCGGCGCGACAGGCCCTGCTGCGGCCCGGGCAGAGCCAGATGGTGGCACTGACCCCCGGCTACGCCCCCATCGAGCAGTATCCCGATAACGGCAAGCAGGGACCCTGGACCGATGTGTATGCACTCGGGGCCAGCCTGTACCGCGGTATCGGCGGCAACCGGCCCGTTACGTCAACCGATCGCCACCAGGCCGAGCGCAAGTATCAGAGTGATCCATTGCCCGCGGCCACACAAATCGGTAGGGAGCACTATCCGGCCTATGTTTTGGAATCGATAGATTGGGCCTTACGCATCCATGCCAAAGAAAGGCCGCAGACCGCACGCGAGTTGCAAGACGCGCTGATGGGCAAAGGCCGTCTCAAGCGCCACGCAGCGGCACCTCGCGCCGCTACCTTCCGCGCTGGCAAGCCGGCGCCACACCACTCAATACGGCCGCGCACGGCCAAAACCGCGCACCGCCCATCCAAACGCCGCCGCTCCCGCGC
>JBHHZP010000076.1:0-16650 GCA_046758085.1 Acidiferrobacterales bacterium
TGCACTGGCCTCAGCGGGTTCGCCCAAGGCACGGGTCCCTGTGCCTGGGGCGAACGTCGGGGTCCCTGCCCGACCCCTGCGGGCCGGTCCTTCGGCGGCGCTGGGTCCTCGGCTTGACCAAGGGGGCTCAAAAAAAACTAACGCCCTCACGGATCACGGATCACGGAATTAATCCCCGCTCGCTACTAGCTACCAGCCACTAGCTACGGTGCGTCAAAACGCACTTTCATCAAACTCCATGATCGATTGGCCGCCGGCCATGATAGCGGCAAACACGCCGCTGGTCTGCGGCAACAGCCGTTGCATGTAGAAACGCGCCGTCTTGATCTTGGCCTCGTAAAAGCCGGCGTCGCCGCCCTCACGTTTTTCGAGCGCCAGCGCCGCCATGCGCGCCCACATGTAGCCCAGCGCGACGAGCCCGAACAGCCGCAAGTAATCCGTCGCTGCGGCCCCGGCCTCATCCGGGTCTCGCAGGCCGCGCTGCGCGATCCGGCCGGTCGCACGTTGCAGCCGGCCAAAGGCCTTCGCCAGCGGGAGCACGAACTCTTTCATTGCATCCTTGTCCGCATGCGCCTCGATGAACTTCTGCGCCGGGTGGAAGAAGCTGCGCAAATAACGTCCCGTGTGCGCCGGCAGCTTGCGCCCGACCAAGTCGAGCGCCTGAATACCGTTGGTACCTTCGTAAAGCTGGGTGATGCGGGCGTCGCGCACGTACTGCTCCATGCCGTTCTCGCGGATATAACCGTGGCCGCCAAACACCTGTAACCCCAGGTTCGTCATCTCGAAGCCCATATCGGTGAAGAAGGCCTTGGCCACCGGCGTCAACAGGGCCACAAGGTCCTTCGCGTGCTGACGCTTATCCGCATCCGGGTGCTTGGCGAGGACGTCGAGCTGCGTGGCCAGCCAACCGGCCAGTGCGCGCGCGCCTTCGGTGTTGGCGCGCATGGTGAGCAGCATACGGCGCACGTCGGGATGCACGATGATGGGATCGGCGGGTTTATCCGCCTGCCGCACACCCTTGAGCGCACGGCCCTGGATGCGCTCGCGCGCGTAGGCGACGGCACCCTGATAGGCCGCCTCGGCAAGTCCGAGGCCCTGTATTCCGACCTCCAGCCGTGCGGCGTTCATCATGGTGAACATTGCGCGCATGCCTTTGTGCAGCTCGCCCACCAGATAACCGGTGGCGCCATCGAAGTTGAGCACGCAGGTCGACGAGGCCTTGATCCCCATCTTGTGCTCGAGCGCGCCGCAGCTCACGGCGTTGCGCGCCCCCACCGTGCCGCTGCCATTTACGTGGAACTTGGGCACCAGGAACAGGCTGATGCCCTTGATGCCTTTGGGCGCATCGGGGGTGCGCGCCAGCACCAAATGCACGATGTTTTCGGTCAGGTTGTGATCGCCGGCGGAGATAAAGATCTTAGTGCCGGTGATCTTGTAGTTGCCGTCGTCCTGCGGTATCGCCTTCGTGCGCACCAACCCCAGGTCAGTTCCGCACTGGGGCTCGGTGAGGCACATGGTGCCGCTCCAGCGCCCCTCTACGAGCCTGGGCAAATAGGTCTGTTTGAGCGTGTTGCTGCCGTGCGTGCTGATGGCATGCACGGCACCGTAAGTGAGCCCGGGGTACATGCCGAAGGACAGGTTACTCGAGCAGATCATCTCCTGCACCATGATATTGACTGTATTGGGGAGCCCCTGCCCACCGTAGGCGGGATCACACACGATCGAGGTCCAACCGCCCTCGGCAAAGGTCTTGTATGCCTCCCTGAAGCCCCGAGGCGTGCGCACGTCGCCGCCCTCCAGACGGCACCCCTCCTCATCACCGCTTCGATTCAACGGCAACAACACGTTCTCACACAACCTGGCGGCCTCATCGAGCACCGCGTCTACCAGCTCTGCGCTCGCGTCCTCGTAACCCGGCAGGGCTTGCAATTGCTCGGCGTCGAGCAACTCGTGGTAGATGAAACGCATGTCGCGCAATGGCGCTTGATAATTCACCATGGTCTCAATTCCTCAAAGGCTTACCGGTCTCGAGCAGGTGCTCTATGCGAGCGAGCGTTGCCGGCTGACGCACGAGCGCCATGAATGCATTGCGTTCCAGCCACAGCAGCTTATTTTCCGTCAGGATTTCGGTAATATCGGTGTCGCCGCCGCTCAAAACCCCGGCCAGTGTTTTTGCCACGCACTCGTCGTGCGCCGTTGCCTTGCCGAGGCGACGAAACGCATTGACCGCCATCTCCAGCGCCGCCTTCGCCGATGCGCCGGCCAGTTTGAACTCCGGCGGCGCTGGCGGCGTGTAGCCCGTCACCAGCGCGAGCGCCTGGGCCTTGGCGTCGGCCAGGAGCCGGTCACGATTCATGGTGATCCCGTCGTGCGGGCGCAGGAAGCGCAGCTCCTTGGCTTCGGCGGCGGATTTCGCCACCGTGGCCATGCTGATGGCCTCGAACGCCTTTATTACCGGCGGCATCGGCCCGCGCCCGCTGTTGGGGTACGTCGCCCACCGGTGCAACAATTCCTTGCAACCACCCCAACCCGGAACTAGGCCGGCGCCGACTTCCACGAGACCGACATAGGTCTCCGCATGCGCCTGCACGGCATCGCAATGCAACAGGATCTCGCAACCGCCACCGAGCACCATACCGGCAGGGGCGCCCACTACCGGAAAGGGCGCGTACTTCAAGGCGCGGTAGGCCTCCTGGCCCTGGGCGATCATCGCCTCGATCTCGGACCAGGCGGCCATGTTTGCTGCGAACAGCAACAGCCCGAGGTTGGCCCCGGCGGAGAAGTTCGACGCCTCATTGTATATCACTAGAGCCTGATAACGACCCGGAACCAGCTCGATCGCCTGGTGAATCATGGCGAGAATGTCCGGGTCGAGCGCGTTCATCTTAGTGTGGAACTCCAGGCACACGACACCATCGCCGATGTCCCACAGGCTCGCAGAGCCGTTCTTGGCCAATGGCTCGCTGCTGCGTTTGATGTCGGCCAGCAGCAACACGCCCGGCGCACGCGGCACCTCGCGGTAATCGCCTTCAACGTTCAGATACTGGAGCTGGCCCTTGTCTACCCGATAGAAAGACCGTTGCGCCGCCGTCTGCAGCAACGCTGGCACCGCCATCCCTTCAGCCTTGAGTTTTTCCGCAAGCCAGTCGCTGCCCAGCTGATCAATCAGCTCGAACGGCCCGAACTTCCAGTTGTAGCCGAGCTTCATGGCGTTATCGATGGCGACGATATCATCGGCGATCTCCGGCACCAGGCTCGCAGCATAGCTCAGGGTCTGCGCCAACACGCGCCAGGCGTAACGCCCGCCCTTATCGGAATGCGAAACCAGCGCGCGTAGACCGTCTTTGCCGGCCGCGGCCGTGCTTTCGAGCTGCGGCGTCACGACCGGGCGGTACTTACCCGTCACCAGGTCACGTGCTTCCTTGACCTTGGCTCCCGACTCACGATTGATGCGATAAAAACCACCCTTCCCTTTTCGCCCGGTGTAGCCGTCGGCGATCATCTTCCGGAAAAACTCCGGGACCTCGTAGAGTCGTTGGAACGCGTCGTGTGCCGGCAGGCTCTTGTGCATGCTCTCGAGCACATGCGGCTGCAGGTCGAGGCCGACCAGGTCCAACAAACCGAAGATGCCGGTTTTGGGAATGCCCACGGGCCGGCTCATCACCGCATCGGCCTCCTCCACCGTGAGGCCGCCGGCAAGCGCCTCAAGCATCGCGCATTGCAGCCAGAACACGCCGATGCGATTGCCGATGAAGCCGGGGGTATCCTTGGCCATTACCACGCCTTTGCCAAGCGCCACGTCGGCGAAGGTCCGGATCGCCACGACCGCCTCGGGGCGCGTATGTACACCGCGCACGAGCTCGAGCAAGCGCATGTAGCGTGGCGGGTTGAAGAAATGGGTGATCAGGAAATCGCGCACGAAGCCTGCCGGCATCTGTGCCGTCAGATCGTGCAGCGGGATGGTGGACGTGTTGGAAGACACGACGGCACCGGGCTTGCGCACGGCACCGATCCTTTCATACAACGCGCGCTTCACGTCCAGCCGTTCGACCACGGCCTCCACAATCCAATCTGCATCGGCCAACAGTCCCATGCTGTCCTCGATATTGCCCGCGGTAATCAATCTCGCATTGCGCTTGTGCATGAACGCCGCCGGCTGCGCCTTGAGCAGCTTCTGAATCGCGCTTTCCGCGACGACATTGCGGTTCTCAGCGCCTTCGGGGACGATGTCGAGCAATACGACCGGCACACCGGCATTGGCGATGTGCGCCGCGATCCCAGCACCCATGACACCGGCACCGATGACAGCGGCTTTGTCGATCTGCGTCATCTACACGGCCTCCAGGATAGTCGCGATGCCTTGACCGCCGCCGATGCATTGGGTGGCGAGTGCAAAGCGCTTGCGCTCGCGCTGCAATAACGCCGCCGCCTTGCCGGTGATGCGCGCGCCGGTCGCACCCAGCGGGTGGCCCAGTGCGATCGCACCGCCGTCCAGGTTGATCTTCTCCGGGTCCAGCTCCAGATCCCGGATGCAGGCCAGTGCCTGCGAGGCGAACGCCTCGTTGAGCTCGATAATATCGATATCCGCGATCGACAGACCGGCGCGTGCGAGCGCCTTGCGCGTGGCCGCAACGGGACCGATACCCATGATCTCGGGCGCGCACCCGGCCACGGCGATGCTCTTGATCCGCGCGAGCGCCCCGAGCCCGTTCTTGTGCGCGTAGTCCTCGTTGCACACGAGCACCGCAGAGGCGCCGTCGGTCAACGGCGACGAGGTCCCAGCCGTCACCGCGCCGTTTGCATCGAACGCGGGCTTGAGATCCGCCAGCACCTCGAGGTTGGTCTCGGGGCGAATACAGCCGTCGTGGTCGATCGTCTCCTCCCCATGCTTGATCGGGATGATCTCTTGCGAAAACCGTCCTTGCTCCTGTGCGGCGGCCGCCTTGACCTGGCTAGAGACGGCGAACTCCTCCTGTTGCCTGCGTGAAATGCCGTACTTCTTGGCCACGTTCTCGGCCGTCTCTCCCATGGACATGTAGGCCTGCGGATACGATTCATACAGGCCGGGATGCGGCAACGGGTTGAAACCCATCATGGGAACGCGGGTCATGGATTCCACGCCAGCGCACAGAAAGGCCTCGCCAGCGTTCATCTGGACAGCGCCGGCAGCCGAATGGATCGCCTGCATCGACGAGCCACAGAAGCGATTCAGGGTGGCGCCGGCGACGGACAACGGCAGCTCGGACAAAAAGCCCACCAGCCGCGCCATATTAAGGCCCTGCTCACCTTCAGGAAAGGCGCAACCCAGCATCACGTCCTCTATATCCTCGACCTTCACCGCGGTTCGCTGCAGCAAGCCCTTGATCACCTGTGCCGCCAGCTCGTCGGGCCGCACCCTGGTCAGTGCGCCCTTGTTGGCCAGTGTGAACGCAGAGCGGGCATATCCAGCTATGACAACACTCTTCATTTCCCTATTCTCCAAAAAAGTTTTCGTCTACCGGCGCACGCGCTGCATGGCGCGCCGCCTTTCACGGAGGGGCGGGACCGGACGGCCGTTGCCACCAATGCGCTGGGTATCGAGCGCCACGCCTTTGTCTGCCAACGCCGCCATCGTTTGCTCCTCGATTTCTTTCAGCTCTCTGAGGGCCTTGCCAAGGTCCGTACGTTGACGCTCGAGCTCGCTGATGCGGGCCCTGACTCTGCCCGCGAGCAACTTGAGCTGTTGAACCTGCGTGGTATCGACGTCGTACAAGGACAGGTACTCCTTGACGTCGGCCAGCGAAAACCCCAGACGCTTGGCGCGCAAGATTAGTTCCAAGCGCGCGTAATCGCGATGAGTGTAGGCGCGGGTCCAACCAACGCGCTGAGGTGTCAACAGCCCTTTCGCTTCGTAGAACCGTATGGTCCGCGGCGTAACGCCGTAGTGCGCGGCCAACTCGGTGATGGTGTAGAACTTTTCCATCTTGCGCTCCTTTTGGCCGATGCTAAGGCAACTTAACGTATACGTCAACAATCTCTCGTTTAGAAGATAATCCTGCCGTAAAGTTCCAGGTGAAGTTATTTCTGGAAATCTTCCATAAGTTGTTGAGCTAACGAGGGAATCATTTCGCCAGAAACCTAAACCCCAGAGGGTGACCAAGATTCGAGAGCGCGCTCGGCCTGACTTTCACCACAGAGCACACAGAGACCACAGCGATTGTTGAATTTCTTTAGATTTTGTTCACGGCGGCAAAGTGAGTGTGGCGCAACACTTCGCGTCATCGCAGCGCAGGCGCTCACCGTGCTTAACGGCAATGTTTTCTCGGCAACTCGGTAACTGCTCCAGGCGTTACCCTACCTCCTACTTCCCTGTAGTCGTGCTCCCTGCGTTGCTCTAGCTCCTGCGTCCTTGCAGTCGTCCTCCATCCCTGCAATCGTCCATTCCTGGAGTCGTACGTCCATGTAGTCCGTCTGTGAACTCTGGGATCTCCGGTGTGAGTGATGCAATATCCAAGTTAGGTAGGCAAAGTCGCGTTGCCATTCAGAGCCGATGCTAAGGGCGCTGCGCCCAGAGGCGGTATAGGTGGGGACGAGGTGAAGGTTCAGGAAACCTGGGGCTGATCGTCGTGCTCAAGCGAAGTGAAGCGAACTGCGAGAATCTCTTTTGTCGACACGCGTCCCGCTTCGTCTTTTTCGACCAGCATGAGTTGTTGCGAGTCTCTGAGCCCGGCGGGTATAACCATCTTTCCACCCGCCTTGAGCTGGGTGATCAACGGCGGAGGAATGAGATCTGGCGCAGCCGTAACCATCAGCTTGTCAAACGGCGCGTATTCGGCCCAGCCATGATAACCATTGTTGATGCACATCTCGATGTTGGTGTACCCCAGGCGAGTCAGTCGCTTGCGCGCCAACGCCGCCAGTTCATCCACGATCTCCATGCTGTACACCTTTGCCGCCAGCTCTGCGAGGATGGCCGCCTGATATCCCAGCCCGGTACCAATCTCCAGCACGGTATCGTCCGGCTGCACATCGAGCAGATCCGTCATCAGCGCCACAATGAACGGCTGTGAGATAGTCTTACCGTAGCCGATCGGCAACGGTACATTGGCGTAAGCGTAGGACTTGAGTTCAATGGGAACAAACTCGTGCCGGGGTACCTTGCCCATCACCGCCAGTACGCGATCATCCAACGCAGGTTTGTTCAGCTCGTCGCGCACGTAAACCGTGTGCGCCATGACTTCCTGCAGCATCTGTTGGCGCAAAGCGGAGAAGGATTGTTCTTTCATAACTTAAAGTCAGTTACAAGATACGAGGTACAAGTAAACCCAAAAAAGGCTGGCATGCCAACAGGAACCTGCCTGGTATGTGGAACCTTGGATTCTATACCTTTAGGACATATGGTCCACGCTAGGCGTTTGTCGTGTTACCGCCTCAACCTGGGACGAAACCGACTCGTTTGGCGCAGCTAAATAGCGAAAAGAAATTCGATGTCGTTTGGTCGGCCAGGGTCTCGACCGGGCACTCGCGTAGCTCGGCCAGACAGTGTGCAACGTATCGAACAAAGGCCGGCTCATTAGTCTTACCGCGGTACGGTACCGGCGCAAGATAAGGTGCATCCGTCTCTACCAACAATCGTTCTGCCGGCACGCGCCTGGCTACCTCACGCAAGGCAGCAGCGTTCTTGAAGGTAATGATACCGGAAAACGAGATGTGAAAGTTCAACGCGATCGCCTCTCGTGCGATATCCCAGCCGGCCGTGAAGCAGTGCATAACGCCTCCGACCTCCTTCGCGCCCTCCTCCCGCATGATCTTTAGCGTATCGGCACCCGCGTCGCGCATATGAATTATCAGGGGCTTAGCGCACGTCTTAGCGGCGCGTATGTGGCACCTGAATCGCTCTTGTTGCCAGCCCAGCGTGCCGTCACACCGGTAGTAATCAAGCCCAGTCTCGCCAATAGCCACGACACGCGGATCCTGCGCGAGCGCAACGAGCTCCTCGGGTTTCGGTTCGCGTCCGTCCCGCTCGTTCGGGTGAACGCCAATCGAAGCGAAGATGTGCTCGTGGCTATGCGCAAGCTCTCTTACCTGCGGAAAGTCTTCCAGGTTCACACCCACGCATAGCATATATGCAATGCCGCTATCGCGCGCACGCGCAAGAACCGCTTCCAGGTCAGTGCTTAGGGGCTCGAAGTTGATGTGGCAATGCGAATCGACGAGGTTCAACGCCGTCACATGGTGTGGGTGGGGCGATCGGACTGCATAGAACCCGCAAGTATAGTTTCAATCTTGTTACGCGCTACACCTGCGTCCTTCTCGCTGAACTGAATACCGATGCCAGCAGTACGTCCACCCTGCGCGCCGGCGGGCGTGATCCAAACGACGTGGCCTGCAACGGGAATTTTTTCCTTACTGTCCAGTAGCGTTAACAGCATGAACACTTCGTCGCCCAGCTTGTAACGCCGGTTGCTCGGTACAAACAGGCCGCCACCTTTGATGTAGGGCATGTAAGCCGCATACAAGGCGTTCTTATCCTTGATGGTCAAGGATAAAACGCCGGGGCGAGCCAGTGCTACAGGTCTTACCGGCTTTTTCGGTACATTAGCCATGTGGCGAGGGTTCTGGTTTCCAGTGCGCGCTGGCAGGCGCGAGGTGTACATCGCGCAACGGCAAAATCTCCACCCCCCTGCCCGCCTTTCGCGCGGCGGGTTTGAAGCGGTTTTCGCGAATATGCCAGCTTGTTATTGGGTAACTCTTCTCCAGCGTATCAAAATATCTTCCAAAAGCAACAAGCCATCCAGGGGGCTTTTCAGCAGCTCGCGCGCTTGTGAGACGGCATCGAAAAACCCATACAACTGCTTCAAGTTTAATCCCTCCACAAGGGCTTGCAAACGTGATGCCAAATCGGCGTTGACCAGGCCCGAAACGCCGCCACCAAGCATGGCCACCTTGATCAGATCCGAGACCAGGCACTGCAGCCACTCGAGGCACAGCTCTGGCCCCAGTCCCTGCCAGCGGGCTGCCCGGGACACGGGATCGGCGGTGTGCCCCCTTATGGCCTCCAAGTCGTCGAAAAGCTCGGTCCGCTGATCCAAGAAACCCGCCTCCCACAGTACCAGCGCCTGCAGCGGGGCACCGCCCGCCAGGGCCAATAGCGTGTCCGCTGTGGCAGCGGCTACACCCCGTTCAGCTAACCAGGCCGTACCCGCATCGCGTGGTGGCGGCTTGAAATCGACGAGCTGGCAGCGGCTGCGCACGGTTGCCGGAAGCCTGGTGGGTCGGTCGCTCACGAGCACGAACACATTTCCGAGCGGCGGTTCCTCCAACAGCTTGAGCAAGCTGTTGGCCGCATTGAGGTTCATCGCCTGCGCCGAACGCATGATAACTACCTTGCGCTGGGCTGTATGCGGCCTCGTAGTGGCGAAATCCACCAGCGCCCGCACCTGGTCCACGGTGATGGGCTTGCCCTCCTCTGCCGGTTCCACCAACCTGAGGTCGGGGTGGGTTCCGGCCTGCACCAACCAACAGCTCTTACAGCTGCCGCACGCCCGCGCTTGCGGCCCGGAGCTGTCGCAGAGCAGCGACCGTGCGAGGCGAGCAGCAAAGGCGAACTTGCCGAGCCCCGGCTGACCACCGAGCAGAAGCGCATGCGACAGCCTTGCGCGATCCCGCGTAAGGATATCCCATTGCGTTTCGTGCCACGGACAGTGTTCAATTTCGTTCATAGCCAGCTCGTGCCACGAGCGCTTCGCCCAATATACTACGAATTCGCTGCTTGACCTGCTCTGGTGTGGCGGTTGCGTCGATGACCCGAATGCGGAGCGGCTCGCGTGCCGCGGCCTGCAGATAAGCCTGTCTGACTCGTTCAAAGAATTGGTGGTTTTCCCGCTCGAAGCGATCCGGCGCACTGCGATGCCCTGCACGTTGCAATCCTATTTCCACCGGGACATCAAACAGCAACGTCAGCGCCGGGCGCAGATCGCCTTGGACCCATTCCTCCAGCAACGCGATGCGTTCGTAGGCCACACCGCGGCCGCCGCCCTGGTAGGCATAGGTTGCATCCGTGAAGCGGTCGCAAACAACGATCTTTCCCCGCGCAAGCGCCGGCTTGATAATCTTGCCGAGATGTTCGGCGCGGGCGGCGAACATGAGCAGCACCTCTGTGTCCGCTGGGCTCTCTATCTCCGGCGTGTCCAACAACAGCGCGCGGATGCGCTCTCCGAGCCCTGTGCCGCCGGGCTCGCGTGTCATCACCACCTCCCGCCCGGCCTGCTCCAGGATACTCTTGATATACGACAGGTTCGTGGTCTTGCCGGCCCCTTCGATGCCTTCGAGCGTTATGAAGATTCCGTCGCTCATGGGGCTTGTCTGCTTTTCATATTTGTCGACGTAAGTGTCGCCTACCGGCGATAATGTACTAACGGGGGTTTCGCCCCCGTACGAAGAGTTCCTTTCTTTGCGTGCCCAAAGCAAGGAACCGAAAGAAAGGGCACCCCGGACTCTGCGCCCCCCACCTGAAAACCTGGTGCGGGGTTCACTCGCTCGGCGCTGGCCTCAGTGGGTCCGGGCAAGAGACATTCCCTGGCCCCGGGGCCAGACGCACGAGATCCATCTCGCGCCCGTGCCGGCCTGGGCTTCGGCTGCGCCCCTCACTCGGCTTGAGTAAGGGGGGCCAAAAAAACCAACAAAACGCTGTCACTTCGTGCTTGATCTTTGCCTTTTCTCCTCACTACTACCTATCTCGCTACTAGCTACCGCTTTATTGCCAATCACGGTTCACGGATGTCAGTCCTATAGTCAATTCGCTACCCGATACGATGAGAACTTTTTCTTTTTACCGCGTAACTGGTACTTGCTCACGGCCTCGTTATGCTCACGCAGTGTCTCGGAAAACTCGTGACTCCCGTCATTTTTCGATACGAAGTAAAGCGCCTTGGTCGAAGCCGGGTGCAGGACCGCATGCAACGCATCCCCACCCGGCATGGCGATCGGCGTTGGCGGTAAACCGCCGCGCGCGTAGGTGCTGTAGGGCGAGTCACGCAACAGGTCCTTTCGCCGGAGATTCCCATCGAACGACGGCCCCATCCCGTAAATCACGGTGGGGTCGGACTGCAACCGCATGCCACGGCGTAGTCGATTGATGAACACTCCCGCTATCAAGTGCCGCTCGCTGGCGCGGCCTGTCTCCTTCTCTACGATCGATGCAAGTATCAGGGCTTCGTAGGGATTCCTTAATGGCAGATCAGGGCTGCGGGCGTCCCACTCGTTTTGCACGCGTGTTTGCATTCGGGCAAACGCGCGTTGCAACAATTGCAGATCGGTGGTGCCAGCTACGTAATAATAAGTATCGGGATAAAACTGTCCTTCCGGATGCAGGCCAGGACTATTCAACCGCTCCATAATCTGCTCGTGGTTCAGCCCGTTCAGGGTTTGCCGCACCTTTGGCGCGCTGTTGATGGCCTGCAGAAACTGGTCGAAGGTCCAACCCTCAATTAACGCCAGCGGGTACTCCACGACCCGCCCTGTCACAACCTGCTGGAGCAGCTCGCGCTGCGAAATGCCTTGTTTGAACCGGTACTCGCCGGCCTTCAAATTGCGCGCGTGGCCCGTTGCATAAGCAAGTAGTAACAACGAGTACCCATCGGGAAGCACATTCGCACCGTGTAGCTTGCGCGCGAACGCCCGCATTGAGGTGCCAGGATCCACAACGTAGACATCGTCGTTAATGCTCAGGGCGTGATTCCAGGCCCACGCCAGGTAGCTGCCGACGCCGACCGTCACTACCACTCCAACAATAACCGCCGTTCTACCCAGTCTTATCAAAACAGTGTGACCCCGAAATTCTTTTTTGCAGACGCCGTGTTAATGGACCTAAAGTATAGCTTCTCGTCTCTACGCGCCTGACGGGCCAGATGCCAATCAAACTGTTGGTCAGAAAGATCTCGTCGGCGTCGTCCAGCGTATCACGCGAAACCGGGCCTGTCTGGTATGGTATCGACAATGCGTTGGCATGGTCCAGCACGGTGGCTCGCATTACGCCCGCTATTCCTGATTGTGACAAATCGGGGGTCAACAACGTTCCCCGAACAACCAGAAATACGTTACTCGCAGTTGCTTCTATTACGTTGCAGTCTTCGTCCAGCATCAGACCTTCGGCATACTCGTTACGCCACTCCGACCTGGCCAGTACCTGCTCAAGCCGATTAAGATGTTTCAACCCGGCGAGAGCCGGATTTTTCGACACGCGCGTGCGACAAACGCATACATCCACGCCATTGCGTGCATTTGCGGCCGGGTAATCGGGCCACGGGAGCCGTTCGAGCACTCGCGTAGGCCGGGTATTGTGTCCCGGGGCGTACCCACGACCCGACTCACCCCGTGTCACTACAAGTTTCAACACCGCCCGCCGGGCGCCAGCACAGAGCCCCTCGGCCTCCTCTCGCAGCTGTATGGCGTCCGGTGGCGGGATTATGCCGAGACGCATGCATCCTTGCTGCAGCCGCGTCAAGTGCAAGCGCCACAATAACGGCCGGCCATCAAAAACCGCTATGGTCTCGAACACGCCGTCGCCGTACTGAAATCCGCGGTCGTGGATCGACACGCGTTCCGTCAGCATGCCATTGACTAGCGTTGCACTACCCGGCTTCATGTACAACCAAGCGCCACCAACATCCCCTTGGCCTTGGCGCGTGTTTCCTGCAATTCCCGCAACGGCTTTGAGTCCGCAACGATGCCTGCACCGGCACGCAGACGAATGCGGTCGCCCTGCAGCACCATGGTACGAATAAGGATGTTCAGGTCCATGCTGCCGTCACGATTAATATAGCCCATCGATCCCGTATAGGGTCCACGGGGCGCACATTCGAGCTCGCTGATGATCTCCATGCAGCGCACCTTGGGGCAGCCAGTGATCGTCCCGCCTGGAAACACGGCGCGGATGATCTGCGCGGGAGTGACATCGTCGCTCAGCACTCCGCTCACCTCGGACACAATATGGTGCACATGCGAGTAGGTCTCCAATACCATGAACTCGTTGACATGCACGCTGCCGGTGCGACACACACGACCAAGATCGTTGCGCTCCAAGTCAATCAACATGACGTGCTCGGCACGTTCCTTGGGGTGTCGCAACAGCTCTTGCGACCAGCGTCGGTCCTGCTCGCGATCGGGGCTACGCGGATACGTACCGGCGATTGGGCGCGTGGAAATTCTTCGCTTATCGACCCGCACCAGGCGCTCGGGCGAGGAACTGACGACGGCCGTGTTTTGGTCCAGCATCATTAATCCCGCGAACGGGGCCGGGTTGGCGCGTCGCAGGCAACTGTAAAGCGTCGCCGCCGACACGGGCTGATCCAGTAACGCCTCCCAGCTGCGGGAAAGATTGACCTGAAACACATCCCCTGCACCGATGTACGCGAGCGTACGCTTGACGCTGTCAAGATATCGTTCGGGCTCTTCTTCTGTCAGCTTCGCCAGCTCGATCACGGTTTCATCGTAGCTTGCGAGATGCCGCAAATCTTCTTCCATTTTCGGTATCAACGACCCTGCCGCATCCGATTCACAGACCAGGTGTGTCACACAACCGACTCGATCGCGGATAATCGCGGCAGGAATCCGGGTTACGCCGGCAACTGGCAAATCTTCATCCGTTATCACACCGCCGAGCCGAGACTCGATCTGCGACACCAGCTCGTAACCGAGGTACACGAACCAGCCGCCCGTAAAAGGTAGCGCTGAGGCCGTATGTGCGGCCGACAGCGTCGATTGCCTGCACTCCTGCCATTCGCGGTCGAAGGCCTCGAGGAAATCCCCGAAACCCGCCGGGCGGCCATCGCGCATGAGCCGTCCACCGCTGAGAAGCTGGAGCGCGCGACGGGGAAAGGCGAACAGGACGTCGTAACGCGCCTGCGGCGTACCATGGGAGACACTTTCCAGCAGGTGCGGATAACGTTGCGGTTGTGCGCGCTGCAGATCAAGCAAATCGGCACACAGCGCCAGGGTGTGGCACACAAACCCGGGCGATACGGCCAGCTCTTCGAGCCTGGAGATACTCACATGGGCTTACACAGCAACAGTGTGCCGTTCGTCCCGCCGAAGCCGAAAGAGTTGGATAACGCTACATTGACCGTCATCTCGCGGGCGCTGCCGGGCACGAAATCGAGATCACAATCGGGGTCGGGGTTATCGAGATTAATTGTCGGTGGAACTATCTGATGGTAAATCGAGAGTGCCGCGTAAACCGCCTCCACACCGCCGGCTGCGCCCAGCAGGTGTCCGACCATGGACTTCGTCGAGCTGACGGCGAGCTTGTGTGCATGCTCGCGAAACGCAGCTTTAATGGCCACCGCTTCGGCGCGATCGCCAAGCGGCGTCGATGTGCCATGCGCATTAATATAATGAACTTGCTCAGGATTGATCCCACCGTTACGCAGCGCGTTTTGCATGCACTGCACCGCGCCTTCGCCGCCCTCCGACGGGCTCGTCATGTGGTAGGCATCACCGCTCAAACCGAAGCCAGCGAGCTCGGCGTAGATGGTAGCATCGCGCTTGCGCGCGTGTTCCAGCTCCTCCAGCACAAGCACCCCGGCACCCTCACTCATCACGAAGCCATCACGATCCCTGTCCCACGGCCGACTCGCAGCTTCCGGGTCATCGTTACGTGTGCTCAACGCCTTGGCATTACCGAATCCGGCCATCGCTGTCGCCGTTACCGCTGCTTCGGCACCGCCTGCGATCATGACATCGGCATCGCCGTACTCGATTAAACGCGCGGCATCGCCGATTGAGTGCGTCCCGGTAGAGCAAGCGGTAACCATGGTAAGGTTTGGGCCCTTAGCTCCCAACATGATGGACAGGTCGCCGGCCAGCATATTGGCGATGCTCATGGGGACATAAAAGGGTGACACGCGGCGCGGACCCTTCTCCAGGAATATACGGGTCGTGGCTTCTATAGTGCCCACGCCGCCAATCCCCGAGCCCAGGTGCACACCGATGTGCGCGGCATTGGCCTCAGTGATCTCGAGGCCGCACGCGCGAAAAGCCTCTATCCCTGCGGCCATGCCCAGTTGAATAAAGCGATCCATCCTGCGTGCCTCTTTTTCAGACACGAAATCGGTTGGATCGAATCCCTTAACCTCACCGGCAATGCGCGATGGTAGTTGGCTGGCGTCACAGAGCGTTACGGCGCCGATGCCGCTGCGCCCGGCGATAATGTTCTCCCAATTTTCCTTAACGCCGATACCGAGGGGCGACACAATGCCTAACCCGGTAATCACAACGCGCCTTTTGTTCACAAGTCAGCCCTCGCGCGGGGCGTAGTTTCTGGGTACATGTTCTCCCCGATTATGGGGGCAGGGATAAGCCAAGGGGCCGCTCCCACACGCTGCGGATCACGGCCCCTTCGAAAGAGAAACAAGTTCAGTTTAATCGCGAATTGATGTAATCAATGGCTTGCTGCACGGTGGTGATTTTCTCGGCTTGCTCATCGGGGATCTCTGTACCGAATTCCTCCTCCAACGCCATCACAAGTTCGACGGTATCCAAAGAATCCGCACCAAGGTCATCGACGAAGGATGATCCGGACGTAACTTCGTTCTCGTTGACCCCCAATTGCTCAACGACAATTTTTTTAACGCGTTCTTCTACACTGCTCATAACGGACCTTTCCTCCACATAGTGCAGTTAGCCCCTGCGAGGCCGCATAGTTAGCATAATTGCCCGATTCAGTCTAGCCAAAAAATTATCTTTTTAATTCATGAACATACCGCCATTCACATGCAGTGTCGCGCCCGTAATATAAGCTGCGTGCGATGATGCCAAAAACGCCACTGCGTACGCCACCTCTTGCGCCTGGCCCAGACGCCCAAGTGGAATTTGCTCCAGGAGGGCATCCGCTTGGGCTTGCGGTAAGGCCCGGGTCATATCGGTCTCGATAAAGCCCGGCGCAACAACATTGACCGTGATGTTGCGTACCGCCACCTCCCGCGCCAGTGCTCGCGTAAAACCCACGACTCCCGATTTGGCGGCGGCGTAGTTGGATTGGCCCGGGTTGCCGGTTTCGCCGACAACGGAGCTGATATTAATAATACGGCCGTTGCGCGCCCTTGTCATTGCCCTGAGGCACGCCTTTGACATGCGAAACACGGACTTGAGGTTGGTGTCCATAATTGCATCCCACTCATCCTCTTTCATCCGCAACAACAAGTTGTCCCGCGTAATACCCGCATTGTTCACCAGTACCGTCGGCAGGGTGCTGGTTTTGCTCAAGTGCGCCCACAGATCTTCAATGGACTCGAGGTCCGTGACGTCGAGCATTGCCCCCTCGCCTTTCACCTGGTGTTCTTGAAACAGGCCGTCGATCCTGGTTGCTCCTTCCCTCGACGTCGACGTCCCCACGACCCATGCGCCCTGGCGCCCCAGCTCAAGAGCAATGGCTAGGCCAATACCGCGGCTGGCACCAGTTACAAGGGCAATCTCATTTTCTAGGGGTAATTCCATTGTGGTTTTCTCCGCTAGTCGCGAGTCGCGGCGTGTGAGAAGTTGGGCCCGCGGTTAGCTTGGATTTGCGTCGTCGTTTGCAAGCGTGGCCCATCGTTTACTCGATATTTGATGTCGCCTATCGGCGAATATTCTAATCGGGTTCTCGCACCCGAAGGCGAGGTACTTTGACTCAGA
>JBHHZP010000077.1:0-16433 GCA_046758085.1 Acidiferrobacterales bacterium
CGCAACGAACACGTTGTTTGCACCGGTCACCACTGCAAACAACGATGCGCAAATCAGCAAGATGATCCACTCGCTGCCGATGAATCTCCACAGGATCACCACTGCCAGCAATGTGATTGCGCCTACTCCAGCGGTCGCAAGTACGTACACTTTCCGAATCGCTAGGAAATAGGGGCTAAGCTCATGTCTTTCCCGATGAATCGAAAAAAAACGCAACACCCATTGACTAAGCGGCCCGTATACAAACAGGTTCACAATCCCGGCCAGTGTCAGACCGAGCGCTAGTCGGCCGTATTCTTCCGCCCCTAAGACATTTGTCAGTACCTTTATTCCGACGAACGCCCCCGCCAGCGCCGTAACTTGCCCGACGGCTACCCAGAGGAACTCGCGCCGTGCGCGTAATAGCTTACTCGCAAGGTCTGCAATAACGTTGGATATCAAGGTAAAACCGGTGACTGGCGACTAGTGATTGGGGATTTAGTTTAGTTAGGACTCAGCATTAAAGGCGATCAATTGTGATTAGCCACTGGTAACTCGTGATGAGCATAGACCCTAAGACACGTGTGCGTTCACTGCTGATAGTAACTCAACCGCCAGAAGCTCCCGTCATTGTGTGCTATAATGGAGTCAAAAGGATTCCATAGAAGGTCATTTCCCTGTACCGCCTACGCTTAGTACCTCAAGCGCCTGCTCTATGCTTTTCTTGAGGTCAGGCAGGTCGCGGGTTACAACATCCCACACAACGTTTTTATCGATTTCGAAGTATCCATGGACAAGGATATGTCGCATTCCAATAATTTTTGACCACGGAACGTGAGGCGTGCGGTTTTGCACATCTTGCGGAAGAGCTCTTGCGGCTTCACCTATGATCTGCAAATGGCGGATAAACCAGCTCTGAATGAGCTCATCCCGCTCGAACGCATCCTTACCCTGCGCCGCGTATCGCTCGATGTGCCCGATGGCCTCGAGGATATCTTACAGTCTTTCCCGCGGGTCTCTCACAGCGAAACCGCCTCCTTGATAACCTGTTCCCGTATCCGTGGCTTCAGTCCACGGACGCTAACGACGTCGACATCTCGGCCAAGGAGGTCGCGCAGATCCATCAGCAGCCCTCCCATATCCAGGAGGCTTCTGCCTGGCTGCATGTCTACCAGGAAGTCGATATCGCTTTTCTCGTCAGCTTCACCACGCGCAACGGATCCAAACACACGGATATTGCGGGCGCCGTGCTTTTGGGCAAGCCGCAGAATGTCCTCGCGCTTTTCTTTCAACAGATCATCAATTCCCATAGCCAAAATGTGCCTCTCACGGCGATAGCTGCGTCCGAGGTGGATCGTCAGCAGTGGCCCGAGACAAGTAGTCCTCGTAGGCTTTAGTTATTCCCTCCGCAAATCCTATGCTGGGTTTCCAACCTAATGCGCCAAGCCTTGTTACGTCGAGTAGCTTCTGCGGGGTGCCGTCGGGCTTGGTGCTATCCCAGGTGATATCCCCCTCGTAACCCACAACCTTCCGAACCGTATCGGCAAGCTCCTTGATGGTCTGGTCCTGACCGCAGCCAACGTTGATTAAGGGCGGTAATTGGTGACTGGTGACTAGTAGTTGGTGGAAAACAATCGGACTCAGGACGCGGGACTGAGGACTCGGCACTTAGGGCTTAGGACGGAGGGCAAAGACTCAAACAAAATCTTCGTTCCCCCGTCCCTCTTATTGCTATCCAACTACAGGGAGCGCACGGATGCGCACCGCGCTTTCAGTTATCGTAACCAGCGCTCCTTGCCTGACCTGCCGTTCAATCTTCGGCCAAATATCGAGCAAAAGGCGCGCCAAGTCTGGTCCGCGCAGCCCCTCTCGCCGTATTCGAATCACAGAGGGCGAACCAGCGTTCGCGACAGCAAGAAGCGCATGGAAATCGGCGTCGAGCGTAACGCACACGCGTTGGTCCTTACGCGCATAATCCAAAATCTTCTGATCGGTGGCCCGGGCCAGGCCGACATCGTAGACATGCACGACATCCCATGCGGCACCTGCCAGTATCTTCCCGGTGGAACGGGGAAGCCCTTGATCAAGGGGCAGTCGGATCAAGCTGCGCCCAATGTTATGACCTGATCATCAAGATTGTTCGCGGCAAATTCAAGAGCCTGACGTATGTCTTCGGGCTCCAGCTCTGGGTACTCTGCCAGCAGTTCTTCCCGGTCTGGATACAGAGCCACAGCTTCCACAACTCGTTTGACCGTAAGGCGCATACCTCGGATGCATGGCTGGCCATTCATGATTGATGGGTCAACGATAATTCGGTCAAATCTTGGCATGCCAATACCTCAGGAAAGAATCACAGTCTAGGACCTAACGTTCCGTACATCAATACTTGAGTTGCCGGTTGATTGTTCTGACTTCAGGGTTCAGGCTCGCAATGCGATTTCCCGCCGCTGGCCAGCTAGTTCCAGGATGAGCTTACCTCGATCTTCTGCATGCTGATCGTTCGTGTTAAGCCGTTCGCGCTCTAGGGCTATTTCTCGGGTCCACCAGAGTCAGGATCAGTATCTCGATTGAGATGGTCGGCAATGGCATCTACGAATACGACTGCCTTGTCCAGTAACTCGGATGCCACATCTAAGGGAATATCCTCATCGGCAATGTAGTCTGCGTAGCGACGTTGTTCTTCGACCTTGTTGAAATCCCGTCCGAGATTCCTCGGGAGCATTCCGGACTCGACGAATCGTCGCGAGAACTCTCCGACCAATGTGGAATGCGTCTTCGGGACATCCGCACCCGCATTCATCAGCATTGCCCGGGCCGGGCAGTACATAGCAATAGTAGGTTCGGTTAACCGAGGCCGCACCATCCCCGGCATCTAGATTTACCCTAGCCGTTTGAAGCGCTCGCCGGGCCTTTCGTAGTTCGCCCTTCATTAGGCCCGCACCCCTTCTCGCCGGATCGTCTTGACGAAGCGCGCCGCTCGGTGCCTATCAGGATCTGTCAAACTGGCTTGGCCTCCGCCAGGATACGGTGTTTTGGGTACTTGCTAATGCTGTCCTCCGTCAATACGTCTGCCTTTTTGCCAAGCAACGCCTCGATGTCCTGTTGCAGCGCGACCAGATCAAAGAGACTGCGATCGTCGCCCATGTCGATGAGGATATCTACGTCACTGGTAGGGGTGTCCTCGCCACGGACCGCTCAAGTCGCGTCCAAAATCCGGCGCGATAAACCCGATCGTCCTTGCGCCCGAGCGCCCCTCTCCCGATTTCATGGATACGTAATGCCTACTGCCTACTCCGGCTCATCCCGGTCATGCGCCCATCCCTTGGTGACTATTGTGAAAGGGGTTTTCGATCCTAACGCCTTCGATGACCTGACCGTGGTTGAGATCTTCTGTCAGGATTCGCTCGGCACCGCCACGTGCGGCGGCCGCAACTATCATCGAATCCCAAAATGAAAGCTGGTAGCGCTCCTCGATCTCCGAGGCGTGCAAGATTGTGTTCGGTCCGTTCACCTCGATCTGCCACGCCAGATAGTTGTTGAGGATCCCCCTTGCTCTCGATGGAGAGATGGGGGCTGGGATCTTGCGTGTGATATTAACGTAGAACTCTTGCAGCACCTGAGTACTCAACATCCCGAGCTCGTCCTCCCAGGCCTCCCTCATTACGGCAGCAGCCCGCTCGTGCTTGGGACCGGCATCCAGATCATGAGCGTAGATCAAGATGTTTGTATCGATGAAGCTCCTACCTTTCATGGAGCTCTTCTCGGGAAGCGCTCAACGTGCCCCCCAAATGGAACCCGGTGCCCAGGTCCGCGAGGGCGCTCTTCTTTGCCTGCTCGTAGCGCTCGGCTTCATCGGTTATCCGGGCGAGTTCCTCGCTCAGCAGGTTGCTGATCGACGTGTCGCGCTTCGCGGCGACCAGGCGTGCCCGACGGATAAGCTCCTTTTCGAGACGTAACGTGATGTTTTGCTTCATAGCACAGGTCCCAGGTTTACACGTAAAATACGTGTAGCACGTGCCACACGTGCTGTCAACCGGGACTTAAAGCGGCGCTTTCTTGGATCTCCTCAACTCCGCCGGCGCGAACTTCAACATAGCGCCGACCGGTCCAGGGCCCACGAGATCTGGCCTCAACCGGTCACCGGTGTGGCTGACCCATCCGATCCGCCCGGCTGGTACACCCGCGACTAGGCGAAAGGGGAACGCGGGCACATCCTTCGTAGCGACCGCCTCCCGCGGCGATTGATTTTGGACCAGAGAATGTGTGGCGTGCGGTTTTGCACGTCTTGCGGAAGGGCTCTTGCGGCTTCACCTATCGATCTGCAAATGGCGGGTAAACCAACTCTGAATGAGCTCATCCCGCTCGAACGCATCCTTACCCTGCGCCGCGTATCGCTCGATGTGCCCGATGGCCTCGAGGATATCTTACAGTCTTTCCCGCGGGTCTCTCACAGCGAAACCGCCTCCTTGATAACCTGTTCCCGTATCCGTGGCTTCAGTCCACGGACGCTAACGACGTCGACATCTCGGCCAAGGAGGTCGCGCAGATCCATCAGCAGCCCTCCCATATCCAGGAGGCTTCTGCCTGGCTGCATGTCTACCAGGAAGTCGATATCGCTTTTCTCGTCAGCTTCACCACGCGCAACGGATCCAAACACACGGATATTGCGGGCGCCGTGCTTTTGGGCAAGCCGCAGAATGTCCTCGCGCTTTTCTTTCAACAGATCATCAATTCCCATAGCCAAAATGTGCCTCTCACGGCGATAGCTGCGTCCGAGGTGGATCGTCAGCAGTGGCCCGAGACAAGTAGTCCTCGTAGGCTTTAGTTATTCCCTCCGCAAATCCTATGCTGGGTTTCCAACCTAATGCGCCAAGCCTTGTTACGTCGAGTAGCTTCTGCGGGGTGCCGTCGGGCTTGGTGCTATCCCAGGTGATATCCCCCTCGTAACCCACAACCTTCCGAACCGTATCGGCAAGCTCCTTGATGGTCTGGTCCTGACCGCAGCCAACGTTGATTAAGGGCGGTAATTGGTGACTGGTGACTAGTAGTTGGTGGAAAACAATCGGACTCAGGACGCGGGACTGAGGACTCGGCACTTAGGGCTTAGGACGGAGGGCAAAGACTCAAACAAAATCTTCGTTCCCCCGTCCCTCTTATTGCTATCCAACTACAGGGAGCGCACGGATGCGCACCGCGCTTTCAGTTATCGTAACCAGCGCTCCTTGCCTGACCTGCCGTTCAATCTTCGGCCAAATATCGAGCAAAAGGCGCGCCAAGTCTGGTCCGCGCAGCCCCTCTCGCCGTATTCGAATCACAGAGGGCGAACCAGCGTTCGCGACAGCAAGAAGCGCA
The DNA here is from genome assembly GCA_046758085.1 of Acidiferrobacterales bacterium. GTDB lineage: Bacteria > Pseudomonadota > Gammaproteobacteria > Acidiferrobacterales > SPGG2 > VRUB01. The sequence goes on from JBHHZP010000077.1 coordinate 5,332, forward strand.
TGGAAATCGGCGTCGAGCGTAACGCACACGCGTTGGTCCTTACGCGCATAATCCAAAATCTTCTGATCGGTGGCCCGGGCCAGGCCGACATCGTAGACATGCACGACATCCCATGCGGCACCTGCCAGTATCTTCCCGGTGGAACGGGGAAGCCCTTGATCAAGGGGCAGTCGGATCAAGCTGCGCCCAATGTTATGACCTGATCATCAAGATTGTTCGCGGCAAATTCAAGAGCCTGACGTATGTCTTCGGGCTCCAGCTCTGGGTACTCTGCCAGCAGTTCTTCCCGGTCTGGATACAGAGCCACAGCTTCCACAACTCGTTTGACCGTAAGGCGCATACCTCGGATGCATGGCTGGCCATTCATGATTGATGGGTCAACGATAATTCGGTCAAATCTTGGCATGCCAATACCTCAGGAAAGAATCACAGTCTAGGACCTAACGTTCCGTACATCAATACTTGAGTTGCCGGTTGATTGTTCTGACTTCAGGGTTCAGGCTCGCAATGCGATTTCCCGCCGCTGGCCAGCTAGTTCCAGGATGAGCTTACCTCGATCTTCTGCATGCTGATCGTTCGTGTTAAGCCGTTCGCGCTCTAGGGCTATTTCTCGGGTCCACCAGAGTCAGGATCAGTATCTCGATTGAGATGGTCGGCAATGGCATCTACGAATACGACTGCCTTGTCCAGTAACTCGGATGCCACATCTAAGGGAATATCCTCATCGGCAATGTAGTCTGCGTAGCGACGTTGTTCTTCGACCTTGTTGAAATCCCGTCCGAGATTCCTCGGGAGCATTCCGGACTCGACGAATCGTCGCGAGAACTCTCCGACCAATGTGGAATGCGTCTTCGGGACATCCGCACCCGCATTCATCAGCATTGCCCGGGCCGGGCAGTACATAGCAATAGTAGGTTCGGTTAACCGAGGCCGCACCATCCCCGGCATCTAGATTTACCCTAGCCGTTTGAAGCGCTCGCCGGGCCTTTCGTAGTTCGCCCTTCATTAGGCCCGCACCCCTTCTCGCCGGATCGTCTTGACGAAGCGCGCCGCTCGGTGCCTATCAGGATCTGTCAAACTGGCTTCCTCGAACACCCAAGGTTCAATGCGAATGCCCGTCTCCATCCAGATGTCATAGGCATCATCGCACATCGCCATCTGCTCGCGTATCGGTTCGGGCACGTGGTCGAGGAACACCGCCACGTCGGCGTCGCTGTCGGGCCCAAAATCGCCTCTGGCTCTCGAGCCAAACAAGATCACGCCTTTCAGGCGCTCCCCGTAACGTGCTTCAAGGCGACGCTTGAAACGCGCTAGTACATCATGCGTTGTCTTGTCCATCAGTCGTCATCGTCAAGCTTGCGACACCGTTTCACTCGCTGACGCGTGCTTGTCGCCGGTCATTAGCGAGGCGCGCGAGATAGCCCTCGTAGGCTTTAGTTATTCCCTCCGCCAATCCTGTGCTGGGTTTCCAACCTAATGTCCCAAGCCTGGTTACGTCGAGCAGCTTGCGCGGTGTGCCGTCGGGCTTGCTGCTATCCCAGGTGATATCACCCTCGTAGCCCACCACCTTTCGAACCGTATCGGCGAGCTCGCTAATAGTCTGATCCTGCCCGCAGCCGATGTTGATCAACGGAGGTGAGGAGTGAGGCGTGAGGAGTGAGGCGAACTGCTCATCTGGGAGATTCATCAGGAAAACGCAGCCATCGGCGGCGTCATCACTGTAGAGAAACTCGCGCCTGGGCTTGCCGGTGCCCCATACGACGACAGAGTCGTCGCGTGAGGCGTGAGGAGTGAGGCGTGAAGTGGTGCTCTTTATCTTGGCTTCGTGGAACTTGCGGATCAAGGCCGGCAACACGTGCGAGGTCTCGAGGTCGTAATTATCCCCCGGCCCATACAGGTTCGTCGGCATGGCCGCCAGGAATTTCGTTCCGTACTGGCGGTTATACGACCAGCACATTTCAATTCCCGCGATCTTGGCGATGGCGTAGGAGCGATTCGTCGGCTCCAGCGGCCCCGTCAGCAAATACTCTTCCTTAATGGGCTGCGGGCAATCCCGCGGATAGATGCACGATGAACCCAGAAAAAGCAACCGTTTGACGCCCGCCTTCCAGGCCTCGTGAATGACGTTGGTCTGGATCGCGAGGTTTTCGTATATGAACTCGGCTGGATAGGTATTGTTGGCATAGATTCCGCCCGCCTTCGCCGCTGCGAGGAAGACGTACTCGGGCCTTTCCTGCTCGAAGAAAGCCTGCGTCGCGCGTTGGTCTGCCAGGTCGAGCTCCGCGTGGGTGCGTGTGATTAAGGACTCAGGGCTGTGGCCCAGGGACTCGAGCTTGCGCAAGATAGCCGACCCAACCAGTCCCGTGTGACCAGCAACGTAGATTCGCGCGTCTGGTTTCATCACGTATTCGCCCGATTCCAACATGAGGCACCTACGTCAGCTTACGCTAGACCGAAATCACGTGCGAATCGTGAGGAGTCAGGCGTGAGGTGTGAAGAGGATAAGAAATCTTTCATCAACCGCGCTTCCTGATGGCATTCATAAGCCCACTGATAAGGCCGAATAGTTTGTTCACCTTGGTTAGCAACTTATCCTCGTTCTCAATGTATGCTAGGTCTCTGGCAATAAGAACCTGTGTCTCCAGCTCGCTCAGAGAACCGCGTGCAATGGACAGAAACTGGATGAACTCTTTGTCTCCTACTCGCGCCGCGCCTTCCGCGATGTTGCTGGGAATGGAGACCGCAGCTCGGCGCATTTGGCTGGTGAGCCCAAATACTTCTTCACGCGGGAATGCCGCAGTTACACGATAAATATCGTTGACCAATGCCATGGCCTCCTGCCACACTTGCAACTCGTGATGCTTTCTCTTCACTCCTCATCCCTTAGCTCTTTTGTGTCTTTCTTCTCACACCTCACACCTAACCCCCCACTGGCCGGCGCTCCCGCCCGCCTATTCATGATAATCATACGTCGAGTAGCCGTGCTTCCTGACTTATGGCTCGTAGCTGGTTATTGACTACCGATCAGTAATTCATCGCCGTCTTTTTCCCCACTTTGCAGTGGGGGATCAATCGGTGAAGTTAGATTTCAAGCCCCAACTTTATCTTTGCTGGGATTTTTCTAGCAACAAAGTCAAGAAGAATGCGCGCAAAGCGCAACGCTTCCTTCGCCTCTGATGGTGCGGGCTCCAAGACGCTGCCCGGGTAGCGGAAGGCTACCCCGTAGGGGGTCAATGTCTCTGCTGCCTCCCTAAGCTGGACGAAGGTCCCATCGAACTCGCTGCTTTGTTCAACCAAAGCAGAAAGGTCGTGAACCTTTCGAAAGGGACTGTCTTTGAGTGTGAGATACGCTTTCAGAGCCTTTTCGGCAGTCTGCTGACAATGGTAGACAGCCGTGTCCAAATAAGGTGGATCGCCCGCGAGCAGGCGTTCTGCGGACGCCAAATCACGTGAGGCCTTAATCAACCACTGCCGGACTTCCTGTTGCTTCGCTTCATCCATAGAGAACTTTGCCGTGCTCTAGAACCCTTTTCGCAAGCGAGGTGGCCACCTTTTTCCCGCGCTCCACCTCATCGCGACTCTGAATCACCACATCCACGGGCACCCCTATACCGCGCAATGACCGGTAAACGTCTCTTGCCTGACGATACGATGGTTGATCCGATGGGGGAACTACGACAAATAGATCTATATCACTGCCCTCCTCCGGCCTTCCCCACGCATGTGACCCAAAAAGAATGATCTTTTCAGGCCGGATTGCCTCGACAATCCGGCGCCTAACATCTTCCAGTAATTCATCAGAGATTCGATTCACTGTCATTCCTGTTCCGTTAATGCCAATGGCCGATGGCCAGCGACATAAATCCGGGGCTGAGGACTGAAGACCGAGGACTGAGAGGCAATCACACTCACGATTGACGGCGCTCAAATCAGTTGGGCGACTGAGGAACAAAACGCGCGCAGGTCCGCAAGACTCTCGTCGAGTACATCGTAAACCCGGCTATAGTCGAGCTTCCAGTACATATGGACCAGCAAGTTACGAAATCTAGCCATTAGCTGCAGCCGTGCGGCGAGATCTACCGGTATAACCTGTGTCTCGCCGAGTAGACGGAAACATTCCGCATACTCCTCTGGCACCTTATGTGATTGTCGTGCCGAAACGTGATAGCAGAGCGCGATGGCCGCCTCGATCGCCACTAGCAGCCGGTAGCAGGCGATGTCCTGGATATCCCGGTCTGCCAGGAACTCGTCGCGTGGTTGAGCTCGAATCTTCTCCAAGCGGCTTACCGACTCTTCAATCTCTGCACAGCGCGCGCGGATAAGATCTACGTTGAGCGTCATGGCGTATAGGCCTCTTTCGTGGCGCGGCGCAGCAACGGGGCGATGTCCAGATACCGCGCCACGGTGCGCTCTATGATATTGCCGAGAAGATTTTCATCGCGGCAATGAACAAGCCGACCACGCAGAACGTGGAAGAGAAACGAGATCGGAACCGCGTTTAGGATTCGCACATCCACCGGCAGTCCTGCGCTCTCACTCAGCCGTTGCGCCAAACTTAAGGCATAACGCTCTCGGCCACCTTCAGGTTCTTTGCCCAAATAGATCCCCACATCTACGTCATGGACAGCGTCTCTTTCCAGGAGCGAGCCGTAAGCGTATGCAAACGCGATATGTAGGTCCTGGGCTATCTCAGTCGATAACAGATCAAGTACATGCGCACGCGCCTGCGGCGTAATGGTGTAAAGTTTTTTGCGGTCAGCACGCATCTCCTCAAGGGCACTGGTTCAATGTATTATTCGTGATAATCATATGTCGAGTAGCCGTGATGCCGGACGAGTGCGTCGCGCTCGGCCGACTTAAGATCGGCCTGCGCCATCTCGGCGACGAGCTCGCGGAACTTGATCTTTGGCGACCAGCCGAGCTTCTTCCGCGCCTTGCTCGCATCGCCCAAGAGGCTCTCCACTTCGGCTGGGCGGAAGTAACGCGGATCGACGCGGACAATGGTGTCCCCAACCGCAGGGGACCGGGAGGCGTGAGTAGGGAGGCGTGAAGCGTCAACCGACTCGATAATACCGATTTCGTTGACGCCTTTGCCTTTCCAACGAAAGGTGATGCCGAGCTCGCTGGCCGCCGCGTCGACAAATTCACGCACGCTGTGCTGTTCGCCAGTCGCGATGACAAGGTCTTCCGGTTTGTCTTGTTGCAGCATCAGCCACTGGGCCTCCACGAAATCCCGCGCGTGTCCCCAGTCGCGTTTTGCGTCGAGATTTCCGAGATAGAGGCAGTCCTCGAGGCCGGTGCAGAGGCGAGCGAGTTCGCGCGTGATCTTGCGTGTCACAAATGTCTCGCCTCGAACCGGTGACTCGTGGTTGAAAAGTATGCCGTTGCAGGCATACATGCCGTACGCCTCGCGATAATTGACGGTGATCCAATAAGCGTACAGCTTAGCCACGCCATACGGCGAGCGTGGATAGAAAGGCGTTGCCTCGCGTTGCGGGGTCTCGAGCGCCATGCCGTAAAGCTCCGATGTCGAGGCCTGGTAGAAACGGGTCTTCTTCTCCAGGCCCAGTATGCGAATAGCCTCGAGCAGACGAAGTGTCCCGAGGGCGTCCGAGTCGGCTGTGTATTCAGGTTCCTCGAACGAGACCGCAACATGGCTTTGTGCCGCGAGGTTATAGACCTCATCCGGTCGCACCTGCTGGACCACGTGTATCAGGCTGGTCGCATCCGTCATGTCCCCGTAATGCAAGATGAGCTTAAGCCCCTTCTCATGGGGGTCCTGATAGAGGTGGTCGATGCGATCGGTGTTGAACAGGGAGGTCCGGCGTTTTATGCCGTGTACCTCGTATCCCTTGTCTAACAGAAACTCGGCGAGGTAAGCGCCGTCCTGCCCGGTAATGCCAGTGATTAATGCCTTTTTGGTCATTGGCGATTAGTAATCGATAATTCGTGAATAGTGACCGGTGAATGAGAATCCGTGATTAGTGAGTCGTGATTAGTAATTGGTAACTGCGAACAGCGCTTAGTTAGTTGGGACTGAGGACTGCGGGCTAAGCGACCCCACATCGTTTCTCGCGTTGCAATGGAGCATGTAGGCTTCCAGCCGCACGTGTTTTCTTACTGACCCATCTTGGCGACAACGGTACGGGCGAATGCCTTGAAATCATCCAGGCGATCCTGGCAAATGCTATAGACGATCTGCCAATCGATCGCTTGATAGTTGTGGACCGCGATATTGCGAAAGCCAACCGCTTTTTTCATGTGCTCCGCGAGCGATTCATCAAGAACATTCAGTGCGGCGAGAGCATCAAAGGCCTCCGCCATAGTCGCCGGTGCCTTTGAAGCCGTGTCTGCAATGATGTGGGCCGCAATATCCACGCACAGCTGCACCGCCCGAGTCAGGTTCTGCGCAATAATGTCCTGCAGGTCCGGGTCATTGCTTAGAGTTTCTGCTGAATCTGGCCTCTTGGTCTCGATTCTTTTAACACAATAACGGAGCGCTTCCAGCTTTTCTTCGATCAGGCGTTTATCCATGCCCTTCTCCGTTCGGCGAGAATTCGTTCTCGATACGGCATCATGTCCGCTTGGTCAAATAGCATCTTCTTGATAAGCTCCGCGTACAAAACACGATCTGTGCAGTAAATTAACCTCCCTGTAGTTAACACTTGGCTGAGAATCGGCCCGCCAGCCGACTGTAAGTCGATTAAATCTACGGGTCGACCAACGACTTGCGCAAGCTTCTCGATCAGCCCGATCTTCTCCTCGGCCGTTAACGCCCGCTGTCCTGCAACGGCGATATCTAAATCACTGTCAGCGCGCCCCTCGGCACGGCTGATTGAACCGAAAAGCAACGCCAATCTGATGTTGGGTTGCCCCTTAATTGCGCTCAGTATGTCTTGTTCAATGGCCATGATTACGTCGTAAATCGTGTACCGCGAGTTGTGATTCGTAATTGGGACCGAGTGCGTAGACCTGAAAATTCAGCTCGCGCAGGCTTCCTTGACTGCGCTGATGATTCGATCCTGGTCGGTTTCAGTCAGGTAGGGATGCATCGGCAGGCTCAGGACTTCACCGGCCATTTGGTCTGAGACCGGCAACCCTCCCGGCGCCACTGGAAACTTTTTGTAGGCCGCCTGGCGATGCAGCGGAATCGGATAGTAGATCGCCGTCGGTATGCCCTGGTCCTTGAGCTTTGCCGCAACCTGAGCGCGATTCTTCACGCGGATCGTGTACTGCGCCCACACGCTGGTTGCACCGCGCTCGACCACGGGTGTTTGTGCGACGTCGCCCAGTGCCGCATTGTAACGTTCCGCCACCCGCTGTCTTGCAGCAATCTCGCCCTCGAAGATCGCGAGCTTCTCCAACAGGATTGCAGCCTGGATGGTATCGAGTCGCCCGTTGATACCTATGCGCACGTTGTCGTACTTGTCCTTGCCCTGCCCGTGCACACGCAGGCTCTGCATGATTTCCAGTATTTCCGCATCATCTGCGAAGACCGCACCGCCGTCGCCATAACAGCCGAGCGGTTTCGCCGGGAAAAAACTCGTCGCCGTCACCGAGGCAAGCGTGCCCACGCGCTTATCACCGCGAGTCGCGCCAAAGCTTTGGGCCGCATCGGCAACCACGAACAGGCCATGGGCCTTGGCTATGCGCTCGATCTTCTCGTAGTCTGCGGGTTGACCAAACAGATCAACCGGCAAGATCGCCCTGGGCGTCAGCCCTTGCTTTTTGCTCTCGGCGATCGCCGCCTCGAGGCTTTCCGTGTTCATGAGATAGGTATCCGCGTCGATGTCGACGAACACCGGTTTGGCATGCAGCAGCGTCACCACCTCGGCCGTCGCTACGAATGTAAACGAGGGCACGAAGATAGCATCGCCATGACCCACGCCCTTCGCCATAAGGGCGAGTAACAGGGCATCCGTTCCACTAGCGCACGACAGGGCAAAGGGTGTGCCGCAAAAATCGGCCAGCTGCTTTTCCAGCTCGTGCACCTCCGGTCCCAACACGTATTGCCCGTGATCAAGAACCCGGGTGATGGCGGCATCGATCTGTGGGCGCACCTGCTCTTGCTGGCGCTTGAGATCGATGAACGGCATGGGATGGGCATCAGTCATATTATCAAAGCTCCGTGATTAGTAATTAGTGACCAGTAATAGTGGTTGATGGTTCGTAGTTGGTGATTGGTCATTTGACTTATAAACATTCGAATCACGAGTCACGAATCACTAGTCACCAGACGTATGTCGATTGTACTTGTCCTCAAAACGCACAATGTCATCCTCGCCGAGATACCCGCCCGATTGCACCTCGATGACCTCCAGCAGAGTCGTGCCCGGGTTCTCGAGCCGGTGTTTGGTGCCGACGGGGATATAAGTGGATTCATTCTCGTTGAGTGTGAACACCTCATCGCCGCGTGTCACCCTGGCCGTACCCTTCACAACCACCCAGTGCTCCGCCCGGTGATGATGCAGCTGCAGCGAAAGAATCGCGCCAGGGTTTACAGTCAGTCGCTTGACCTGGAATCGCTCTCCGGCGTCCAGACCCTCGTAAGATCCCCACGGCCGAAACACCCGGCGATGAAACTGGTACTCGCTGCGCTCATCGGCCTTGAGCCGATTCACGATCTCTTTGACATCTTGCGCGCGGTCTTTGCGCGTCACCAGGACGGCATCAGGCGTTTCAATCACGGCAATGTCATCAACACCCACCGCGGCCAGCAGGCGATGCTGCGAAATGAGCAGCGCGTTGCTCGTATCGTGTGTGTAGACGTCACCCGTTATGACATTACCGCCGCTGTCCTGGTTCGACGCCTCCCACAGGGCCGACCACGCGCCCACATCCGACCACCCTGCGTCCAGCGCAATCACCGCCGCCCGGTCGGTTCGCTCCATAACCGCATAGTCGATAGAATCGCTGGGGCAGGCATCGAATTCCTCGCGATCCACATAGAAAAAGTCGCCGTCTTGACGGCCCTTGCCGTAGGCGGCCGCGCAGGCCCGCGCCATTTCCGGTTGGCAACGCTCGAGCTCTTCCAGCCACGTCGATGCAAGCATCATGAATATGCCGCTGTTCCAAAGATAGTTTCCTGCAGCAAGATATTCCTTGGCGGTCGCCAGGTCCGGCTTTTCTACAAAAGCGCCGACCTTATGGCCCTTACCGCGCTTAATATAACCGTATCCGGTTTCCGGTGTGCTCGGAGCAACCCCGAATGTCACGAGAGACCCTTGCTGCGCAACGGAAACCGCTGCCTCCATGGCGGTCTGGAAGGCCGCAACGTCGCGGATATTGTGATCCGCGGGCATAGCGAGCAGCAGCGGACCTTCATCCTGGCTCCTGGCATAGTGCGCCGCAAGGGTCAGCGCCGGGGCCGTGTTGCGCCCAACGGGTTCAAGAAGGATATTCATCGGCGTCTTACCGGCCTCGCGCATCTGTTCGGCAATGAGAAACCGGTGCTCCTGGTTACATACGATCAGCGCATCAACGACCCGCTCGATGCCGTCCAACCGCGTGGCGGTCTGCTGCAACAGGGTTTCCTCGCCGGTAAGCGCCAGCAACTGCTTCGGGTATTGCTCGCGCGACAGCGGCCACAGCCGTGTTCCGGCCCCACCCGATAGAATGACGGGAAAGATCATGTTAGTGATTAGTGATTGATAATTGGTGATTAGTAAACAGTGATTAGAAAATAATAGCTCTATCTAGGTCTCGCGCAGATCGAGTCTAGTGTAATCAATGGTTTGTCGCCGAACACCCTGACGTTCACGTATTTTCGCCAGTCACGAATCACCAGTCACTCATCACGGAATTTGATAGTATTCTTTGTACCAATCCACAAAACGCGCCACGCCGGTCTCAACTGGCGTCCTCGGGGCAAATCCCGTGTCTTGCGCCAGGCAATCGATATCTGCGTACGTAGCGGGTACGTCGCCTTCCTGCATCGGCAGCAGATCCATCTTGGCCTTCTTGCCGAGACACTGCTCCAAAACTTCGATATATCGCAACAGCTCCACCGGCCGGTTGTTGCCGATGTTGTAGATCTTGTAAGGTGCAGAGCTTGTGGCCGGATCAGGATACTCGCGATTGCTAAGCTCGGACCCGTGAATCGTGGGCCGTGACTGATTTTCCCAGTCCGCGTTAGGCGCCGGTAGGCTGTCGATTGTGCGCACAACACCCTCGACAATATCATCGATGTAACTGAAATCGCGCATCATCTGCCCCCGGTTGAACACCGGGATAGGCTTTCCCTCGAGTATCCCCTGCGTAAACTTGAACAATGCCATATCCGGGCGGCCCCAGGGGCCGTACACGGTAAAAAAACGCAATCCCGTGCACGGCAAACGATAAAGATGTGCGTAACTGTGCGCCATCAGTTCATTCGCCTTCTTGCTCGCGGCGTAAAGCGATACCGGGTGGTCGACGTTATCGTGCTCGGAAAATGGCAGTTTCTGGTTGGCCCCGTACACCGAGCTGGAAGAAGCGAAAACCAGATGATTAACGCCGGTACGACGGCAGCCCTCGAGGATATTGCCAAAACCAACGAGGTTAGCATCGATATAAGCATAGGGGTTTTCAATCGAATAGCGAACTCCGGCCTGGGCGGCCAGATGGGCTACGACGTCAAACTTGTTTTTCCGGAGTAGATCTTCGATGCCCTGGCGATCGCAAATATCCAGCTTCTTAAAGGTGAACCCGGCTTCGCCGGAGATGCGCCCCAAGCGGGCTTGCTTGAGGCTGACGTCGTAGTAATCGTTTAGATTGTCGATGCCATAGACCTCGTCGCCACGCTCGAGCAATCGCACGGCAAGCGCACCGCCGATAAATCCGGCAACGCCGGTGACTAGAATCTTCATCTATTCACACCAGAGCACGCAGAGGACACAGAGAGTTCTATTAACATTCAGCTACAAAACCTTCATCCATTCACACCAGAGAGCGCAGAGAACGCAGAGAATTCAATTGTCAATTAGTTACAAAACCTTCATGTATTCACACCAGAGCCCACAGAGAACACAGAGAGTTCTATTAACATTCCGTTACAAAACCTTGATCTATTCACACCAGAGAGCGCAGAGAACGCAGAGAATTCAATTGTCAATTAGTTACAA
>JBHHZP010000078.1:0-16300 GCA_046758085.1 Acidiferrobacterales bacterium
TAACCGTGAACTTCGCGGCGCCGACCATCGCCAAGGCGTTTGCGCCGGACCCGATTGCCGTCGGCGGGACCTCGACCCTGACCTTGACCATTACCAACCCCAACGCCACTGCGTTGACGGGGGCGGCGGTCAGCGATACCTATCCGATCGAGATCACCAATGCGACGCCACATAATGGCGCCACCACCTGTGCCGGCGGTGCCATCACCGCCGCCGATGGTGGCCCCAGTGTCGCCTTGACGACCGCCACCATTCCGGCCTCTGGCAGTTGTACGGTGACAGTGGATGTGACCAGCGTCACCCCGGGTGGGCCGTATCTCAACACCACCGGCACCGTCACCAGTAATGAGGCGCCGGCCTCGGCCACCGCCACCGATAGCCTAACCGTGAGTGCGCCTGCGCTGATCGAGTTCCAGGCGCCGATCGCCTCTGACCTCGAGGCCACAGGTGGCAATATTCCGAACCTGATCGTCACCGGTGTGGTCGGCGCCGGCCAGACCATTGATGTCAATGTAACCGGTGGTAGCGCGACGTCTGGTACCGACTTCGCTAACGTGGTGAGCATCACCATTCCGGCCGGTAGCTACACCGGCACGGTGGCGACGGCCATCAACCTGAGCATCGTCGACGATACTGTCGTCGAGCCCAATGAAACAGTCGATCTGCAGCTGGCGAATCCGAGCGCGGGACTGACCATCGGCGACGCGAATGGAAATACCGCGACCCAGAGCACGCATACCTACACCATCAACGATGACGACCAGCCACGCGTCGAACTCAGTACGGCGAGTGCCAGCGATATCGAGGCCAGTGGCGGTAACCTTCCGCAGCTGCTGGTCCGTGGCACGGTCGCCGCAGCGACCACCGTCGACGTGACCGTCACCGGCGGCAGTGCCACGGGAGGGGGCATCGATTACACCAACGTGGTGACAGTGGCTGTTCCGGCCGGTGTTTATGACGGTACGCTCGGCACGGCTGTAGCGACTAGTCTTGCCGTCGTCGATGACACCATCATCGAAGCGACCGAGACCATTGATCTTCAACTGGCGAATCCGAGCGCGGGGCTACTCATCAGTGATGCCGACAGCGATGGCACGACCCAGGTTACTCATACATACACAATTAACGACGACGATGCGGCCATTGTCTTGAAGTTGACCAAGAGCGCGAACAAGACCGAAGCCGTCGTCGGCGACATCATTACCTATCGCGTCGAGCTCAGGAATACGATCACGGCCGATGTGCCCAGCGTGACCGTAGCCGACCAGCTGCCACCGAACTTCAAGTACATCAAGGGCAGTGCGCGACTCAACGGTGCGCCATTGGCCGATCCATCAGGCAACCGGCCACGGTCGTTCAACCTCGGAACGGTTCCGGCACTGGTTGACGCCAATGGTAATGGCGTTGCCGACCCCGGTGAGCCCGGATTCGTTGAGTTACGTTATAAGCTGGTCGTGGGCTCCGCCGCCAAACCTGGCGACCACCAGAACACCGCAGTCGCGGTCATTAGCATCTGTAGCACGTGTCAGGTCTCCAATCCCGACAGGGCGATTGTCACGATTATACCGGATGCACTGTTCGATCTTGGCACAATCATCGGCAAGGTGTTCGATGACAAGAACAGTGATGGCGTGCAAAGCCTCGGGGAGTCCGGCGTACCCAACGTCATGGTGGCACTGGACGATGGCACCTATGCGCTGACGGACAATTACGGCCGTTATCATTTCCCGGCGGTGGTGCCCGGGCAGCGGATGGTCAAGATAAACCTTCAGAGCGTGCCTGGTATTGCCGGCTCCACCACTGAGGAAGCTCTGGTACTGACGGTCACCCCCGGCCTGCTCGCCAAGGCCAACTTCGGCATTCTCTATGAATACACGATCGAGAAAATCGGCCGGTCCGGGCAGACCGGCGTTCTGGTACAGACCGAGTTCGACGAGCAGCCGATCCGCATCCTGGGTCACGCGGAGTCCCTGACTGTATTAGTCAATGACATGATCGCAGAACTGCCGCAGAGCAAGATTCAGTTCCGCACCCAGTCACTGGACGACTCACTCGAGTATAACGGTAACCAACTGAAGGCACCGGTGGCATTCTCGGTGACGGTTGACCGGTCCCGGGCGGCCAAATCGTGGCGACTGCTGATTCGCGACGCCCAGGAAAAGATCGTGCGCACACTATCCGGCCAAGGCACACCGCCCAGCGCTATTCCATGGGATGGACTCAGCCGCTCCCAGCAGCTGCTGCGCCCGGGCGCAATCTATCAGTACCAGCTCGAGGTGGATTTCGCTGACGGCACCCAGTCCAGAAGCGCACGCCAACTATTTGGCGTAAATCGGGCCACCGCAGTATCGCTCAACCTGAGTGGGGGGGCCTTCGATTCCGGATCTCATCAGTTGACGCCGCGCGCGATCAAAATTCTTAGCGACACGGCTCAGTTAATCCGTCAGTACCCGAATGAGAAGATCGTGATCGAAGGGCATACCGACTGGGTCGGTGCGGACGATTATAACGCGGATCTATCAAAGCGGCGCGCACAGGCGGCGCGCGATTACTTAGTTAACGTGGAGAAACTTCCGGCCGAGCAATTCGTGGTCCGCTGGTACGGCGAGTCGCGGCCCATCGCCAGCAACGAAAGCGACGAAGGCCGAGAGATAAACCGCCGGGTTGAGATCAGCAGCAAGCTCACGAAGGTCGAACGAGCCAAGCTGCACGACCGTTACCAAGGCGGCGAGGCGCTCGTCAGAATCGACGAACAGTCACAGCCGATCAAGACCGATAGTCGCTTTGCCACGCAGGTGGAGGCGGACGGAAAGGATCGCCTGGCGATCCAGGTTGGGGACTCGCAAGGCGGGCTGGTGCAAGGATCGGTGCCGTTACCGAGGGTGGAGATTCTCCAGCTGCAGAAGGAGCTGTTGCCGGCCGGTGAAAAAACGGCTCGCTACGAGGTCAATGGTATCGACACCGGCGACGAAAACTCATCCGGAGGTGTTGCCGTGACCTATACACTTGCAGGTCGCACGGCACCGGACAACCGTGTGGAGCTGGATGGACAACCATTAGAGGTCGACACGCACGGATTCTTCATGAACAAAGTAGCACTTAAGCCGGGCAACAATACGTTCGGGCTGGTCGTGCGCAATAAAGCCGGCTATATACGTATCGCCAATCTGCGTATCACCGTGTCCGACCAGGATGAAAATGGTCCGCTCATGGTAACGGAGCCGATACCTAATCTCACCGTGAGACTTCCGCCTAACGGCGTGCCCGTCTCGACAGAGGAATTGTTCATCCCGGGAGCCACCGATCCCGGAAACAGCGTCCGCATAAATGGTCAGCCTGTCGAGGTCCGGGCGGATGGTACATTCAACGCCAGCGTTAAGCTGCCTGTCGGCGCCACCCAGCTCGTGATCGAGGCAATCGATCCACAGGGGCACAGGGGAACCATCGAGCGCGTCGTCGTGCGCAAGCAAGGCCTGTTTCTGCTGGCGTTTGCCGATACCAAGTTCAGTCGGATAACCGGTAAAGGCTTCCTCCAGGGCGCCGGCCTGGATGAGAAGACGAAAACCGTGTCGGAAGGACGCGTGGCCTATTACCTCAAGGGCACCATCGCCGGCAAGTACCTGATTACCTCTGCCTTCGACAGCGGTACACAGGATTTTGACAATCTCTTCGACGATCTCGACGAGAAAGAAAACGATCGGTTGCTCACCAATCTCAATCCGGACAAGTTCTATCCGGTCTACGGCGACTCCAGCACGATCGTGTATGACGCAGAAAGCCAGGGCAAATTTTATCTGGCCGTGGATAGCGACGAGATTCATGGTCTTGTAGGTAACTTCCCGGTGAGCTTCTCGGGCACTGAGCTCGCCACCTATCAGCGCACGCTCTACGGTGGGCGCTTTGCCTACGAATCCAACAAGCGATCTGCCTATGGCCAGCCCAATACTAAGGCCGAGGTTTTTGCAGCAGAGGTCCGACAGGCCAAGGTCAGCGACACGCTCAGCGCTACGGGCGGATCCTTGTATTACCTGAGTCAGCGCAATGTAATCGAGGGCAGTGAAAACGTCGCAATCGTTGTCAGGCATAAGGACACCGGCCTGGAGCTCAGCCGCACGCCGCAGAGCCAAAATATCGATTACACGATTAAGTATGACGAGGGTCGCATCATTTTCAACCGCCCGATCGCAAGCGTGCAAACCGATGATCAGCTGGTCAACCAGGAGTTGCTGCAAGGCAATCCCGTTTTCGTGCAGGTCGACTATGAAGTCCGGTTGGATTCCTTCGAGCAAAAGAACACCGGGGCCCGCGTGCGGCAACAGCTCGGTGACCACGTCGCGGTAGGGGCCACCTACGCCAATGAAGATCAGTTGTCGAGCAATTACGAGCTAACAGGCGTGGATACCGAAATCCGCTTCGGTAAGAACAGCCGCATCGTGGCGGAGTTCGCACAAAGCAAGGGCGATGAGGCCATTGTCTTCAACAGCACCGATGGCGGCTTCACCTATACCCCGCTTTCGGCATCCGGCAACAAGGAAGGTGATGCCTACAAGCTCGCAGCCGAGCTGGATGTTGGCGAGTGGTTTGGCCGGCCTGATCGCTTGCACATCGGTGCTTACACCAAGCAACTTGATCCGGGCTTCTCGTCCGATGGAACGCAGTCCGAGCGTGGCACTGAGAAGTCCGGTGTGAACTTCAGCTACAAGATCAACAAGAAGGATGTTATCCGCGGCCGTCACGACCGCAACAAGAGCCTGATCACGCCAGCAAAACAGAACCTGACCGATGTGCAGTGGGAACACAAGGAAAAGCGTTGGAAGCTGACCACCGAGCTGCAAAATAGCGACGGCGTGGATGCTACCGGCAGCAAGATCGAATCCACGACGGCGGCGGCACGCGTGGACGTCGACTGGTCGGAGAAGGTTGATTCCTACCTCGAGCATCAGCAGACACTCGATGGCCCGACCAATAACCAGACGACCATAGGTGTGGACTACCAGCTACGGGATAAGCTGAAGCTGGGTGCCAATGTCACAACCGGTACCCGCGGTGATTCCGCCCAGCTCGGGGTGACCTATGAGCTTGAAAAACACCGTATTTACCTGGCCGAGCGGGTAGTGGACGACGCCGGCAGTGGCCGCTCGACCTCGACCGTGGTGGGTTCCGAAAGTGACCTCGGCTCCACTGGGAAGTTCTATACTGAGTATCAGTGGCGGAGCTTTGGCCAGGATAAGGACAATCTGTCGCTCATCGGGGCACGCCGTCGCTGGGATCTGGGGCATGGTTTAGACCTGCTGCTGCTGGGCGAGCGCAGCGAGCTCGACACGAGCCCCGAGAAGACGACTCGCTATGCGTTAGCGGCCGGAGTGACCTGGGACAACTCCAGGGGCCTTACGCTCTCAACACGCAATGAGATACGCAGGGAAACGGGTGGCCGAGATGTCGAACAGTTTTTTACAACCAATCGCGCCGAGTACATGTTGAACGCGGATCTCAAGATGCTTGGCTATTGGCGCTATAGCTTCACGCAGGACGACTCGCTTGGTAGTGACAAAACGGAGTTCAACGAGCTCAGCCTTGGTTTCGCTTACCGGCCGGTCGCGAACGACAGAATTAATGCGCTTTTCCGATACACCAAGCTGTCGAATGCGCCGACCCTGTTCCAGAGTCAGAGCGATGCTCTCATCACGAAGTCAGATGTATTGTCTGTGGAGTGGTCATATCAGATCAGGCCCAAGCTCGAGTGGGTCGGCAAGCAGGCCTTCAAGCACTTGGAAGAAGCTGCGCCGAATAGTCCCAGCATTGAGAGTGATACGTACCTGACAATTCAGCGATTCAATTATAACTTCTACAAGAAGTTCGACGTCGGCGCAGAGTACCGGATACTTTGGCAAGATGAGCCGAAAGACAAGTTACAAGGATGGTTACTTGAGTTTATGTGGCGCCCGATAAAACACTTGCGCGTGGGCGTTGGCTATAATGGGACCGATTTCTCCGACGATGAGTTCTCAGACAATAATTTCTCAGTCAAAGGCTGGTTCTTCAGACTGCAGGGCACTTACTAAGGGGAGACAAGCCCATGGGAATGGCAGTTCAAAGTGAGCAGATATCGCCGTTCACTGACGCAGACGACCGGCAGCAGCGTCGTCTGCGTATGGCCGTTGTCGAGGTTGGTATCGCCGTACTCATTGCGCTTCTCTTCTTTTTCGTCGTATTGGGGATCATCAACCTCTATCTCCCTCTGGGTACCAGCGTTAGGGAGATGGCGCGCTCCATAGCAACGCCTGTTACGCAATCCCAATCACGCGAGGTCGTCATTACCGATGGTAACGAGAGCATCGACTCCTTCTTGACAGCCAGACTTCGCAAGATAAGCAACAGAGTCAATGTGAAGTCTGCCAGCGACATCGCCTGGTCCACGGCCCAGGTTGGAAAATCACTGTTTGACCGGGATGCCATCCAAACCTATGACGGGGCACGCGCTCTGATCGAGTTTGATGAGAACAGCTATCTCGATATTGGTGAAAACTCACTGGTTGTCTTCCAACAGATGAGGCCGGAAATCTTTGCAAGAGAGACACGCTCGTTTCGCTTGCTAGTGGAGGGTGAATTGCGAGGCAAGCTCTTAGGGTCCGGAAATGGAGCGACTGATCTGCAAATCTCGTTGCCGGGTGCGGAGTTGCGTGCACAGGCCGCCGCTGGATCGGGCAATGACGTGGAGTTTCGTGTGGCGGTCAACGCCGATCAGTCATCGACTCTGGCCATATATAAAGGTAACGCTGACGTTCTGGTGGGTGGAAAAACCGTACGCCTTGGAAGTAACGTCGGTTTCAAAATCGGGGCCGACGGACAGCTATCCGGCCCGATTCAATTGCCACCGGAGCCGGCGCTCGAGTCTCCTCGCGATGCGAAGGTCACCTCCTTCCGCAGTCTGCCGCCAAAGGTTGTATTCTCCTGGAAACCAACCGAGTCGGCCACTGCCTATCGGTTCGTGCTCGCGCGTGACGCCGCATTCCGCCAGATTCTCGTCGATGAGCGACTGGCGAGTACGTCTTTCGCACATGGTAATCTCAAAGGCGGCCGCTATTACTGGCGCGTCCACGCGATCACGGATCAGCTGGAGAGCGCACCGAGCGAGTCACGGCAACTGATCATGGCGCAGGACCAAAAGCCGCCCAGATTACGCGTGCAATCACCACCCAAGGTCGTTCATAGCAATACCGTTATACTCCGCGGCCGAACCGAACCGCATGTGAAGGTCTACGTGGAAGGCACACGTGTTCCGATCAACAAAGACGGCGCGTTTCAATACCAGCTTCCCATCAAGTCTGGTGCTAGTCTGATCGTTATCGAGGCAGTCGATCCGGCCGGCAATGTAGCCTATGAGACGAAGCTCGTAAATGGGAAATTTTGAGTAAGGGGATCAAGAGATGATCAGTGCAGCCCGTTTTCCGATCCGCCTGAAGATCCTGGTGACATTTCTGGTCGTCATTACCGTCGTTGTCAGCCTGATCATTATCATGATGGCCAACCTGTTCAATACGGACAAGACGACCTATATTCGTGATCTCACTTCCGTGATCGCGGTAAATGTAGCGGAAGAAGCTGACTCGCTGCTCGTGGGTTACCGCGAAAAGCTCCAGGTGTTTTCCGACCTGGTGCGCGATCCGCAGCTTGCGCCCGAGCGTAAGACCGGCATGATCAGCGACCTTTTTCGAAACTTTCCCGATTTCGTCGCCGTTAGTATTCAGAACGAAAGTGGTCAGCCGATCACAATGTATGATGCCAAGACCATGGAAAAAGCCGGTGCACCGGGCAACACATTTTTGCGGAACCAGGTTGAGCGCAAGCGCTCAGTACAAAGCCTGGGGATGAATCCGGTGTATGTAGAAAACGTCACGATGACATCGGACCTTCCACTGCTGTTAATTGCCATAGCACATACTCCCGTCAACAGTAACCAGCCAACGGTAGTTACGGCGTTGGTTCGCCTTGATTCATTGCTACGTCTGGCGCGGCGTCCTTCCGCATTTCAGATTTTTATCGTTGACTCAGAGGGTGCGCTGATCGCGCACGATAACCTCGAGCTTATTGTGGATCGTGCTGAGGCCGACTGGATACCCGACGTCGGCCGCCTCTTGGAGCAGGAGCACTGGCTGGGCTCCACGATCGAGTATGAGCAAGACGGCACACCGATGATTGGTGGCCTCGCGCGCATCGAGAGCAGCGGACTGCTAGCCGGCGCACAAATTCCCAAGGCCGCTGCCTTCCTCACCGCGCGAAAGCTTCTCAATAACCTGATGTTGCTCGCGCTAGCCCTGCTTGTAGCCACGGCGCTGCTAAGCGTTTTTCTGGCACGCCGCCTTACTCGCCCACTGGAAAAACTAACGCAAGCCGCCCGCCAGCTCGGGCTGGGGAATTTCAGCATCCACGTCGAGACCTCATCGGCTGATGAGATCGGCGTGTTGTCGGGATCGTTCAACCACATGGCCGACGAGCTGAGGAAACGATTGGAGGAGCTCCGCAATGCCCAGGCCGCGCTGGTTCAGTCCGAGAAGATGTCGGCGTTTGGTCAGCTCAGCGCAGGCATCGCGCACGAAGTGAAAAATCCGCTCGCGGGAATCCTCGGGCATGCACAACTTTGTCTGCGCAAGCTCAAGGAGGGTGATCCGCTGCACAACAATATCAGCATCATCGCCCAGGAGACCAAGCGCTGCACAGAGATCATTACAAATTTGATGCGGTTTGCACGGCAGGAAAAAATGGAATATGAGCCGATCAACCTCAATGACGTGGTGAAACAGGCCATGGATATGATGGACCATCAGTTGTCCATTAACGAGGTCAAAATCGAGCAAAAGCTCGAGCCGGACCTCCCCCCAATAAATGGGAATGCGAATCAACTTCAGCAGGTCCTCATGAACTTCGGAATTAATGCCCAGCAGGCCATGGAGGGCAGCCCCGGCGTCGTTCGGGTAACCACCGAGGCGGACAAGGATGGAAATGTGTTGCTGATCTTTGCCGACAACGGGCCCGGGATACCGGCAGATATCCAGGATAAGATCTTCGAGCCGTTTTTCACGACCAAATCAGCCGGCAAGGGTACCGGCCTAGGCCTGTCGGTAACCTACGGGATAATCAAGGACCATAAAGCAGAAATCACGATCGAGAGTAAGGTCGGGACAGGAACCGCTTTTATCATGACATTTCCGGCCTTGACCGACGAAATCGTCATGACCGACACTGCTGCCTAGGTTGCGGTCGACCGATAGTGTATTACATTAACTAGAGAGCAACCGGATACCGACAATGATCAGACGCGTTTTAGTAGTCGATGACGAGCAGTCCATTCGGGGTATGGTGGCACAGGTCCTCACCGACGAAGGCTACCATGTTATGGAAGCCGAAAGCGGCGAACAAGCGCTTGCGCTATTCCAGAAACATCCCTTTCCTGTCGTATTCACCGATATCCGCATGGGCGGTATGAGCGGTCTCGATCTGTTGAAGCAACTCAAACAAGCGAGAGCCGATACGCATGTAATTATCATGACCAGCCACGGTACGATGGACGCGGCAGTCACCGCGCTCAAAGCCGGGGCATACGATTTTCTTAGTAAGCCGTTCGACGACCTTGAGCTGATAATCAACGTCGCGCACCGCGCCATACAGAACTATCAGCTCGTGCACGACCGTAAAAAGCTGGTTGAGACGCTGAAAAGCCGAAATGAAGCCTTGTCTAACCTGAACAAAGCTTTCAAGGCATTGACCGTGACTTTGAAAAACAAAAACCAGGCACTCGAAAGCCTGAATAAGGCATTCAAAACGCTTGCCATTCGCGATGAGTTGACGGGACTTTTCAATCGCCGTTACTTCGAAGAAGCACTGACAAGCGAAGTCATTCGCGCAACGCGTTATCAGCGCCATTTATCGGTCATATTCCTGGACGTGGATTTATTCAAGAAATACAACGACGAGTTCGGGCATCAATGCGGCGACTTAGTCTTAAAGAAAATCAGTCGCATCCTTATGGACAGCATACGGGAGATCGACATCGCGACGAGGTACGGGGGCGAAGAGTTTGTGGTGATTTTGCCGGAGACGACAAAGCACGACAGTTACGCTACGGCCGAGAAAATCCGAAGAGCGGTACAAGACAGTCCACTCGAAACTGTAGTAGGCAAGCCCCCGGCACAACTTACGATCAGCGCTGGCGTGGCAAGCCTGGGAGATGACGGCATGGTCGCATCGGAGTTGATCGCCAAGGCCGACCAGGCCCTCTATCGGGCCAAGGAAGCAGGGCGCAATGCCGTGCGCCTGGCGAGTTAGATTAATGATTTCACCGCAGACAGCGCAGAGACTATAAACATAAAACGCGCAATGACATTACACGATTAGTCGTGTAAAACGTTTCGATGGCAGGTTTCACACCCGCAGCAGGTTTTTTGGAATCAGTTCCCTCTGCGGTCCCCGCGTACTCTGCGGTACGTTATAATCTTGAGCTAAAAAGGAATATCGTCATCAAAATCATCAGTCGCCGCGGCTGTTTTCGCCCCGGCCGGTGACGAGCTTGCAGGTGCCGCCTGAGCTTCATTGTCGAAGCTGTCATCGGGTACGCCAGCGCCTGCGCGTGAGCCCAGCATTTGCATATCACTGGCGACGATCTCGGTGGTGTACCGGTCCATACCTTCCTTGTCCTGCCATTTTCGTGTCTGCAGGCGGCCTCCTACGTAGACCTGCATTCCCTTCTTTAAGTATTCACCAGCGATCTCCGCAAGCCGTCCGAAAAAAACGACCCGGTGCCACTCCGTTCGTTCCTGCTTTTCGCCCGTATTCTTATCCTTCCACGCCTCCGAGGTCGCAAGCGTAATGTTGGCAATTGCTTGACCGTTGGCGGAATAGCGTACCTCGGGATCCCTTCCGAGATGCCCGATAAGCATAACTTTGTTGACGCCGCGTGCCATATTTCATTCTCCCAATTAGTCATCCACAGACACCGACCTGCAGGAGCCTCACCTGAAGGCTCCGTCGGGCCCGCGAGGGCCTATGTTAGCCAGCTTGCAGCCGCGGCACAATGCAGACGCGAATGCCTGCCAATTTCAGCAAGTTAGCGCATGTCGTGGCCTTCCTTTAGGACCCGTCGACTGGCGCGGATAAACAAGTGATTTGGGCCAGGGCTGTCTCGTCTAGAGTGCGGCCGTCGACCTTGAGATAGGCGACCCCCTCTTCTGCAATGACAATCGCTTCGGTCACACCGGCGACTCTGTTTAGTCGTTGTGCCAATATCCCGGCCTCGTGGGGCTGGCGGCGGCCGACGTTTATCAGGCGTGTGGTGACATATTGAGGCTCGGGCATCGTTAACGCAATCGCGAACCAGAGCAGCAACAACGCCGCACAAGATTCGAATACCGCCGACATGCCGTAGCTTCCGTACAACCAACCTGCGGCAGCCCCTCCGACAAAGGCCCCAAGAAACTCAAACGTGCTATAAACCCCGATTGCCGTTCCCCTGAGGTTCGCCGGGGCGGTCTTTGATATCAAAGAAGGCAGCGCAGCCTCGAGAAAATTGAACGCAACAAAAAACAGCAATAAACCGGCGGCAATTTGCAGAAATGACTGATAGCCTTGAAGCAGTACACCCTCGGACACAACCAGTATCAACACGGCGCCAGCGAAAAGATGGTGCATCCACCGCTTTCTCTCACCCAGGGCAATCGCGGGGAACACGACCAGCACCGACAGGAGCATAACCGGCAAATATACGCGCCAGTGCTGATTGGACGGCAGCCCGGCATTATCGACCAGTGCGATCGGCACAACCACGAAGAGTGCGGTCAATACACAATGAAGAATAAAGATGCCGAGATCAAGGCGCATCAGTCGACTGTCCATAAGCACATCAATGAACTGGGCCGGGGCCGCCTGGGCGTCGACATGCCGAGTACTGTACAGCGGTGTGGGGACCCAAACATACAATACGCCGATACCGATCAGAGCCAGTGCCGCTGTCAGCCAGAAAATACCAGGGACCCCAATGACGTCATTCAGCACCGGGCCGAGGAGCAACGATGCGATGAACGCAGCACCGATCGTAATCCCAATCAGCATCATGGCCTTGGTGCGTTGCTCATCACGTGTGAGGTCGGCGGCCATTGCCATGACGGCAGCTGCTATGGCACCCGCTCCCTGTAAGCTGCGTCCTACAATTACGCCGGTGATCGTGTCTGCCAACGCTGCGAGCACGCTGCCCACACAGAAGATGAGCAAACCTGCCGCGATTACAGGTTTTCGCCCCAGCCGGTCCGAGAGCATACCCAGGGGAATCTGGAAAATAGCCTGGGTAAGACCATAGGCGCCAAGCGCCAGGCCGATCAAAAAAGGTGTCTGGCCCTTGAGCGCGCCGGCGTACAGCACGAATACCGGCAATATCAGAAACAGGCCCAGCATGCGCAGAGCATAGATTCCCGCCAGGCCGCCAATGGCCCGTCTTTCCAGGGAACTCAGGGACTCAGTTCTGACACGCACTCTGTGAAACGAGGTATGCTAACGTATTTATTCGTGCCCACTGTCGGCATCGGGCATTATCTTTGCCTGCGGTATCAAAGGCATCGTATAGTATCAGGTTCACCAATTATCAGGAACAAGCATGGACATAATTCGCATCCGCGGCGCGCGTACGCACAACTTGCAAAACATTGACGTGGACCTGCCGCGCGATCAGCTCATTGTCATCACTGGTTTGTCGGGCTCAGGAAAATCTTCCCTTGCGTTCGATACGCTCTATGCCGAGGGCCAGCGACGCTATGTGGAATCGTTGTCTGCCTATGCCAGACAGTTCCTTTCTTTGATGGAAAAACCGGATGTGGATTCGATCGACGGCCTGTCACCGGCGATCTCTATTGAGCAGAAGTCCACTTCGCACAACCCGCGCTCGACGGTGGGCACAGTCACCGAAATTTACGACTACCTGCGCCTTCTGTACGCGCGTGTTGGAGATCCACGGTGCCCAGACCACAGGCAGACGCTGGAGGCCCAGGCAGTAAGCCAAATGGTCGACCAGGTGATGGCCTTGCCAGAAGGGACGCGTATCATGTTGCTCGCACCATTGGTCGAGGGCCGCAAGGGCGAGCACGAACATATTCTGGAAGGCCTGCGAACCCAAGGTTATATCCGCGCTCGCATCGACGGCATCGTTACGAACCTGGATGACGCGCCGAAGCTCAAAAGATACCACAAGCACACAATCGAAGTTGTGGTAGATCGCGTCGTCGTGCGCCCGGGCCAGGCGCAAAGGCTCGCCGAGTCCTTCGAGACGGCGTTGAGCCTGACCGCTGGGCTGGTACGTGTGGTGACCGTTCCAGAGGATAACCAAACAAGCGAGGAACGAGTCTTTTCGGCGCGCCATGCCTGTCCCCATTGCGGCTATAGCCTGCCGGAGCTCGAACCACGCTTGTTTTCTTTCAACAACCCGGCCGGCGCCTGTCCAGGGTGTGACGGACTGGGCACCAAGGAGTTCTTCGATCCCGAGCGCGTGATCAGGGAGCCGGAGTTGAGCCTTCCAAGTGGCGCTATACGCGGATGGGATCGGCGCAATGCCTTCTACTTTCAGCTATTGGAATCGTTGGCGAGGCATTACAAATTCGACCTTGACAAGCCCTTCAAAAACCTTCCAAAACACGTTTGTGACGTCATTCTTTATGGCAGCGGCGATGAAGTGATCACCTTTACGCACGTCGGCGATCGCGGATTGACGTATCGCCGCAAGCATCCTTTCGAAGGGGTGATCCCCAACATGCAAAGGCGCTACCAGGAGACCGAGTCATTGGCTGTACGCGAAGAGCTGGCAAGATACATGAGCCACAAACCCTGCTCCGAATGTGACGGGAGTCGCCTACGCACAGAGGCCCGAAATGTATTCATCGCCGATAGACCGCTCCACCACGTCACACAAATGCCCATCAACGTAGCGCTGGAGTTTTTTTCCCGTCTCAAGCTCAAGGGCAAACGCGCAGAGATTGCCGACAAAATCATCAAGGATGTGAGTAATCGGCTCGGCTTTCTGGTCAGCGTCGGCCTCGATTATATCGATCTGGCTCGATCTGCCGAGACCCTTTCAGGTGGCGAGGCACAGCGCATCCGGCTTGCCTCGCAAATCGGAGCGGGCCTCGTGGGGGTGATGTACGTCCTGGATGAACCCTCTGTCGGATTACATCAACGCGATAATGCTCGCTTGCTCAACACTCTGCGCCATCTGCGCGACCTGGGTAACACGGTCATCGTGGTAGAGCACGACGCGGAGGCCATCCGATCAGCCGATTTTGTATTGGATATGGGCCCGGGCGCGGGTATCCACGGCGGGCGGGTTGTCGCCCACGGAACTTTCGAGGATCTCATAAGAAACCCTCAATCCATCACCGGCCAATACCTGGGAGGTCAAAAGGAAATCGAGATCCCGCTTGCTCGCACGCCCACGGATCCCGAGCGACAGCTCATCATACACCGAGCGCGGGGCCATAATCTCAAGCACATTGACGTGGCCATTCCGCTGGGGGTCTTTACGTGCATTACCGGCGTTTCCGGTTCCGGAAAATCGACATTGATCAATGACACGCTCTACGCCGCTGCCGCGAAATATCTTTACGGCAGTAACATGGAACCTATGCCCTGCGATAGCGTTGATGGCCTGGAGCAATTCGACAAGGTGGTGGATATCGATCAGAGCCCCATCGGGCGTACCCCGCGTTCAAACCCGGCCACCTATACCGGCCTTTTTACGCCCATTCGCGAACTCTTTGCCGCAACGCCGGAGGCGCGGGCGCGCGGCTACAATCCCGGGCGTTTTTCCTTCAACGTGCGCGGCGGCCGCTGCCAGGCCTGCCATGGCGAGGGCTTAATAAAGGTGGAGATGCACTTCCTCCCTGATATTTACGTCCCTTGCGACAGGTGCAAGGGTAAACGTTACAACCGGGAGACGCTTGAGATCCGCTACAAAGGTAAAAATATTCATGAGGTGCTGAGTATGACGGTCGAGGATGCCGCGGTATTTTTCGATGCCGTGCCTGCGATCAAACGTAAGCTCGATACGCTTATAGACGTCGGTCTTTCCTATATCACGCTTGGGCAAAGTGCTACTACACTGTCTGGGGGCGAGGCGCAGCGTACCAAGCTTTCGCGCGAGCTTTCGAAACGAGACACCGGCCGCACCTTGTATATTCTTGATGAACCGACAACCGGTCTGCATTTTGAAGATGTCAAACGGCTGCTACAAGTACTCCATCGTCTACGCGACCACGGCAACACGATTATCGTAATCGAGCACAATATGGAGGTCATCAAGACGGCCGATTGGATCATCGACCTGGGCCCGGAAGGTGGTGATGGCGGTGGAACGGTAGTTGCCGCTGGTACACCGGAAACTGTTTCGGGAATTCTCGCCTCTTATACGGGTCAGTTCCTAAGGTCAATACTGGAGCACCGACCAAAATTCAGACTAGAAGCGGTGTAATTTTCCAGCAGCTCGTAGCGAGGAAAGGCACTTACGGCCGGAGAGTCGAGGCTCGCCCTCGCTCCTCGAAACTCGCTACCGTTTCAACACGTCCGTGTTTGCGTTGGTTACGATCTTGATCTGGCTTCCTAGCCGCAGTCCAAGTTCTTTATCCGCACGCCCCTGATTGACAGCAATCTCCACGAGCCCGTTGGCATTTTCGTACCAAAAGACTTGATGCCGCGCTACCTTGGCGAACACTTGTGCGTACGAAACATGATGAATACCCACCTTGATTGTGGCGCCCTTGGTCAAGCTGGATGCACGCATACCCGTAATGGCGTTTCCATAGTGGTCGATATACAACACCCTGGCCAAATCATCCGGCCAATGCTTGCCTGGCAGTTGCGCGAGCTCAGTCGGTGCACAATCCGGCATCTCGCCACGCCCTAGCATCGCCGCCACCGGCGCAAACAGATCCCGCCCATGAAAACTCGACGAGACCCGCGCCGGCCGCCATTCAATCATATAAGATCGACACGACCGCGAGCGGCGCGCAATGACGTGAAACAAACCGTTGTCCGGGCCCACATACCACCGGCCATCGGCGTCCACCATCAGTGGCCGGCGGTCGGTCCCCACCCCGGGGTCCACGACACACACAAAAACCGTTCGTGGTGGAAAATCGGCTGCATAGGCCGGTAACAAATAGGCTGCCGCCTGGATATCGAAACTCGGAACGCCGTGAAACAGGTCAATGACTGGCTCGCCCGGTGCCTCCCGCGCCAATACCCCATGTAGCTGGCCGACGTAGGGATCCTC
>JBHHZP010000079.1:0-16182 GCA_046758085.1 Acidiferrobacterales bacterium
GGTAACAACCGCGATCGGGATCAGGCCGCGAAAGTACTTGTTGTCCTCGAGCCTCCAGGCGCTCAGCAGCCACAGGGCGAGCAAGGCCGCGAACGGACCCAGCAGCAACTGGCTGTAGGCGCCCTCGGCGAACGGTTTCTTTAATACCAAAACATCGATCAGTGAATGCGTCAGAATCACGAAGGCGCCCATCACCGTGCCGAGTAGCAGCCACCTGCCCGCCTCCGGATAGCGCCGCAACATCAGGTATATCGGGATAATGAGCAAGAACCGGATCTCGCGCCCCAGAAAACGCGTCTGCAAGTCGGTCCACCCGTTAACCAATGCCGAGATTACGAATACCGCGAAGAACGCGGCGCAAATAGTCAGGAACACGCGTTCTTCCTTCGTCAGCCCCCTGCGTTTCCGGAAAAGCTGCGGCAAGGACAGCAGCGTCAAGACCAAGAACGACCCGCTCAGCCAATGGCGCACACTGATGCCGGCTACGGGAAGCATGAAAAGCATGGCGTAAATGATTTTTGCGTTCCAGCCGCGCGTCGCCGTGCTAGCCGTGATCATCGCCGTTCCCTTTGCCTGCGCGCAGGCAGGCATTGTAAACGTCCTTGACCGGAATCTTGTTCAAGCAGTTAAGATGACCCAGCGGGCATTCCCTTTTAAAGCACGGACTGCACGAAAGGCCCAGATAGAAAATGTCCGACTTGGCGGTCAGCGGCGGTGTATACGCAGGCGTAGAGGAACCGAATAGCGCGATAACCCGACCCCCGACAGCGGCCGCGATATGCATCAGGCCGGAATCATTTGTAACCACGACGCTTGCAAGCGAAACCAAATCCACGACATCCTGCAGGCGCGTCTTGCCGCTCAGGTTCGTGGTCACACCCCCGGACAACCCCTCCAGCTCCGCGCAGACATCGGCGTCGTTGTGCGATCCAAGCAACCAGATGCGATAACCCGCCTGCGCCAGCTCATCGGCGAGCTGTGCATAGTACTGCGTGGGCCAGCGCTTCGCCGGGCCGTACTCCGCGCCGGGCACAAACGCCGCGACCAGGCCGCTCCCCACCAGATCCAGCTCCGCGACCAGGCGTGCGCGGTTTTCCTTGTCCACGCTAAGCCGCGGGCTCGGAATCTCGGGCGGCGGCAGTGGCGCATCGCGCTCCAGGCCCAGCGCTACGTAGCGCTGAACCACTTGCGGCAATGCCGCCTTGTCCAGCGCTCGCATATCATTAATAAGGCCATAGCGCATCTCGCCACGGTAGCCGGTGCGACGTGGGATGTGCGCGAGAAAAGGTATCAGCGCAGACTTGAATGAACGCGGTATCACTATGGCCCGATCATAGTGCTTGTGGCGCAGTCGCTTGGCGATGCGGTAGCGCCTGGCCATTCGCAACTGTCCATGCCCGACGGGAAGCGACACAGCTTGGTGGACCTCGGGCATGCGTGCGAGCAAGGGCACAGACCACTCGGGGGCGAGCACATCTATTTGCGAGCCTGGCGCATTCCGGTGCAGCATGATAAAAAGGCTCTGCGCCATGACCATGTCGCCAACCCAGGCGGGACCTGCTATCAGGACGCGTTTAGCCTGTCCCATTTTCTCGAGGTCTAAGCATGAATATGACGGTGGAAGTTTCTATTGGTGAGTTCCTGGACAAATTGACAATCCTGCGGATCAAATCAGAACGTATCAAGGATCCGGAAAAACTGAAAAACATCAACAACGAGCTGAAAATAATCGAGCGCGCCTGGGATAGCTCGCCGTTCGCCGATGCCGATATAGCGGCATCACTCTCGCAGCTGAAAGCGATCAACGAGACGCTCTGGGACATCGAGGATCGCATCCGCACAAAGGAGGCGCAGCAGAAGTTCGATGACGAATTTATCAAGCTGGCAAGATCGGTCTACTTAAACAACGATGAGCGTGCCGATGTAAAACGGGAGCTCAACCTGATGTTAGGGTCCGAGCTGCTGGAAGAAAAATCATACGCGGACTACCGTTAGAAGAGCCAATCTAAAGCACGCGCGCTCTGATCGCCATAGCTAGGAAAGGATGCCAAGAAATTCTTCGGCAATCCGTTAGCTCCGCCTAGACGAACGTGCTTATCGCTTGAGCGTGTAAACAGTGCCACAGTACGGACAACGCTCCTCGCCACTCTCCTCTATAGGCAGGTATACCCTCGGATGGTAGTTCCACAAACTCGTCCCCGCCAGCGGGCAATGCAATGGCAGATCTTCTGTTGTCACCACGTAGTGCTGCTCGGTGATCACAGTCGGTTTTTCGCTCATTGATGTCTGATCCCGATGCGCAGTCATTGGTGAGGCTTACACGTGGGTGAGCCACTCTGGGTGCTCAGTGCGCCTGCCGTGCACCTGGTCGAAGTAGAGCATTTGCATCCTTTCTGTGACCGGCCCCCGCTTCCCGTTGCCTATCGTACGTCCGTCGAGCTCACGTATCGGCGTAACCTCGGCTGCGGTACCAGTGAAAAACGCCTCGTCCGCAACATAGACTTCGTCACGAGTAATGCGCCGCTCCTGCACGGTGCTGCCGCTCTCAGCGGCAAGCTGAAAAATGGTATCGCGCGTAATGCCGCTCAGCGCAGAGGTGAGGTCAGGCGTGTAAATGGTGCCGTTACGCACGATAAAGATGTTCTCGCCGCTGCCTTCCATCACGTAGCCTTCCACATCCAGTAACAGCGCCTCATCGAAGCCGCATGACTGCGCTTCGTGCAGGGCTAGTATGGAGTTGATGTAATGACCGGTAGCCTTGGCGCGGCACATGGCGACGTTGACGTGGTGGCGCGTAAAAGACGAGGTCTTCACACGAATGCCTTTCTCCATGTTTTCTTCGCCAAGATACGAGCCCCAGAACCACGCCGCCACGGTCACATGCACCGTCAGGTTGTCCGCGCGCAGCCCCATTCCTTCCGATCCCAGAAAACAGAGCGGACGTATGTAGGCGCTTTCAAGACTGTTTTCACGGACCGTGGCCACTATGGCGCCATTAATCACGTCCTTCTCGTAGGGAATGCGCATACCGAGAATGTGCGCGGAGCTAAACAATCGGTCTGTGTGCTCGCGTAACCGGAAGATTGCTGCACCCTTGTCCGCCTTGTAGGCGCGCACGCCCTCGAACACGCCCATTCCGTAATGGAGCGAGTGGGTCAATACGTGGGTCGTGGCTTCGCGCCAGGGCACAAACTTCCCGTCGTACCAGATCACCCCGTCACGATCGGCATAAGACATCTCTCTCTATTTCCGTATCAAATTATGTTAATTAACGAATAAACCGCAGCTTTCCAGTGGCAATTCTAGTCGGAGCCCGAAGACTGCTCAAACACCTGCCCCCACACACGCACGACCGCATCGGCCAATCCCGCAAGCTCGCGGCGCCCGACCAATGGGCCGGCCTCGGTGAGCTTCAAGCGATGCTCCGTGGAGAGGTACTGGCGATAGGCGCTGACCAGCAAATCCGACCATTCCGTGCTCAGCAACCCGGCGTCGGCCAGCGCTTGCAAAATACCAACGTTATCGGTGTGCTCCGCTAGCTCGGGATGGTCCGCCGCCTGCAACAGGACCCAATATTGGACCATAAATTCAATGTCGACGATACCTCCGCGGCCGTGCTTGACATCAAACAAGGCCGCATCGTGATGAGGCTGAGCGGCCAGCATCTTGTTGCGCATTTGTACCACCTCCTGGCGCAAGTGTGCAGGGTCGCGTCGCGTGCACAGTATCTCGCGCCGTACGCGAGCGAAGGTCTGGCATAGCCTATGCTTGCCGGCGATCGCGCGTGCGCGCACCAGCGCCTGGTGTTCCCAGGTCCATGCCCGATGGCGCTGGTATTCCCCGAACGCCGCCAGTGAGGTCACGAGCGGGCCCGCGCGCCCGCTCGGGCGCAATCGCATGTCTACTTCATACAACAGACCGGCCCGGGTCCGCGTGGTGAGGATATGAATCAGCCGCTGGCCGAGGCGCGCGAAAAAGACCTCGTTCGGCACGTGCCGTGGGCCCGTGGTCGTACCACCTGACTCGCAGGTCTCGAACAAGAAAATCATGTCCAGGTCCGAGCCGTATCCAAGTTCGAGGCTGCCGAGCTTGCCATAACCGATGATGGCAAAACCGGGCGTGATCAAGGGCCCATCGCCCCGGCACCTTGGCTCGCCATGCTTGGTGACAAGACCCTGGTTGGCGGTTTCGAGGCTCAATCTCAACACGACCTCGGCGATACGCGCGAGGTGCAGTCCCACCCGCTCAGGCGCCATGCCCGGACCGACGTCGGCCGCCGCCACCCGCAGCTCATGGCCGTGCCTGAACTCGCGCAGCACCTCCATCTGCAGCTCGAGGTCGTCCGGTTCCACATTGAGCAACCGCTGCCTGAGCTCCTGTTCGAGCTCCTCCGAGCTCGGGGGTGCGTACAACCTTACGGGATCGAGCAACTCGTCGAGCAAAACCGGATTCTGGCTGATCCAATTTGCGATCCACGGACTGGCCGCGCAAAGCCTGGTCAGCTGCAATAGGGCCGCAGGGTTCTCGATCAGCAGTACCAGATATGCCGAGCGCCGGCCAATGGCCTCGATCACCTTGATCAGCCGCCCCAAGGTAACGCTGGGTGTGCCCGTGTCCGTAGCCGCCGCCACGACCAGCGGCACGAGCTGATCCATGCGAGCGCGCCCCTCGCTTGAGAAAGCCGTATATGCCGGCCCGCTGCGCAAACCGCGCAGCAGCGAAACGACGTTACCGGGCTCATCGAACCCACGCGCCACAAGCAAGCTATGCGCGGTTTCCTCGTCGAGACTATCAGACCACAGCCCCGTGAGACCCTCGTCACGGGCGGCCGCAGTTTCACTCTCGGGCGCTGCAAACACCTGGTCGAAGTGTTGCTGCACCTTATCGCTATGATGTCGCAGGGCGGCCTCAAAGGCCGGCCAATCATCGAAGCCCATGGCAACGGCCAGACGCGCCTGATCGGGCGCTTCGTGTGGCAGCTCGTGAGTCTGCCGGTCAGCAATCATTTGCAGCCGATTCTCGGTCTTGCGCAGGAAGTGATAGGCAGCTACAAGGTCCACCACCGTCTGTGCACTCAGGTGTCCGCCGCTTTGCAATTGCTCCAGGACCGGCAGAATACTTCGCTGTTGCAGGCTCGGCTCACGTCCACCGCGGATAAGCTGGAAGGTCTGGCCAATAAACTCGATCTCGCGTATGCCACCGGGCCCGAGCTTGATATTGTTTCTCACCCCCTTGCGTTGCAGCTCTCGATTGATCAAGGTCTTCATTTCACGGATTGCCTGCACGGCACCGTAGTCCAGATACTTGCGAAAGACGAATGGCCGAAGTCGAGTCAGTAGGCTTTCGCCGGCGATGCGATCGCCAGCCACCACGCGCGCCTTGATCAGGGCGTAGCGTTCCCACTCCCGTCCATGGATCTGGTAGTACAGCTCCATGGCATCGAACCCGAGCGCCAGCGGTCCACTGTTGCCATTGGGCCGCAGCCGCAGGTCTACGCGAAAAACGAACCCGTCCGCCGTCGCCTCGCTCAATACATTGATCAGCCGTCGCCCCAGTTGGAGAAAGAACTCGTGATTACTGACCGGGCGCTTGCCTGCAGTCGAGCCTTGCTCGGGGTAGGCAAAAATGAGATCGACGTCTGACGAAAAGTTGAGCTCGTTCCCGCCGAGCTTGCCCAGGCCAAGCACCACCATCGAGGTCGGCTCGCCGGTTTGCTCACCGAGGGGGGCGCCGCGCTCGGCGACCTGCGCGCCGTACAGCCACGCGAGTGCGGCGTCGATGCACGCGTCGGCCAGCTCGGACATGCTCGCCATCACCTCGGACAGATCTGCCCAGCCGGCGATATCACGCCAGGCGATGCGCAAGGTCTCCCGGTATCGTAGCGCCCGCAGTCGACGTTTCAGGTCGCTCTCGTCAATCGCCTGCGCCACGAGCGGTCTTGCGCGTAAGGCCAGCGCTCCATCGGCGTACGGCTCGAGTAGATCACCGCTGTCGATCAGCTCGGCAAGCAGCTGCGGGTAGCGCAAGCAGGTACGGGCGGCGAACTCGCTGCACCCCCACACACGCGGCAGCACGTGCAAGCAATCCTGTCCCGCGCGCGTGTCCCAGCGCACTTGCTGTTGACGTGCGCCGAACTGCTCCCAGTAGCCGCTTACCTGCATGCGCAGTGGTTCTGGCAGACACGCCAAGCTGCTTGTGAAGAACGTCTTTGCTGATTTACCCATAACGACAAGAGACCCAGCCATGCGAACGCCGCCGATCGTCCGCGGGCGGCCACCCGGTAAAATGTTGGGTTGCCGGTCAGGAATATTACATGCTCGCCGCGTCGTGGCCAGGCAAAGCCTGTGCGGAACATCGCAGGGGTACCACAGACCTGCCGCTCGGCGCCCGGAGCTAGGCAAGTCTGTGCGCCGGGCACTTGGCGTGCCGGCCCAGGCCTGCTCCGACAGAGCTAGGCTCATGGGTTTAGGCGCTGGCTTTTGCTCGCAGCAAGGTATAATCAGCGCCGTGCCGGGCGGCGACGGGCTGAGCAGCGGGCCACTGAGACACTGGCAAGGCTCGCAACCCGACAACCGTCGAGGCGGACAGGCGCGGCCTAAATCGCTTTTGTCTGAATTCACCCGCGCTGCACACCAACAGAGAGGAAGTACACGTTCTGGGCTTCATCAATTGGGGGGTACTCCATGGACAAGAAAGAGATTTTGAAATTCGCCAAGGCGAATAATGTGGAAATTGTAGACTTGAAGTTCTGCGATTTCCCCGGTCTTTGGCAGCATTTTTCCATTCCGATCTCGGTGTTAAGCGATGAGTTGTTTGACGAGGGAATCGGTTATGACGGTTCCAGCATCCGCGGTTTTCAGAAGATCCAGGAAAGCGACATGCTACTGATGCCGGATCCCGAGACCGCGTTTCTTGATCCCTTCACCCAGATACCCACGCTCAGCCTCATCTGCAATGTACGCGATCCGGTGACGGGACAGCCGTATTCTCGGGATCCACGCTTCGTTGCGCAAAAGGCCGAACAGTACTTGAAAAGCGCCGGCGTTGCCGACCTTAGCTACTGGGGACCGGAGATCGAGTTCTATATCTTCGACAACGTGCGCTTCGACCAGACCTACAATCAGGGCTTTTACCACGTCGATTCGATAGAGGGTTTCTGGAACTCGGGCGATGCTTCCAGACCCAATCTGGGCTACAAGCCGCGTTACAAGGAAGGGTATTTTCCTGTGCCGCCGATGGATCACATGCAGGATATCCGTTCCGAGATGGTTCAGGCGCTGCAAAAGGTAGGTATACAAATCGAGGTGCATCATCATGAGGTGGGCACTGCGGGGCAGGCCGAGATTGACATGCGCTATACGACGCTAACGCGCATGGCCGACCAGGTGCTGTTGTACAAGTACATCGTGAAGAACGTCGCACTCAAGCACGGTAAAACGGTAACGATGATGCCCAAGCCCATATTCATGGATAACGGCTCAGGCATGCACACCCATCAAAGCCTGTGGAAGAACGGCAACAACCTGTTCTTCGACGCTAACAACTACGGTTTGATCAGCGACGCAGCTCGGTACTATATCGGTGGGATACTGAAGCATGCCGACGCCTTGTGCGCCTTGATCGCACCCACGACCAACTCGTACCGGCGTCTTGTTCCCGGCTATGAGGCGCCGATTAACCTGGTGTATTCGCAGCGCAATCGCAGTGCCTGTGTGCGCATTCCTATGTACAGCAGCAGCGAAAAAGCCAAGCGTCTCGAGTTCAGGACCCCTGATGCGAGCTGTAACCCGTACTATGCCTTTTCGGCGATGCTCATGGCAGGGCTCGACGGCATCGAAAACAAGATCGAACCGCCGGAGCCGCTCGACAAGGATCTCTATGATCTGGAACCGGAAGAGCAGAAGAACATCAAGTCGGTCGTAGGTTCGCTCGAAGATGCGCTGGATGCACTCGAGCAGGATCATGAGTTCCTGGCCAAAGGCGACGTGTTTACGCAGGATGTAATCGATACGTGGCTCGCTTACAAGCGCGAGCGCGAGGTCGATGCCATCCGGCTGCGTCCGCATCCCTACGAGTTTGCACTGTATTACGACGTTTAAAGGCAGTAGCGGGTGGCAAGTAGCTAGTAGCAGGTACAGATCCACAGAATTTGGGTATTTCTAGCTACTCGCTACCCGAAGCTCGTTACTTGCTAGTTTGTTATGAAAGCCATTGTTCCGAAGCCCATCGAGGAATACGCAACCGCGCACACGACCTCGCATTCGGCGCTGCTCGAGGAGCTCGAGGCGTACACACTCGCCAACTGCGCCCACCCGCAGATGCTGATCGGCCGGCTCGAAGGCGCGCTCCTGAGGATGCTGATATGCATCAGCGATGCGCGCCGCATCCTGGAGGTCGGCCTGTTTACCGGTTACTCGGCGCTGACCATGGCCGAGGTGCTGCCGCAAAACGGCGAGCTCATCAGTTGCGAAATGAATACCGAGAGTGCGCACATCGCGCAGTCATTTTTTGACCGCAGCCTGCACGGGCACAAGATCAGCGTTCGCCTTGGTTCAGCGCTCGACACTATCAAGACGCTTGATCCCAAGACACCCTTCGATCTTATTTTTATCGATGCCGATAAGGAGACCTACAGCGCCTACTACGAGGCGACGCTGCCGCTGCTCAAGACCGGCGGACTGCTGCTTGCCGACAACACGCTGTGGTCCGGCAACGTGCTCAAGCCGCAAGCCGAGAGCGACCGTGCGGTGGTGGCGTTCAATGACCGTGTGCAGCAGGACGATCGCGTAGAGAACGTGCTGTTGACGGTGCGCGACGGCCTGACGCTAATAAGAAAATGTGAGGCGTAAACTGCGAGGTGTGAGAAAAGCCGAGTGAGCGGGCGCTTGCTGGAGTCGGGTCGCTCGACCAACATTCCCTTTCGGCTCACGGCCGAAGGCAAAAGAAAAGCCCCGCACGGAGCGGGGCTTTGTGTGAATGGCAGGCCTTGGGGCAGCTTACATCATGCCTTCCATGCCGCCCATGCCGCCGCCGCCCATTGGCATCTTCTCTTCTTCCTTGGGCAGCTCTGCGACCATGGCCTCGGTAGTAATCATGAGGCCGGCGATACTCGCGGCGTTCTGCAGCGCGATGCGCACCACCTTGGTGGGATCGAGAATGCCCATCTTCATCATGTCGCCGTACTCGTCGGTGGCGGCGTTGTAGCCGTAGTTGCCCTTCGCGTCATCCACCTTGTGGAACACCACCGAGCCCTCGGCACCGGAGTTGGCCGCGATCTGGCGCAATGGCTCCTGCATGGCGCGACGCGCGATCTCGACGCCGACATCCTGGTCGTGGTTGGCGGCCTTGAGGTCCTTGATGGCCTCGAGCGCACGCACCAGGGCGACGCCGCCGCCCGGGACTACGCCTTCCTCCACGGCCGCGCGAGTGGCGTGCAAGGCGTCTTCTACGCGTGCCTTCTTCTCCTTCATCTCGACCTCGGTAGCGGCACCGACCTTGATCACGGCGACGCCGCCGGCGAGCTTAGCGACACGCTCTTGCATCTTCTCCTTGTCGTAGTCCGACGTGGCCTCCTCGATCTGCGCACGGATCTGGTTCACGCGCGCCTCGATGTCGGCCTTTTTACCGGCGCCGTCGATGACGGTCGTATTCTCCTTAGTGAGCTGCACGCGTTTGGCCTGACCCAGGGACTCGATGGTGGTGCTCTCCAGGTTCATGCCGACCTCCTCGGAGATCACGGTGCCCGCCGTCAGGATCGCTATATCCTGCAGCATGGCCTTGCGCCGGTCGCCAAAACCGGGCGCCTTGACCGCCGCCACCTTGAGGATGCCGCGGATATTATTGACCACCAAGGTCGCCAGCGCCTCGCCTTCCACGTCTTCGGCAACGATCAGAAGCGGCTTGCCGTTCTTGGCCACGCTCTCCAGCACCGGCAATAGGTCGCGGATGTTGGAGATCTTTTTGTCGTGGATCAGGATATAGGGATCCTCGAGCTCGGCCGTCATGGTCTCCTGCTTGTTGATGAAATAAGGCGAGAGGTAACCACGATCGAACTGCATACCCTCGACGATGTCGAGCTCGTTCTCAAGCCCCGAACCCTCTTCCACTGTGATCACGCCTTCCTTGCCGACCTTGTCCATCGCCTCGGCAATCACCTTGCCGATCGACTCGTCGGAGTTGGCGGAGATGGTTCCCACCTGCGCGATCTCCGCGTGATCGGAGCAATCCCTGGACAGCTTCTGCAGCTGCTCGACGGCGGCAACCACCGCCTTGTCGACGCCGCGCTTGAGGTCCATCGGGTTCATGCCCGCGGCCACGGACTTCATACCCTCCGCCAGCATGGTCTGCGCCAGCACCGTCGCCGTCGTGGTACCGTCGCCGGCGACGTCCGAGGTCTTGGAGGCGACCTCTTTCACCATCTGCGCACCCATGTTTTCGTACTTGTCCTTGAGCTCGAGTTCCTTGGCGACGGACACGCCGTCCTTGGTTACGGTGGGCGCGCCGAAGGCCTTGTCGAGGACCACGTTGCGGCCCTTGGGCCCAAGCGTAACCTTTACCGCATCGGCCAGAATGTTCACGCCCTTAAGCATACGGGCACGGGCGTGTTCACCGAATAATACGTCTTTGGCAGCCATGTTATTACTCTCCTAAATGTTCGATTGTCTGCAGATTAATCTTGGATCACGCCCATGATGTCCTCTTCGCGCATCACGAGCACTTCTTCGTTACCCAGCTTCACCTCGGTGCCGGAATATTTCCCGAACAGCACCTTGTCCCCGGGCTTGACGTCCAACGGGCGGATCTCACCGTTTTCGAGGATCTTCCCATTCCCGACGGCGATGATTTCGCCCTGGATGGGCTTTTCCTTCGCGGTATCGGGGATGACGATGCCCCCGGCGGACTTGGTTTCCTCTTCGAGGCGACGCACGACCACACGATCGTGCAGCGGACGAATGTTCACAGTGATTTCTCCTTTCTTGAGGGGTTGTGCACTCATTTGGTTATCCTCCTTAGCTCGTTTCCAACAGTGCAACGGGTGCCGCCTTGCAGGCCGTTCTGGTACTGTCTGCGGCGCAGTGCCAGTAAACTGGGGCCGTAGCGGCGGATTTCAAGGGATCGGGCGAAAAATTATTAGCACTCGATCCTATGGAGTGCTAATAATAACGATCGCCGAGGTCTTGTCAAGCCCGAGCGCTACGGCGAATCAATCGTCTATACGCCGATACTCGCCGTCCAACGGGCGCCGTGGCTCACCGGAGGGGGCGGGCGGACCGCCGCGTCCGATAAAACCGCGCCGCATCACAGCCGTAATCAGATCCCGGCGCAGGCGCGGTACGAGCAGCGCAAAACCCACCGTGTCGGTAAAGAATCCGGGCGTGAGCAGCAAGGCGCCGGCCAGCAGCAGCGCCACGCCTTCGAGCAGCTCGATTGCCGGGAGCTCTCCCTGGCTGATCATGGCCCGAGCACGTGCGAGCGTCGCAATCCCCTGCGCGCGCACCAGCGCCGCCCCAATGACCGCCGTCAGCACCACCAGCAAGATAGTCAATCCAGCGCCGATGGCGCTGCCAACGGTGATCAGCAACCAGATCTCAATGACCGGGACGACCAGAAAAACGGTAATCAGGATATAGGCCACGGGAATTTCCCGGCGGTATGATCGGCGCCGACACGAGTTCATCAACGTGGCGACCCCCGGGCCGGGGATCCGCACCGAAACGCCCCGACTGGCCTGATATGGGGACGCCGCCGTCAATTCCAACCGTAACGCGGCACGGCTTCCGCTGCGGTCGCGCAACCCGCACCTGGGGCCCGTCAATTCAGGGGCGAGCGGGGTCACGCTTGCGTGCGCCGATCCTGGGTGGCCGGTGTAGGCTGCGCTGCGGCGCGCAAAAAAAGGGTGACACGTGCGGTCACCCTGGCTTTAATTCACCGTAAGGAGGAGTCGATATAAGCTAAAAAAGCGTATACCTTGTACGACTGGCGAGCCCTGTGCGAGTTCCCTGATGCCGACACCCGATATTCAAATTGTCCTCACAACTTGCCCGGATAGCGAAACAGCCGGGGCGCTCGCGCGTAGCCTGGTGAGCGAAGCGCTGGCCGCCTGTGTGAACATCTTGCCGGCGGCGCAGTCCGTTTACAGCTGGAAAGGCAAGATCGAAAGCGAGAGCGAGCACGTGCTGCTGATCAAGTCACATGTGCGCAACTACGCGGCCATCGAGGCACGTATCAAAGCGCTGCATCCGTACGAACTTCCCGAGATCGTTGCAGTCCCAATCGTAGCTGGCCTCGCCGAGTATCTCGCTTGGGCGAGCGACCCGCGGAAGGAACAATGACCCGATTACCGCTGGCCATCATCGCGCTACTGGGGATGCTGTCCCCCGCGTTCGCCGCTCACTCCGAGCTGCCGCAGCTGGAGTTGTTGGAGCCCGATAAGGCATTCAGCCTTTCCACGCGTGTGATCGACGCGCAAACGCTGGAGGCACGCTGGAGCATCGCCAAGGGCTACTACATGTACCGCGACAAATTCCGCTTCGAGCCCATGGACGATTCGCTTGATCTGGCTGCGGCGGTGCTGCCCAAGGGTAAGGAAAAGACCGACCCGTTTTTCGGTGCCACCGAGATCTACACCAAAGACGTAACTGTGCGCGTACCGATTGCACGCCGTGCGGACACTGCGCACGTAGCCACGGTCCAAGTGACGGCACAGGGCTGCAATGAACCCGTCGGGGTTTGTTATCCACCGATCACCAAGCAGGTGCGCTTCGACCTGCCGCCGCTCACCACGCCCG
Source organism: Acidiferrobacterales bacterium (assembly GCA_046758085.1). Lineage (GTDB taxonomy): Bacteria > Pseudomonadota > Gammaproteobacteria > Acidiferrobacterales > SPGG2 > VRUB01. The sequence continues at coordinate 12,789 of JBHHZP010000079.1, forward strand.
GCAACAGCGTGGCAAGCGAGCGTATTGAGAGCCTCAGGCAGCTGGGCGATCTCATCGGTGGGGCCGACGAGATCCAGGAGTTCTTGCACCCGGATCAGGCCTACGTACTGAGCGTCGAGCGTGTCACCGAAAACGAACTGCTGGCACGGTTCCTGATCACGCAGGGCTATTACCTTTATCGTGACAAGACCCGGTTCACGTTACGTGCGAGTGATGGCATGCCGGGCGATCGGCCCACGCTCGGTGCCTACGAGCTGCCGCCCGGCAAGCGCAAGCTGGATCCGTACTTTGGCGAGACCACAGTGTATTACCACGAGGCTGCCGTGAGGCTGCCGCTGACAGCCGCGGCCGGCGCAAATGCCAACGTGCTGCTGCATGCGACCTATCAGGGATGTGCTGAGAAGGGCATCTGCTACCCGCCCATCTCCAAGGACTTTAATGTGCGCTTTGGTGGTGGCCAAATCATGGCGGTCGCGGCACTCGATGCGGACCGCGGAGTGCTCGCGGCGCCCGCCGCTCCCCTTCGGAGGGCGGCCCCGGTCGGGGGCGCTGGCAGCGAGCCGCAGGCGGCTGGTATAGGCACGGCACTGCGGGTGGCGTTGGCGCTCGTGGGCATCGCGCTGATGCTCACGCTCGTGATCTGGGTGGTCCGCCGGCATCGATTCGCACGCGCCTCATCGACGCGCGCGGCGGGAGGCGCATAGACGGACAAGACCAAAAGATGCACCAACCGTTGCCGTTATTTGCGGCGATCTCCCTTGAAATGCGGGTTAAATTCGGCTAATTGGTGAGTAACTGGACAACAATGCCCGGGCCGTGCAGAATCTGCTTTGATGCACTCGCGGACGTTCGATCACCAATAACATCGCCAACCACCGCTGAACCACCGATGAAATCCAGGCACAGGAAGTGTCGCCCACACCGAGCCCATACCGGAGAGCGCCGATGGCCGAGCTACTAGTGCTGAACGGCCCGAACCTGAACCTTCTCGGAACCCGGGAGCCCGAGGTCTACGGTCACGTCACGCTCGACGAAATCAATCAGCGCCTGGCCAAGCGCGCTGCCGCCGCCGGCCACCACATCGAGTTCTTCCAGAGCAATGCCGAGCACGAGCTCGTCGAGCGGGTACAGGCGGCGGTGAGTCAAAACGTGCGGTTCATTATCTTGAACCCGGCCGCCTTCACCCACACCAGTGTGGCGCTGCGTGACGCACTGGCGGCGAGCGCGATCCCGTTTATTGAGGTGCACCTGTCGAATATTCATGCGCGCGAAGCGTTTCGCCACCAGTCCTACTTTTCCGAGATCGCGATCGGCGCGATCACCGGACTGGGCGCACAAGGCTATGAGCTCGCGCTTCAATATGCACTGGATCAACTGGGGCCCTAGGACGCAAGGATGGACATTCGCAAGATTAAGAAGCTCATAGAAATGCTCGAGGAATCCAATCTCGGGGAGATCGAGATTCGCGAGGGCGAGGAGTCCATCCGGATTAGTCGTGTGAGCTCGTTGCCGGTGCCAGCCGCTGTCCCGATGGCGAGCGCGCCGGCCGTCGCGCCCGCGCACCCGGCCCCGGCGAAGCCGGGAGCACAAGAGCAAAAAGCGCCACCAGGCCATGTGATCGTCTCTCCCATGGTCGGCACGTTCTACCGCGCCCCTTCCCCTGGCGCGACGCCGTTCGTCGAGGTCGACAGCCAGGTCAATGTGGGCGATACGCTGTGCATCATCGAGGCCATGAAAATGTTGAATGAGATCGAGGCCGATAAGGCCGGTGTCGTACGTGCCATCCTCAAAGAAAACGGCCAGCCGGTCGAGTATGGCGAGTCACTGTTCGTGATCGAGTAGCGCCACTCGCCCGCCTTGGCGTTGTATCAATGATCGAGAAAGTCGTGATCGCTAACCGGGGGGAGATCGCGCTGCGCATCCTACGCGCGTGTCGGATGCTCGGTATGCGGACAGTGGCATTGCATTCCGAGGCAGATCGCGATGCAAAGTACGTGCGCCTCTCGGATGAGTCGGTGTGCATCGGCCCGCCAAGCGCCATAGACAGCTATCTCAATGTGCCCGCCGTCATTAGTGCCGCTGAAGTAACCGACGCCGTGGCCATTCATCCCGGCTACGGTTTTCTAGCTGAAAATGCCGACTTTGCCGAACGTGTTGAGCGTAGCGGCTTTATTTACATTGGACCACGGCCGGAAACGCTGCGCCTCATGGGAGACAAGATCTCCGCGATTCAGGCCATGAAGAAATCGGGCGTGCCATGTGTACCAGGATCGGACGGTGGATTGGGCGACAACGCCAAAGAGAATCTGCGACTGGCGGCGTCGATTGGTTATCCGGTGCTGATCAAGGCCGCGGGCGGCGGTGGCGGCAAGGGGATGCGAGTGGTCCATACCGAGGCGGCCCTGGCCAACGCCATCTCGCTGACCCGCACCGAGGCGGCCGCGGCCTTCGACAATGATACGGTGTACATGGAAAAGTATCTCGATAACCCGCGCCACATCGAGTTTCAAGTGCTTGCCGACGAGCACGGGCATGCGATACACCTGGGTGAGCGTGACTGCTCATTGCAGAGGCGCCACCAGAAGGTGCTGGAGGAGTCACCGGCCGCCGGCATGGACGAGAAGCTACGCAACAAGATCGGCGAGCGCTGCGCCGAGGCCTGTCGTCGCATTGGTTATCGTGGCGCCGGCACGTTCGAATTCTTGTTTCAGGACGACGAGTTCTACTTCATAGAGATGAATGCGCGAATCCAGGTCGAGCACCCGGTGACAGAGATGGTAACGGGGCTCGATATCGTACAGGAGCAGCTGCGCATTGCCGCAGGCAAGCGCCTCGAGTATCGGCAAAAAGACATCAGCCTGCGCGGTCATGCCATTGAATGCCGCATCAACGCCGAGGATCCCGAGACCTTCATCCCCTCCCCGGGCTGCATCACGCAGTACCACCAGCCGGGCGGGCCCGGCGTGCGCGTGGACTCTCATATTTACAACAACTATATGGTCCCGCCCTATTACGACTCGTTGGTGGCAAAACTGATCGTACACGGTGATTCACGCGAGATGGCCATGGCACGCATGCGAGTCGCGCTCTCCGAGATGGTGATCGAGGGCATCAAAACGAATATCCCCATGCATGAGAGTATCCTCGCGGACGCCTCGTTCCAGGCCGGCGGGGTCAATATTCATTACCTGGAAAAAAAGCTGAATATGTAAATCCGAGCGCCAAGTAACAAGTTACAAGTTACAAGGAAATCCAACTGCTGAATGCACCATGGACCATTGGTGTTCCACAAGTCCCGGCGTGAAATGCTGAAACTCCCCATAACAGAGAGGTCTTAGCAATGGGCTCCGCCCGTCGGACATGGATTGCACCTTTGATTCCGAGACACGCCGTG
>JBHHZP010000080.1:0-16123 GCA_046758085.1 Acidiferrobacterales bacterium
CCTCAGCATAACCCACGTGCCTTGAGGACGGGCAGGTCAAAACATTATGTCTAGCGCCCGCTGCGTAGTGAGAGATGTTAGCTGGCGCGCGCTGTCTTGGGGTCCACGCGCTCGCGCAAGTCCTTGCCGGGCTTGAAATGCGGTACGTACTTATCCGAAACAGCCACAGAGGCGCCGGTTTTCGGATTTCTGCCGATCCGCGGAGGGCGGTAGTGGAGTGAAAAACTTCCAAAGCCACGCACCTCGATGCGTTCACCCGAAGCCAGCGCGGACCCCATCTGTGCCAGCAGCTCCTTCACGGCCAACTCGACATCCCGATAGTCGAGCTGAGGTTGCTTGGCGGCTAGCTGACCGATGAGTTCTGATTTAGTCATCGCCCTATGAATTTAGGCAATCAGTCCGGCTAATTCAAGAAAGCTCGGAGTTGCCTTTAAGTTTTTCTCGCAGCTTTTCACCCAGCGATGAAGTTGTCGAGCTGGCCTTGCGTGCGTACTCCTGAACCGCCTCTGTCTCTTCCGCCAGATCCTTGGCTTTCACGGACAAAGAGATCTTGCGGTTCTTACGATCGATGGTGGTAATCTTGGCTTCCACCGCGTCGCCTTCCTTTAGCACGGAGCGGGCATCTTCAACTCGGTCGCGCGATAGCTCTGACGCCCGCAAATTGCCCTCTACTTCCGCCGCCAGCGACACAGTCGCGCCTTTGGCCTCTATCTGCGTCACGACGCCTTTGACGACGCTGCCCTTACCGTGCTCGGCTACATAGTTTGTGAACGGATCTCCTTCCAGCTGCTTGATCCCCAGCGAGATGCGCTCGCGCTCCGGGTCGACCGCCAGGATGATGGTCTCCACCTCCTCGCCCTTCTTGAAGTCGCGCACCGCCTCTTCGCCCGGGCGGCCCCACGACAGGTCGGAAAGGTGAATCAGTCCGTCTATACCGCCTTCCAGACCGACAAATACGCCAAAGTCGGTAATCGATTTGATCGTGCCCTTGATCCGGTCGCCCTTATTGTGGTTGGCCGCGAAATCCTCCCACGGGTTCGGCTGACATTGCTTCATGCCCAACGAGATGCGACGACGTTCGAGATCGATATCCAGAATCATGACCTCGACCTCGTCCCCGACCTGGGTCACCTTACTGGGGTGAATGTTCTTGTTTGTCCAATCCATCTCCGAGACGTGCACCAACCCTTCGACACCTTCCTCTATCTCGACAAAAGCGCCGTATTCGGTCAGATTGGTCACTTTGCCGAACAGGCGCGTACCTTCCGGGTAACGCCGGTTCAGGTCTACCCAGGGATCCTCGCCGAGCTGCTTCAGACCCAATGAAACCCGGTTACGGTCGCGGTCGTAGCGCAGTACCCGGGCTTCGATTTCGTCACCGACATTGACGACTTCAGAGGGATGTTTCACGCGCTTCCACGCAAGGTCGGTGATGTGCAGCAAGCCATCAACCCCGCCAAGATCCACGAAAGCGCCATAGTCCGTGATGTTCTTCACCACGCCTTTGACGATCTGTCCCTCCTCGAGGCTGGCCAACAGGGCATCGCGCTCGGCGGACATTTCGGTCTCCACTACCGCGCGGCGGGAGACCACTACGTTATTGCGCTTGCGATCCAGTTTGATAACCTTAAATTCGAGTTCTTTTCCTTCGAGATAGCTGGGGTCGCGAACGGGGCGAACATCAACGAGGGAACCGGGAAGGAAGGCACGTATCGCATCGATCGTGACGGTAAATCCGCCTTTGACCTTGCCGGTGAGCACGCCCGTAACTATGGACTGAGATTCGTAGGCGTTTTCCAGATCTTCCCAGGCTTTGATGCGGTTGGCCTTCTCGCGCGAGAGCCGGGTTTCGCCGAAGCCGTCCTCGAACTGCTCGAGGACCACCTCGACCTTGTCGCCGACATGAACCGTGACCTCTCCGCTCTCGTCTTTAAACTGATCCGCCGGGATAACGCCCTCAGACTTTAGGCCGGCATTGACAATAACCACTTCGTTATCAACGTGTACCACTTCGCCAGTGACAAGACCACCGGCTTGTAACTTCACGCCCCTTAGGCTTTCCTCAAATAACTCTGCAAAACTCTCACTCATAGCCTGTCGTTCGTTTCACCTGCGACCCGCCCCGCCACGCACCCTGCGCGCGGCCGCGACCCGACGTTCAAGAAACAGTATATACAGAACCGCTCGTGGTGGCATTCAACGTTCCACCCGGGCTGTATCCAACCGTGCCCGTAGCAGACGCATGATACGAGCCACCACCTCTGTGATGGTCAGACGCGACGTGTCGATAATGCAGGCGTCATCTGCGGGTTTGAGCGGCGAAGCCTCGCGCTCGGCATCACGCGCGTCACGCGCATGGATCTCCTCCGCGAGGCGCGCAAGACTAACATCGAATCCCTTGTCTTTCAACTGCTTATACCGACGTTCGGCGCGTGCCTCGGGGGTGGCGGTGAGAAAAATCTTCAGCACGGCATCCGGGAAAACCGCGCTCCCCATATCCCGCCCATCGGCCACCAGCCCGGGGGGTTGGCGCAGGGCGCGTTGCTTATCCAGCAGCGCCCGGCGCACGCCCGGCAGCACCGCCACCTCGGAGGCCGCGCGCCCCATCTCCTCCGTGCGCAGCGCCTCGCTCAGGTCCACGCCATTGAGGATCACGCGTGCGGGCTCATCCTCGCGCGGCTCGAATGCCACGTCAAGCTCTTGGGCCAAACGTGCCAGCGCTGCCGTATCGTCACACCACACCCCCGCCTGCCGCGCGAGCAGCGCCACGGCGCGGTAAAGCGCGCCACTATCCAGAAAATGCCACGCTAGGCGGCTAGCCAAGCGCTGGCCGACGGTGCCCTTGCCCGAGCCGCCGGGACCATCCAGGGTCAGGACCGGTGCCGGATCTGCGGGGCGGGTTGTCCCGGATGAGGTCATGGGGCCGCGCCGTTGGACTCGCTCATGGGCCGCGCCGCGAGCAGATAACGCAGATTTTAGCGCCTCGCCTCACGACTCGCGCACCATGGACTGGATAGAGAGGCCCGCGCCCCCCGCCAGCGCGGCGAAGCCCGGAAACGACGTATTCACATTCTCGCAATCGCGCACGGTAATCGCGCCCTCCGCCCCGACGCCCGCCATGGCGAACGCCATTGCCACGCGGTGGTCCCCGTGGCTGTCAACCTCGCCGCCCGAGATCCGGCCCCCGCGGATGCTCATGCCGTCCGGCGTCTCGCGCGCATCGACACCGAGCCGCTTGAGCCCCTCGGCCACCACTGCGATACGATCGCTCTCCTTCACGCGCAGCTCGCGCGCACCGCGCAAGACCGTCTCGCCCTCGGCACACGCGGCAGCAACGGACAAGATCGGGAACTCGTCAATTGCGAGCGACACCTGCTCCGCGCGAATGGCAATGCCCCGCAGTGGGCCAGATCTTACGCGAATATCCGCGACCGGCTCGCCGCCGGCTTCGCGGTGATTGGTGACCTCAACGGCAGCGCCCATTTGGCGCAGCAGCGTCAAGATGCCGCTTCGGGTCGGATTGACACCCACGCCTTGCACCACCACGTCGGAGCCGGGCGCGATCGCGGCGCCGACCAAGAAAAAGGCGGCCGACGAAAGGTCGCCCGGGACCTCGATGTCGCAACTCTGGAGCCGCCCACCGCCCCGAATCGACACCGTGCCATGGGTCGAGCTGACCGGGTAGCCAAATCCGCGCAACATGCGTTCTGTGTGGTCGCGCGTAGGCGCAGGCTCCGTCACCGATGTCGTGCCGTCGGCGTACATCCCGGCAAGCAGCAGCGCCGACTTCACCTGGGCACTGGCAACCGGCATAACGTAATCAATCCCGTGTAATACGCGCCCACCGGCGATGCACAGCGGCGGCCGGCCTCCTGTGCCCATCGTGATCGCCGCCCCCATCGCCTGCAATGGTTCGGCCACGCGTCGCATCGGCCGCTGGCGCAAAGACGCGTCACCGGTCAGCTCGGAGTCAAAACGCTGGGCCGCAAGCACACCCGCCAGCAGCCGCATCGCCGTACCCGAATTACCCATATCCAAGGGAGCCGACTGGGCTTGCAGCCCCTGCAGTCCGACGCCGTCGATGCGCAAGCGCCCCTCCCCTGGCCTGGAAAGCTCGACCCCCATGGCGCGAAATGCCGCAATCGTGGCGAGCACATCGGCCCCTTCCAGCAAACCGCTTACCCGCGTGACTCCATCGGCGAGGGACCCAAGGATCACCACTCGATGTGAGATTGACTTGTCGCCGGGGACGCGCAGCCGACCGTGCAGCGATCCCCCTGGTTGGATCTGATAGTCGGTCGCTGTGCTCACAATCCGTGGTCCGTGATCGATGCTGAGAAGCAGGCGAGTGGAACTTCGATACGCCTCAACGAGCGCGCGCGCCGAAGCCTCGACAGGCGCTCGCTCGGGCGATCAACCATCACCTTTAACATACTCGTCACGTGCACGCCTCGCTCGATTGAAGGTTTCCTCCAACCAATCGGCGTCGCCCCCGGCGATGGCGGAAATCAGGACGTCCAGATTATCACGATACTCCTGGAGCGCGCGCACCAGCGCGTCGCGGTTGCCAAGGCATATATCGCGCCACATTACGGGGTCGCTGGACGCAATACGAGTAAAATCGCGAAAGCCTCCCGCGGCCAGATCGAAGGTTTTTTTGTGATCATCGCGCCGCACCAGCATGTCGACCAAGGCGTAGGCCAGCATGTGCGGCAGGTGGCTGCAGGCAGCCAGTATCTCGTCGTGTTGTACGACCGGCATGATCAAGACGTCGGCGCCAGTCGCCAGCCACATGGCGCGCACGCGTGCCAGCGCCACAGGGTCGGTGTCGTTATCCGGTGTCAGGATCACATGATGCCCCTGGAATAGCTCGGCCTGCGACGCCGCCACCCCCGAGTGCTCGGTGCCAGCGATCGGATGCCCCGGTACGAATGCGGCGTACCGAGCTCCCAGTGCCTCACGTGCGGCCTGCACCACCACACCTTTCACGCTGCCTACATCGGTCACCACCGCGCCGTCCGCCATCAGCGGCGGAAGCTCGGACAGGATGGGCCTGATGGTGGCCACCGGCACCGCCACCACGACCATGTCAGCGCCACGCACGGTGGCCGCGAGCGATACGTCGGCCCGATCGATGACACCGAGGTCCACCGCGGTCTGCAGATTGCCCAGGCTGCGCCCAAAGCCCACCACATGGCCCACATGCCCGCTCTGGCGCAAGGCGCGCGCCAACGAGCCGCCGATAAGGCCAACACCAATGATAGCGAGCTTGTTAATCATGGACATCGTCAATCGTGATTAGTGATTAGAGCGGTGATTATTGATTTGTAATTTGTGATTGGTGATTGCTCATTCGACTTACAACCGCCCGAATCACGAGTCACGAATAAGTGGCCACCCGTTACGGTTATTCAAGGCGCGCTAATCACCCTTGTCAGCGCATCTATGAAACGCCGGTTCTCGTCCGGCAGACCGACGGTCACCCGCAGATGATTGGGCATGGCGTAGTTGGCAACGGGGCGGACGATAACACCTTCGCGCAGCAATGCCTCGAATACTGCGGCGCCCGGGCGCCGGACATCGACGGCGATGAAGTTAGCGACGGAGGGTATATAAGGCAGCCCCATTTCCATGAAGGCCTCGCTGAGCTGTCGCATGCCTTCCTGGTTCATCGTTACGCTGTGAGCGACGTGCGCGATGTCGCCAAGTGCCGCCTCGGCAGCGGCTAGCGCCAGGGTGTTGACATTGAACGGCTCACGCACGCGGTTCAAGACGTCGGCGACCTCAAGCGTGGAGACACCGTAGCCGATGCGCAACCCGGCCAATCCGTGTACCTTGGAAAAGGTCCGCGTGACAATCAGGTTAGCAAAGCGCTCGATCCAGGCGATCGCATTGGGATAGTCAGGCTCGATCACGTACTCGAAGTAGGCCTCGTCAACCACCACCAGCACGTGTCCGGGCACGCGTTGCAAGAACGTCTCGAGCTCGCCCCTGCGCACCCAGGTTCCTGTCGGGTTGTTGGGGTTGGCAATGAACACCAGACGCGTGCGCTCGTTCAAGGCGCTGGCCATCGCCTCCAGATCATGCCCCCAGTCGTGCGCCGGCACCACCACAGCGGTAGCGCCGACCGCCTGCGTCACCAGAGGGTACACCGCGAAGGCATGCGCAGAGAAAACCACCTCGTGCTCGGGCAGTACAAACGCACGTGCCGCGAGCTCGAGGATCTCGTTGGAACCGTTGCCAAGCGTGAGCTGCTCCGGTGCGACCGACAATTTCTCGGCGAGCATTGACTTTAAGGCGAAGCCGTTTCCGTCCGGATAGCGCGCGAGACCATCGAGGTGCTCCGGCATAACCGCAAGCGCCCGGGGTCCGGGCCCGAGTGGGTTCTCATTGGATGCCAGCTTAACGACATCGGCGACGCCGTAGGCGCGCTCAATCTCCTCGACCGGCTTGCCGGGCTCGTAGGGTTTGATACCGCGTACGCCCGGTACCGCTAACGAAAGCACATCGATGGTCATCGTGCTACAACACCGCCTTGGGGTACGCGCCCAGGCATTTTACGAATGCGGCCTCCTTTTCCAGCTCGGCCACCGCCCGCTGTACTTTCTTGTCCCGGATATGACCGTCGATATCAATGAAGAATACATACTCCCACACGCTCTGGCGCGACGGTCGTGACTCGATCCGTGTCATGTTGATCCCATGGTGCGCCAGCGGCGCGAGCAACGCATGCAGCGCGCCGGGTTTGTTCTTGCCGGACAGCAGCAGGCTTGTTTTGTCCGCGCCGCTGGGCCCCGTTCCGATCTGGCCGATCACAAGGAAACGCGTGGTGTTATCGGGATCGTCTTCGATATTGGCGGCTAGGATATTGAGGCCGTAAATCTGCGCCGCCGAGTCGCCGGCGATAGCGATCGACTCCGGATCTTCACCGGCAAGACGGGCAGCCTCGGCGTTGCTGTTGACGGCCACCTGCTCCAGACCGGGCAGATTCGCATCGAGCCACTCGCGGCACTGGGCAAGCGATTGCTGATGCGACACCACCCTCTTCGCCTGCGCCCGCCCGGTCCTCGTTCCCAGCAGATGATGGTGTACGCGCAGCGCCACCTCGCCGCAGATCTTGAGCGGCGAACTCATAAACATATCCAGTGTATGATTGACCACGCCCTCGGTCGAGTTCTCGACCGGGACCACGCCGAAATGTGCATTACCGGATTCGACCTCGCGGAAGACCTCGTCAATGGCACGCAACGGTGCGGTCCTCACCGAATGGCCGAAGTGCTTGAGCACCGCTTCCTGGGTGAATGTCCCCTCCGGACCGAGAAAGGCGATTCGCAACGGCGACTCAAGCGCCAGGCAGGCCGACATGAGCTCGCGAAACAACCGCGCAATCTCCTCGTCCGGCAATGGCCCTTTGTTGCGCTCGACGATACGGCGTAAGACCTGGGCCTCGCGTTCCGGGCTGTAAAAATTTTGCGCGCCCGCACGCTCTTTGCTTTTTGCCGCTTCCTGCGCACAACGCGCACGCTCATTGACGAGCTCCTGAATCTTCTCGTCCAGCGCGTCGATTCGGTCGCGCAGCTCGCGCAGTCGCCGATCGTCACTCACGGATGTACACGTCTTTCTTTCAGTCAATGAGACAAACGGGGTGCCGAGGAATCGCGCCTCCCCTGTAGAAATTTCGTCCGGCTTATCACCAAATTGCCGCCGCTTTTATTTGTGTCCGCATTTTTCTAGTCCGGCCGTGGGACATCGAGGATTCGCGCCATCATTACGCCTTTAATCCTCGCGACCTTTTCCTTGATCTCCTCCGGGATCGGGCTGTCAAGATCAACGATTGTGTAAGCGAGCTCGTCTCTGGACATGTTGACCATATCATGAATATTCAAACCGGCCTCACCCATGGCAGAAGAGATGTGTCCCAGCATGTTGGGCACATTGGCGTTGGCGACCACCATGCGATACTGTGAACCGCGCGGCATCACTACCTCTGGAAAGTTCACGGAGTGCCTGACGTTGCCGTTCTCCAGAAACTCGCGGATCTGCTCGGCCACCATTACGGCGCAGTTCTCCTCGGCCTCTTTCGTCGAGGCCCCCAGGTGCGGCAATGCGATAACGCGCTCGTGGTCCTTGAGCAGGTTGCTGGGAAAGTCAGACACGTAGGCATATACCTGCCCGGACTTGAGGCCTTCGCATACGGCCTCTTCGTTGACGATGCCTTCGCGCGCGAAGTTCAAGATCGTAACGCCCTTTTTCATTTCCTGAATGCGCTCGGCATTGATCATATTCCTGGTCGATTCCAACAACGGCACATGACACGTGATGAAATCGACGCTGTGCAGCAGCTGCTCAAGATGTGATGCCTTTTGAATCTCCGATGAAAGCTGCCATGCGCCCTCTACCGTAATCTTAGGATCGTAGCCGATGACCTTCATTCCAAGCGCCACCGCCACATTTGCGACGCTGCGCCCGACATAACCAAGGCCCACTACGCCGAGGGTGCGGCCCGGCAGCTCGAATCCGGCAAACCGCTTTTTGCCCGTTTCCACCGCACGCTTGATCTCACTGTCGCTGCCCCGCAGGCCGCGGGCAAACTCCCACGCCTGGCAGATATTGCGACTGGCGAGGAACAGGCCGGTTACTACCAGCTCTTTGACGGCGTTGGCGTTCGCGCCGGGGGTGTTGAACACCGGTATGCCGAGTGCGCTCAGGCGCTCGATCGGGATATTGTTGACCCCGGCGCCTGCGCGCCCGACTGTCTTGAGGTTCTCGGATATTTCCATCTCGTGCATATTGAAAGAACGTAACAGGATCACGTCCGGGTCTGGAATATCGGCGCCCACACGGTAACGATCGGCCGGCAACCGGCCAAGGCCCTTAGGAGATATATTGTTTAGAGTCAGTATCTTAAACAAACTTCTTAACCCTTTTTCTGAGAAAACTGCTGCATAAACTGGACCAGCGTATCGACCCCCTCTTCCGGCATCGCATTGTACATACTGGCGCGCATGCCACCGACCGAGCGGTGCCCCTTGAGCTGCACCAGCCCAGCCGCTGCGGCCTGCTCGAGGAAAGTGCTGTCCAGGCGGCCATCAGCCAGCGTAAACGGAACGTTCATCCATGAGCGGCAGTCCGGAGCGACCGGGCTGCGATAGAACCCGCCCGAGGCATCGATACACGCGTAAAGCTTGTCGGCCTTGCGTCTGTTGATCTCGGCCATCGCAGTTAGTCCGCCCTTGCGCTTGATCCAATCGAGCACCAGGCCGGCGACGTACCACGCGAAGGTCGGCGGCGTGTTGAACATGGAGCCCTGTTCGGCTTGCAGCTTGTAGTTCAGCACGCTCGGCACCTCGGGGCGCGCGCGTTCGAGCAGATCATCACGCACGATCACGACAGTCAGTCCTGCCGGGCCGATATTTTTTTGCGCCCCCGCATAGATGACCCCGAAACGCCTCACATCCACCGGGCGCGACAGAATGGTGGATGACATGTCGGCGACTAGCGGGACCTCGCCGGTTTCGGGTATCCACGGAAACTCGACACCACCGATCGTTTCATTGGGCGTGTAATGCACGTAAGCGGCATTGGGACTGAGTGTCCACTGCTCTTGCGGCGGTACGGTGTTGAAGCCGCTGGCCTCGCTGCTCGCGGCGACGTTGACCTTGCAATATCGCCCACCCTCGCTGAGCGCGCGCTTCGACCAATGGCCGGTATTGATGTAATCGGCGTTAGTCTTGTCATCAAGCAGGTTGAGCGGCACCGCGGCAAACTGCCCTTGCGCTCCGCCCTGCAGGAACAGCGTTTTGTAGCTCGGCGGAACGGCCATGAGCTCGCGCAAACCGGCCTCGGCTTGGTGCGCGATCGCCATGAAATCTTTGTCACGATGACTCATCTCCATAACGGATATGCCGGTGCCGTGCAAATCCGTCAGCTCGGCCTGTACCTGCTCGAGCACCTCCTGCGGCAATGTCGCGGGTCCTGCCCCAAAATTAAACACCCTCGTCATGCAGTCATTACTCCGTGCATTGGTAGTCAACCTATATCGGCGCCGTTGGGCGATTCGGCAACCTTCTCCATACCCGCCAGGCGTTCACCCTCGCTGAGATCAATAAGATGAACACCCTGGGTGTTGCGCCCCACGATCGAGATTTCGCGGGTGCGCGTGCGAATGAGCCTGCCGCCGTCGGTAATCAGCATCACCTCATCTTCGCCAGTCGTGAGACAGGCGCCGACGGCGCGCCCGTTGCGCTTGCTCACCTGAATCGAGATGACACCTTGACCACCACGCCGGTGGCGCGGGTAATCGGTCAGCAGCGTGCGCTTGCCGTAACCATTTTTGGTCGCCGTCAACACCGTCGCATCGCCCACGTCCGCGCAGGCGATGATCACCGATATCACGCTCTGGCCTTTCTTGAGCATAATTCCGCGCACGCCGCGGGCGTTGCGGCCCATCGGCCGTACTTCTTTCTCGCTGAACCGCACCACCTTGCCCGCGTCGGTGAAGAGCAAGATGTCGCACTTGCCGGTGGTCAGGCCTACGCCAACCAAGTGGTTCTTGGCCGTCAGTTCGAGCGCGATGATGCCGTTCGACCGGGGACGCGAGAACTCGGTCAATGCGGTCTTCTTGACGGTACCGTCCGAGGTCGCCATAAAGACATGCTTGTCCTTCTCGAACTCGCGAATCGGCAAGATTGCGTTCACGTGCTCGCCCTCTTCGAGCGGCAACAAATTGATAATCGGCCGGCCGCGGGCGCCGCGGCGCGCCTGCGGAATCTGGTGCACCTTCAGCCAATAGACCTTTCCGCGGCTACTGAAACACAAGATCGTGTCGTGCGTGTTGGCGATGAAGAGTCGGTCGACGAAATCTTCATCCTTCATGCGCGTGGCGGTTTTGCCGCGGCCGCCGCGGCGCTGGGCGCGGTAGTCCGCAAGCGGTTGCGCCTTCACATAACCCGTGTGCGAAAGTGTGACCACCAGATCCTCTTCGGCGATCAGGTCCTCGATCTTCAGGTCCGTCCGCGTCTTGATGATCTCGGTACGGCGCGCATCGCCGTACTGATCGCGCACGGTAATCAGTTCCTCTCGAATCACCTGCATCAAGCGCTCGGGGTTCTCCAGGATCTCGAGCAGGTCCTTGATGGTATGGAGCAGCTCACCGTACTCGCGCCGCAACTTCTCCTGCTCCAGGCCGGTCAAGCGATGCAATCGCAGATCGAGAATCGCTTGCGCCTGGACCTCGGACAAGCGATAGCCTTTCTTGCCAAGACCATAGATCGGATCCAGCCCTTCCGGACGCGAGATGCCGCTTTGCGCATCCGCCAGCATCTTGGTGACCACGCTTGCCTGCCAGATCTTTTTCATCAGCGCGGTCCTGGCCTGCGCCGGATCCTGGGCCGCCTTGATCAAGGCGACGATCTCGTCGATGTTCTCCAACGCAACCGCGAGTCCCTCCAGGACGTGGGCACGCTCGCGCGATTTTCGCAGGTCATACAACGTACGACGCGTAACGACGCCACGGCGGTGGCGTACGAATGCCTCGAGCAACTCCTTGAGGTTCATCAGCCGCGGCTGACCGCCGTCCAGCGCAACCACGTTGATGCCGAACACGCTCTGCATGGCGGTATGCTCGTAGAGATTGTTCAGAATCACGTCGGCATTCTCGCCGCGGCGAAGCTCGATCACCATGCGCATACCGGACTTGTCCGACTCATCGCGCAGCTCGCTGATGCCTTCGAGCCGGCCCTGTTTTACGAGCCCGGCGATTCGCTCGAGAAGGCGTGCCTTGTTCACCTGGTAAGGCAGCTCGCTGACGATGATGGCCTGTCGCTTGGTCTTGTTGTCGGTCTCGAAGCTCGTGCGCGCACGCACGTAGACCTTGCCCCGGCCGGTGCGGTAGGCATTACGAATGCCGTCGACGCCATGAATGATGGCAGCGGTGGGAAAATCCGGCCCGGGAACATGCCGCATCACCTCGTTGATGCCGATCGCCTCGTCATCGATCAAGGCAAGACAGGCATTAACCACCTCGGTGATATTGTGCGGTGGGATGTTGGTCGCCATGCCGACTGCGATGCCCGAGGAACCGTTGACCAGCAGATTCGGCAGGCGTGTCGGCAGCACGACTGGCTCGTGCTCGTTGCCGTCGTAGTTGGGCACGAAGTCGACGGTCTCCTTCTCGATGTCAGCCAACAACTCCGAAGCGACGCGCGTCATGCGGCACTCGGTGTAGCGATAGGCCGCCGGCGGGTCGCCGTCTACGGAGCCGAAGTTGCCCTGACCGTCGATCAGCGGGTAGCGCATCGAGAAGTGCTGCGCCATGCGCACCAGCGCGTCATACGTAGCACTGTCGCCGTGGGGATGGAACTTGCCGAGTACGTCACCGACCACGCGGGCGCACTTCACATAGGGGCGGTTGTAGACGTTGTTGCCCTGGTGCATGGCAAACAGAATGCGCCGGTGCACCGGCTTCAGGCCATCGCGCACGTCCGGCAGTGCGCGCCCTATGATGACGCTCATCGCGTAGTCCAGATAAGACTGCCGCATCTCGTCTTCGAGATTTACCGGAACAGTCTCTTTGGCAAACTCTTCCATAATGGCTTACGATCCCTGTCGCAGGGTCCTCGTGGATGCTGGCATATGACAATCAGTACCGCCGCAACGGCTTGAAAACGCTGCCCTGCGGTCGTCATTCACCAGACCTGATTCTAGCACCAAAAAAACGCCGCGAGCTGCAGATAAGTCAATGTTTTAATTGACTTTTTCGCAGAGCTGGGAGGTTAGTTCCAGCGGCCGGAAAGTGTACAAATTTTACCACGAAAGGCCCTGACCCTGCATCAAAACGGGAGGTTTGCGACGATCAGCGCGAGCGGCGCAAAGCCGCGGCGAGCGAGTCGCGAGTAGGGCTCAGGACCACACCCTTTTCCGTGACAATCGCGTCGATCAGCTCCGCCGGGGTGATGTCAAATGCCGGGTTCCACGCACGGGCGCCGGCCGGGGCGGTGCGACGACCGGCAAACTCGAGGATCTCGTCCTCGCCGCGGGTCTCGATGGGGATGTCGGCGCCACGCTCGGTGGCCATATCGACCGTGTTCGTGGGCGCCACCACCATAAACTTCACGCCGTGGTGCCGTGCGGCCAGTGCGGCGGCGTAGGTGCCGATCTTGTTCGCAACGTCGGCATTGGCCGCGATCCGGTCCGCTCCGACAACCACCCACTGTACGCGTTGCTCGCGCATCAAGCTTGCGGCCGCGCTCTCCGCCGTCAAGGTCACGGGAATTCCCTCCTGCAACAGCTCCCAAGCGGTCAGCCGCGCGCCCTGCAACCACGGACGCGTCTCGCTCGCGTAGACAGCGCTGATGCGCCCGGCCGCGCTAGCGGCCCGTACTACGCCGAGCGCAGTGCCATAGCCGCCCGTCGCCAATGCACCCGCGTTGCAGTGGGTCAGCACGGCACTGCCCGGCGCAATCAACGCCGCACCCAGCTCACCCATGCGGCGGTTAGCGCTGATATCTTCAGTATGGATGTGTTGCGCTTCGGCGAGCAGCCGTGGAATCGGGTCACCTTCGAGTGATTCAATAAGACTGCTCATACGCGCCACGGCCCAGCGCAGGTTCACGGCAGTCGGGCGCGCAGCCGCCAGCAGCTCCAGGTCCGGCCCCAGCGCATCGCGCCAGCGGCTGGCGTCGGCGCGGTAGCACTCCCGCGCCCCCAGCACCACGCCATAGGCGGCGGTGATGCCGATTGCCGGCGCCCCGCGCACGACCATCTTTTGAATCGCCTCGGCGGTATCGCGCAGACTCTGGACGTAAAGATGCTGCAGCTGCCCCGGCAACAGCCGCTGGTCGATCAGCTTGAGACGATCGTTTTCCCACTCAACCGCGCGAATACGATCGTAGGCAATCGTTTCTTGGTGCCGTCTGACCATGTACATCCCCGAGTTTGCTGTTTCTCCTTGATGATGGGTCCAGATTCAGCGCTGACTCTAAAGCAAATCATATCACCTGCGACGGCACACTATCACGGCACATCGATGATAGACGCAGATTCGTCAAAACACACAATACTTATACGATTCAGGTGCACTGCGAAGTACGACACCGCGAACGAGGTAAACGCAGATAGCCGTGGAGAGCGAAAAACTGATTGTATTACCGCATCACGTTAATACGCTTGGTTATCGTTTCGTTAACGCTGCTGTCAGACGCACAGAATACAGGCGATCATGGTGTTCGCCGGTGGTGGACGGGCGAGACCGAAACAGCCGCGAAATGCGGATTTTTTGAACGTATTCACGCGACGCGTTAATACGCTGTACTGGGCCTCCCATGTCTGCGATCGTCCATAGTGGACCGGGGCGACTGCCGCCCGCGGGTTCTGAATGTGCTGGCACGAGACACTGCGTTAAAGACACCGCCCGTTTGCATGGCATTATCACAATCAGTCAATACCGCCGGCTTCGCAGCAGAAAACCGCCGTCGGCCACGCAGGAACCGTGTGCGCCTGCGAAATGATGCCGGTGCTGGGAAATGCCAGAGCCGTGCGATTGAACGAATACCAGTCGTTTTCAATACATAACGCGTCGCGTTAATATAGCGGCCTGTCCGGACGAACAGATAGATCCGGTATACTGCGATCCCTGCAGCGAAGCGCGATACCATGGAAAACATCGATACGTTAATAAGCGCGCGTTGGGTGATCCCGGTGGAGCCGGATGATACGGTGCTGAATCACCACAGTGTCGCCATCCGCGACGGTAAGATCGTGGCGCTGCTGCCAACGCGTGCGGCAACTGAAACTTTCAATCCCGCCGAAACTGTTGCGCTTGCCGATCACGCGCTGATTCCGGGCCTGGTCAATGCCCATACGCACGCCGCCATGAGTCTGTTCCGCGGTCTTGCCGACGACTTGTCGTTAATGGACTGGCTCGAGAATCATATCTGGCCGGCCGAGGCGAAGTGGGTGAGCGATGAGTTCGTGCGCGACGGCACACGGCTCACCATTGCGGAGATGCTGAAGAGCGGCACCACGTGTTTCAACGACATGTACTTTTTTCCGGAGGACACGGCACGCGTATGCGCCGACGCCGGCATGCGCGCCGCCATTGGCCTGATTGTAGTAGATTTTCCGACCATCTGGGCGCAGACGCCGGAGGAGTATTTGCACAAGGGTCTACAACTGCACGACGACCTGCGCAACAGCGAGCTCATCAAGACCGTGTTTGCGCCGCACGCACCTTACAGCGTCTCCGACGGCCCGTTTGAGCGGATCCGCATTATCAATAACGAGTTGAACCTGCCGGTTACGATCCACCTCCATGAGACCGCGCACGAGGTGGACGAGGCTGTCAAAAAAACCGGTGCACGTCCGTTGGCGCGGCTGGGAAAACTCGACCTGCTCAACCCTAACCTGGTTGCCGTTCATATGACCGTGCTGCTCACGCAGGAGATTGAAACACTCGCCACCGCCGGTGTGAACGTCGTGCATTGCCCGGAATCGAATATGAAGCTTGCAAGCGGATTCTGCCGTGTCAATGACCTGCTGGCGGCGGGGATTAATGTGGCGCTGGGCACGGACAGCGCCGCCAGCAATAATGACCTCGACATGCTGGACGAGACGCGAATGGCCGCACTGCTGGCCAAGGCGGTCAGCAACGATGCCACCACCCTGCCCGCTCACACGGCGCTGCGCATGGCCACGCTGAATGGTGCCCGCGCGCTCGGCCTCGATGAGCGCGTCGGTTCGCTAGAGGCGAACAAATCCGCCGACATGACCGCCATCGATCTATCCGGCATCACCAGCCAGCCGGTCTACGATCCGGTCTCGCAGATCATCTATACGGCCGGGCGCGACCAGGTGACGGATGTGTGGGTAGCAGGAAAGCGTCTACTCAAGGACCGTGTGCTTACGACCCTGGACGAAGGCACAATCTTGCGCAAGGCGGCGCAGTGGCGCGACCAGATTGCGGCATCCGATAAAGACAGTGGTGAGCCTGGCGGTTGAGACCGCGGTTTGGCCGCCGTACGCCATCCGCCGTGCGAGCGGTACCCTCAACCTCGCTCGGCGGCTCGCACGCAGCTAGACATAATGTTTTGACCTGCCCGTCCTCAAGGCACGTGGGTTATGCTGA
>JBHHZP010000081.1:0-16083 GCA_046758085.1 Acidiferrobacterales bacterium
GGTGAACGTCAAGGACTACCAGGACGCGCTCATCGCCAAGATCCAGACCGGCACCTTGACCGCTGCCGACCTGCGCACGCAGGCCGAGCTGGTGACCACCACGCTGGCCGGCAACGATCCCGCCGCCGACGGCACAACCATACCCGGTGCGCTGCGCATCTCGCTTGAAGACACGGCTCTTGCACAAGGCAGCCTCATCCCGACCAACACCGGCTGTGTGCGAAGCGCGACGAACCACGTCACCAACGGGCGCTGGCGCAACGGCGCGCTCACCCTCCATCTGATTGCAGTGGGCCCGGCTGAACTTGGCAGCCTCAGCGCCTGGGTGAATATCCAGCCGGACGATCCCGACACGCCGGCGGTGGAGCCGACCGGGGTGACGGTCAGCGACCCGGCACGGTTCCTGTACGAGTCGACGATGTTCTGGCATTGGGTGGACTCCATCGGCGAGGTGCGGGAACAGATCGGCACCGGCACCAAGCTCAGCCTGCCGTGCTACGGCGATCCCGGCTGGGCGGCCGCCAAGGACGCCCTCAAGAACGTGGCGCCGCTGACCCAGGCCGAGATCGACGCGGTCAATCAGTTGATCGCCGACCTGAACGCCGTCGGTGACACCACGGGTGCCAACGACCTGGCGGACCTGCTCGCCGAGGCGCTTGGCGCTGGCTCACCTTTCGCGGGTGGCGGAAGCCAAGGCGGAAGCGGCGGCTCAGCCCCCGTCGAGGTGCTGCCCGCCGGCGGCGTGCAGTCGACCGGCGAGACGCCGGGCGTGACCATCAACACCGGTCCGCGCTCGTGGGTCGAGATAGGGAATTTCTAAATGACCGAGCGGGCGGGAATCCGGGTCATGTGCCCGGATTTCCTGTGCCTGGTTGTCCGCGCGGCGCCTGCAACGCCCGGATCGCGGCGAAACTGCGCCGTAAGTGCCACATCGAGCATCCGCTTGGTACTGCACGACAAAGTGACCAAATGCGGCAATTGCGACAGCGGGCATACCCGGTAGACTAACGTCATGAGCTTCAAGAAAGTGCTTGATTCGGGCGTTACAGCTCACACGAGCAATACCGCAATGTGCATTTCACGGATGAAATCAGGTGTCGAAATGGAACCATCCCAGCAAAACCGCGTACCTTTTGTCGGCCTTTTAATACCGTTCATCGGCCGCCATCAACCCCGTATCCGACCGTTCATCGGTAAAACTAACCCGTTCGTTTCTTTTCAACGGAATTCAGGCTTCACGCTGGTCGAGTTGATCGTGACCCTGGTGGTCGCCGCCATCCTGCTGTCGCTGGCGGCCCCCAGCATGACCGGCTTCATCCGGCGCGACCGCCTGGTCACCCAGGCGAACGAGCTGGTGGCCGATCTGAGCTTCGCCCGCAGCGAGGCGATCAAGCGCGGCTTTCCCGTCACCCTGTGCAAGACCACGGATGCATCCGCCAGCCCCCCGCAATGCATCACGGGCAATGATGCGGCGCCGTGGACCGACGGGCGCATCGTGTTCGTCGATACCGACGGCAACGGCCAGGTCAATGGCACCGAGGCCGTGCTGCGGGTGCGCCAAGAGCTCGACGGTGCGACCGGCAACGGCAACCGCCTGCTCGGTGACGGGAATGCCGGCGGCACCGCCAACCGGGTCGTTTTTAACGCTGTCGGCACCACCAGTCTCACCCAGATTACAAGCTGGACTCTTTGTGACACCCGTGGCGCCAGCGAGGGCGTGGCGATTGCGATCACCATGACCGGCCGGCCGCGGATCACCGAGAAAGGCAAAGACCATGACGACAGCGTGCTGTCCTGCTGACAGGTCGGCGGAGTCACAGGCAAGGGGAATGCGGGTATGAGCCAAAGGAAAACCATTTCGCGTACTACGACAGTCGCCCGGCGACGGCAATCGGGCTTCAGCCTGCTGGAGGTGCTGATCGCGCTGCTGGTGCTGTCCATCGGACTGCTCGGCCTGGCGGCGTTGCAGACCATGGGCCTCAAGTTCAACACCCAGTCCTACCAGCGCACCCAGGCGGTGCTGCAAGCCTACGACATCATCGACCGCATGCGTGCCAACCCCGCGGGGATGACGGCGGGCCTGTATAACAACGTCGGCATAAACGCGACGCCTCCCGCCCTCCCCACCTGCCCGTGCAACAGCACGCAGATGGCCGACTACGACATCAACCAGTGGAAGAACGCGATCGGTGCCTTGCTCGCACAGGGCAAGGGCGCGGTGTGCCGCGGAACGCTCGATACGAACCTCGCATGCACCGATGCGGGCAGCGGCACCACGTTCACCGTCGGCATCGAGTGGAGGGAAAACGACCTGCCCATGCGCATGCAGGTGGTGGCACAGCTGTGACCATCGACACGAGCAACAATAGAAACGAAGGCGCGCACCCACTCACGCGCGGGCTATCGGCAAGACGGCAACGGCTGTCGCCGTGGCGCGCTGTGCGCGGTTTCACGCTGGTGGAGATCATGGTGGCGGTCACCATCGGCCTGATCGTCCTGGTCGCGGTGGCGCAGATTTTCGCCACCAGCCGCGCTACCTACGGGCTCGAGGAAGGGCTGGCACGGGTACAGGAAAACGGCCGATTCGGCACGGAGTTCCTGGCGCGCGACCTGCGCATGGCGGGCTTTGCCGGCTGCCTGAACGTCAACCAGGTTCTGAACGCAAATGCCGATTACACCGTAAGCAATAGACTTAACAATTCGGGTTTTTTCGAGAACGCCTTCGCCCCCGGCCTGCACATACGGGGCCACGAGTGGGTGTCGGCCGGCATCTGGAACCCGGTGCTACCGGGTTTTCTGAATGGTAAAGTTGCGGACCAGACGGATGTGCTGGTGATCCGCCGCGGCGCCGAGCAAAGCTACCGCCTAGCCGCAGCCATGGCTACTGACTCCGCCGACATCACGATTCCGGAGGCAGGCGACATCGAGCTTAACGATATTGTTCTGATCGCCGACTGCAACAGTGCGGATGTAATACAGGTCACCAGCTCGACTGTCGCCAGCCCCGTCGAGACCCTCGGACACGATATCACTGCTGGGACACCCGGTAACGTCGGGACTACCGTGGCTAAGGCTTACGGGGGAGATGCCGAGGTAATGAGGCTGGTGACGCGCGCCTACTACATAGGCTGGCGCGGCGACGACAGTAGCAACCCGCCGGGACTGTTCCGGCGCGAAATGGGCAAAGGAACCATGGGCAATGCTCAGGAACTGGTGGAGCACGTCGATAGCATGCAGCTCATCTATGGCGAGGACACGAACGCCGACGGCAGCGCCGACATCTACCGGCTGCCGGCGGCGGTGACCGACTGGTCGCGCGTGGTCAGTGTGCGCCTGGCGCTGTTACTGCGCACGCCCGAGCAAAGCGGCCCGGATAAAGACACGACAACCTATGACCTCTTGAGCGATGCAGGTAACTCGGATGACTTTGGCCCGGCCAACGACAATCGTCAGCGCCGCATATTCGCCACGACCGTACAACTGCGCAACCTGCGTACCGATTAGGAGAAGACCATGATGAGCTCGATCCGCACGTCGCATCACCCGCCACACCGGCAACAGGGTATCGCCCTGATCATGGCGCTGGTGTTTCTGATGCTGCTGACCATTATCGGCGTCACCGCCATGACCACGACCTCGCTGCAGGAGAAGATGGCTGGCAACGTGCAAAACAAGCACGGCGCGTTTCAGGCGGCGGAGTCGGCGCTGCGCGTGGGCGAGGCCTACCTGCAAACAACCACGACCCTGCCCACGTTCACGCTCGCAGGCACCACACCAGGACATTTTCTGCCAGCAGCAGCCACCAGCCTGCCGGTGTGGGACACGGTGGTGTGGGATACGTGCGACGGGACGACCGCCAACACGGCCGTATGCCTGCCGAGCAGCCCCAAGACCATTGCGGGCGTCGCCAGCCAGCCGGCCTACATCATCGAAAAGGTCGTTGATGTCAGTGGTAAAGGTGGTGGCACCAGCGTGGTTGCCGGCTTCAAACCGCCGGCGGGGGCGAGCGGCACCGCCACGATCTACCGCGTCACCGCACGCGGCACCGGCACGACCGACGACGCCGTCGCAGTCGTGCAAAGTGTATTCCGGAAGTGAAATAGTGGTCCGTCGCCGGACCACAATAAAATAACAGGGATGCCACTTAACTGGGGCGCGGTGCGCGCCTTGGCGGAGAGCGAGGATTGAAGACGATGAAACGAGGCTTGAGATTTACTGATATCGCGGTAACCGGACTCATGGCCTTGACACTCGGTCTCATCTCGCCCTTACCGGCGCGGGCCGCAGCGCTCGACCTGAGCGACGTGCCGCTATTTCTCGACCTGGGCGTCGAGCCCAATGTCGTGCTGAGCATGGATACTTCCGGCAGCATGCGGCGCTGTTACGTCCTGCCGGGTGGCACAGACAGCACCAACCGTCCCGGCGTATTCGACGAGTACAACTCGAGTTTCGAGTTTGGCACGGCGCGCCCGGGTCTCGCATCGGCCGATATCAACCGGCTCTATTATGACCCCACTATTACCTACCCCGTGCCCGTGGACGGCAACGGCGTGAGCCTTGGCGTTCCCAGCTTCACCGGTGCGTGGCTCGACGGCTACGACCAGGCCGCCGGCACGGTGGATCTGTCAGACAATACTGGAAGCACCAATCAGTCCATCGGTTTCCGCCCGTGCTGGTACCGGCCAACGAACTTTGTCGACCCGTTCAATCCGGGATTTCCGGTTCCGGACGTGAACACTCCGCCGCCGACCCCGGTCGGCCAGCGCGCCTATTATCTCGAGTACGACGGCACCGGGGATATCACGCTGCTCACCAGTTTCACCAAGCGCGTGGTCGGTACGGCGTCCGACCCGAGCTTTGGCGGCAATGCGGCCGATCAGGAGAAAAATTTCGCCATCTGGTACTCCTATTTCCGCAACCGCCTCAGCGTCATGAAGGCAGCGGCGGGCATCGCCGGCGCCGACCCCACGCTCGATCGCCGCATCCGCATCGCCTACCAAAACCTCTGGGGCGAGAACGGATCGAGCAGTATTCGCCAGGACATCAGCCTGATGCGACTGTTCACCGGGCAGGCGCGAGTTGATTTCTATAACTGGCTGTACGGACTGGCCGCCAGCAATGCCACGCCACTGCGTTATACGCTGGACAAGGTGGGGCGCTACTACCAGAACCAGAAGATCGACAGCAGCGCCGCAGGCCACGGTTACACGGCCATGAACGCGGTCGACAGCCCGTGGGCGTTCGAGCCCGGGGTAACCAAGGATCCCGAGTTCACCTGCCGCCAGGCCTTCCATGTGTTGCTGACCGACGGCCTGTGGAACAGCGACGCCGGCGTACCGGGTAACGTAGACGGGACCACGGTCGGATATCCGGCGGCCCTGGACCAGGCCGGGACCCTAACGACCTATAATCCCGGAGCACCCTACGACGACACCGACAGCGCTACGCTGGCAGACAACGCCTTCAAGTACTGGGTGACGGACCTGCGGACCGATCTTGCCAACGATGTGCCGCCCTTCATGCCGGATCCGGCCCCGCATCCGCTCACCGGCAATGTCGAGGACAATCCGGTGAACGATCCGGCGACCTGGCAGCACATGGTCAACTTCACAGTCAGCTTCGGAATAGACGGGCAACTGCCGTTCAACGATACCACCTACAACGGCCTGCTGAACGACACCATCCAGTGGAGCGGCAACGAGGTCGATGACCTGTGGCACACGGCCATCAACAGCCGCGGCCAGTACGTGCGCGCAGAGAGCCCGCGCGACTTGGTCGACGCCTTCAACTCGGCGATCAGCGAGACATTGGCGCGCACCAGCTCAGGGGCAGCGGTCGCATTGAACTCGGGCTCGCTCGATGCAGACAGCCGCCTCTATCAGGCACGTTTCAACAGCGGTGATTGGTCGGGGCAGGTCTTCGCCTTCGATATCAACCAGACTACGGGCGCGGTCATCACGCCGGCGGTATGGGATGCCGCCGCCAAGCTGACCACGCAGGCACAGGGCAGCGGCTGGGACACAGGGCGTGAGATTCTTACCTTCGATGGTACCAACGGCGTACCCTTTCGCTGGGCGAGCTTGCCGCTGAGCATGCAGACAGAGCTCAACAAAGACGGCCAGGACCTGCCGGATGCGGCGGGCGCCGAGCAGGGGCAGGCGCGTCTGGAATTCCTGCGCGGCAGTGCGGCCCATGAGGGTACGGGCAACAATTATCGGGTGCGTGCGAACAAGCTCGGTGACATCGTCAATGGCGCGCCGGTATTTGTGGGCGCACCCAACTTCAATTATCCCGACAACCTGGAGGCCAGTGGCGAGAAATACTCGGCGTTCAAGTCCGCCAAGTCCTCGCGTACACCCATGCTGTACGTGGCGGCGAACGACGGTATGCTGCACGGCTTCGATGCCAGCCCCGGCTCGCCGGCGCCCGCCAATGCCGGGCAAGAAAAGATCGCCTATGTGCCCAAAGCGGTGTTCCCCAGGCTTACACGCTTGACGTCGCTCAACTATGCACACCGCTTCTTTGTTGACGGCCCGCCCACCGCAGGGGACGTTTTTTACAGTGATCTCTGGCACACGGTGCTGGTGGGCGGTCTGCGCAATGGCGGTCGCGGTATTTATGCCCTCGACATCACTAATCCCGCGAGCTTCGCTGAGGCCAATGCCAACTCATTGGTGCTGTGGGAGTTCACCGACGCCGATGATGCAGACCTTGGCTTTACCTACAGCCAGCCGGCGATTGTCAGGATGCACAACAACAAGTGGGCGGCGGTGTTCGGCAATGGCTACAACAATACTGGCACTGGCCATGCCGTGCTCTTTATTGTCGACATCCAAACCGGCGCGGTGATCAAGAAAATCGACACCGGTGCCGGCAGCGCGCTCACGCCCAATGGTCTGGCGACGCCCGCGCCAGTCGACGTCAATGGTGATCGCACCATCGATTACATCTACGCCGGTGACTTGCAAGGAAACTTGTGGAAGTTCGATGTGCTGAGCTCTAGTCCGGCGGCATGGGGCGTGGCCCATAGCGGCAGTCCGTTATTCGTCGCCCAAGATGCGAGCACTGTCTCCCAGCCGATCACGTCGCGCCCGGAAGTGAGCCTGCACCCGCAGTTCACCAGCGGCGGCAACTTTAACAACGGCGGTTATATGATCTACTTCGGCACCGGCCGCTATGTGGACACCGGCGACAACATCACGACGGGGGCCCAGACCCAGACATTCTATGCCGTGTGGGATCCCGATACCGGCACGCTGCCGCCGAATCTCAGTCGCAGCAGTCTGCTGCAACAGTCGATCCAGGACCAGGGTACGGTGACGGTGGGCGGAGTCGATGCCGAGGTACGTGTGACCACCAATCAGCAAATCAAATGGCGTCCGGACCCATTGATTGACAGCGCCGGCGATCACATGGGCTGGTACATGGATCTCATCAATCTCGGGGCTACGCCAATAGACAACCAGGGCGAGCGGCAGGTTACCAACTCGGTCCTGCGTGAAGGGCGTATCATCTTCACCACCCTGATACCGGCCGGGTCGTCTTGTGTCGTCGGCGGCTCGGGATTCTTGATGGAGGTCGACGCGGTCGATGGCAGCCGGTTGGCAGACCCGCCGTTCGATTTCGACAACGACGGCGCGTTCGACTTCGTGAATTTGGGGAGCTTTACCGCTGTGGTCCCCAGCGGCATCGGCTCCACGGCCGGCGCCCCGTCCGAGCCGGGCATTTTGGAAACCGGTGAGGAGCGGGAATACAAATACATCAGTGGTACCGACGAGGCCGGCATCCAGGTGATCCACGAGCAAGGCCTCACCGGTTTCACTGGGGGCGGTACACGCGAGTCCTGGCGCCAGCTGCGCTAGCTAGCACTGCGAGCACGGACGGGGACGGGATCCGTAGTCGAACGAGTCCGACAGCCAAAGGAAGATCGGAACAGAGCGTGCGCGCGGCGGTAACACCACCGCCACGCGCGGGCCAACGCGAGAAGAACAAAAACAAGGTTCGGGATGCGAAGAACTGTCGAGTCACTGACAACGGCGTCCGGGACAAGTGGCTGATCGACCGTGGTGGTGACTATGGATCGGCCGCAGCGCCTTCTTGGGCACTGCCTCGCCCGACATCAACCGGCTGGCTTACAACTCCGACATCGAGTACGTCGTGCCTGTAGATGCCAGCGGCGCGAGCCTCCCGTGCCGAGCTTCACCGCCGCCTGGGTCGACGGCTACCACGTAAGCCATATCACGGTGGACCTGTCAACGAGCTGGCAGCCGTGCCGATCTAAAACGAGCTGATACGATCCGCTGAATTCTCCCGACTACGGCCCGGGCGCACGCGCAGAACAACAGTGCCGCGGTCAAGAACGATGGCAGTTACATGGTCTACTTCGGCACCGGTAAGTACATCGAAACCGGCAACAACATCACAATATGAGGTACGCAGCGGCCCCCCCATTTAAACCGGACGAACGGTGCAACGAGGAACAGGAAAGAGAACGCGCGCCCCGGTGCCGCGGCAGCAACAGCGCGCCGCCGGGTCCGCGCCCGGCGACGGCCGGTGCGACGCAGCAAACGATAAAGACTATAATCTGCCAAGGGAGCATGAGCATGGCACGGGTCGATTCGTGCATGCGACACAGGAACCAACATGGCGTCATATGAACCCGGCTTGCCGAGACCAGCGGATCCATAGATGAAATACGCTCGTTCATACGGTTTTACGCTGGTCGAGCTGATGATCACGGTCGTGGTGCTGGCAATCATCGTCGGCATCGCGTATCCGGGCTACCATACCTATATGATCCAGACGCGCCGCTCGGACGCACAAATCGCGCTGATGCAAGTAGCCAATCTGGAAGAAAAATTCTTCTCTGCCTGCCCGCAAGTTGGATATACCAATGCGCTGAGCACTGGTAGCATCCCCGGTTGCGATGGGCTGGGCCTTGCCGATGATTTGTCCCTGGAAAACCACTATCGTCTGACGATTGACACCACCGCCGCCCTGTGTGGAGGCACGGCGAACACTTGCTTCCGGATCACGGCCGACCCGGACCACGCATCGACG
Source organism: Acidiferrobacterales bacterium (assembly GCA_046758085.1). Taxonomy (GTDB): domain Bacteria; phylum Pseudomonadota; class Gammaproteobacteria; order Acidiferrobacterales; family SPGG2; genus VRUB01. Next base: position 9,061 of record JBHHZP010000081.1, read on the forward strand.
ACCGGACAGCAAAAGGGCAACGGCGCCCTGCGGATCGACAACACCGGCCTGCGGGAATGGGATAAGGACAACAACAACAGCTTCACATACAAATGGTCCGATAAGTAAGGGCGTCGGCCCGCAGGGCCGCACCGCTGCCTCAAGAGCAAAAGCCCGCAAGCTGAGGGCTTTGTTGTCGCTCGCTGTCATACTCGTCCTCGGCGGTCAGGAACTCCGACAACGCGCTGCGTTGCCCTACCTCGGCAACTCAGTAACTGCTCCAGGCGTTACCCTACCTCAGGGCTTAATATAATTAGACCGTCCCTGGAGTTGTCCGTTCTCTGCGTTGTTTCCAGAGATTTTCTTTGTGAAAAGGTCTTCCACGGACGCTCCCTTGCTCAAGTACGATATGCGCGCCATTAATCAAGATACACTCCGAACGGCGTGCACGAAGTTTACCGTTCGTCGGTCGAATCGGTACGCAGCCCAAACCGTTCATCCGTCTCTTTCATCCGCCCGCGCGAAATCGTGCGCGCCGGACTAGCAGCAACCGGTCCGTTGAGCGGCGATATTTTCCCGGATGAAGGGTCCGACTATACCGACGAGCGGGTCGCAAAGACGAAAGGTTGGGGCTGTCCGATGGCTGGGTGGCGATTTCCCTTCAATCGTTTGACGCGCTGAATACCGGCATCTATACCCATAGATGCCGCCTTGAATCGTGGCCATCTAAGCCGGGAGGCGACACAGCAGTTCATCGGCAATCCGCCGATGCCAAAAGGAAGCAGCACGTCCAGGATACGGATGAAAGGAATTTCGGCACAAACTGCAACTGGATGCCGACAAGCGTGTTCTGACAACGACCCGCATACTCGGCCGGATATCGGGCCGAGTCCCCTCGAGCATTCAGCGACAGCTTCTTCGGCAGCATTGCGCGTCCACCCGGCGGGTGGGTGGGCGCCGGCGCACCGGATCAGCTGCGGGCTGACCCTGGTGGAGACGATGATCGCGATGACAATCGGCCTGATCATTACCGCCGCCGTCGCGCAGGTGTACGCAACGAGCCGCGCCACCTACCAGCTCACCGCGGGGCTATCGCGCGTGCAGGAAAACGGGCGCTTCGGAATGGAGTTCCTTACGCGTGACGCACGCATGGCCGGCTATTCGGGTTGCCTGTCCAAGGCGACCCCGGTGACCAACCATCTTAATAATCCCACGGACTATGCCACCGACCTGGTCCTGGGCCAGCACGTTAACGCACACGCCTACACCGGCAGCGCCCCGAGCGCCGCGATCAGCGACTGGACCCCGGCGCTGCCCGCTGCGTATTTCACGTCGGGCGATGTCGTGCCCGACACCGATGTCCTGGTTGTGCGCCGTGCATCGGATCAGTCCGAGCAGGTGTTACCCCCTTACATGCCCACGCCCTCCGCCGCCCTGCACCTCGAGACTGGCAACGGGCTCGAGATAAACGACATCGTCATCGTTGCCGATTGCCGCAGCGCCGACATGTTCCAGATCACCGGGCCGACGGATCCGTCCACGACCGGCACGCTGAATCACAACATCGGCGCGGTCTCGCAGGGCCCCGGCAACACCAGCAAGGACCTGTCGAAGACCTACAATAGCGACGCCGAGATCCTCGAGCTCGTGACCCGCGTCTATTACATCGGCCGGCGTAACAATGACCCCAATAACCCGCCGGCGCTCTTCCGCAAGGAGCTCGACGGTGGCGTGCTGGTGACACAGGAGCTGGTCGAGGGCGTGGAAAACATACAGCTGTACTTTGGCGATGACACCGACAACGACGGCATAGCCAACATCTATCGCACGGCGGATCAGATCGCCAACTGGGCCACAGTCGTGACGGTGCGCATCGGCCTGCTGGTACGCACGCCGGACAAAGCCGAGCGCGATGTTGACACCAAAACGTATGCGGTAGCGGATACGCTCATCGGTCCATTTAACGACCGCTACCAGCGCCGGGTTTTCACCTCGACCGTAGATCTGCGCAACTGAAGAGGGAGTCGCGATGTCCATCAGGATCAGGGAACGTTCGTTCGCACATCAACAGGGCGTCGCCTTGATCATGGCGATTGTCTTTCTGCTCATGATGAATCTATTGGCGCTGACTGCGATCAACACCGCCGCGCTCGAGGAGAAGATGGCGAACAACACCAGCGACAAGACCGTCGCGTTTCAGGCGGCGGAGTCGGCGCTGCTGGCCGGCGAGATCTGGATCGGCGGCCAGCTCAACAAGCCGGTGTTTGATCCCGCGAACACCACAGATGGGTTACACCTACGCTCGCTGACGGGGACACCGATCTGGGATGAGTCGACGGGCGTCTGGTCAAGCACCGACACGTTCAACTACGCCGGTCTGAGCGGAGTCAGCGCGCAGCCGCGCTACATAATCGAGGACCTGGGAGAGATTACCGACAACAAGGGAAGTCTGGTCTTGCCTACCAACTACAAGAGCTCAGGCAAGAATCTGTTTCGCATCACCGCACGCGGCAAGGGGGCGACAGGCACGTCAGTCGCCGTCGTTCAGTCCGTCTACGAGAGACGCTTCTGATGCCGGGTCACGGGTGCGCCACTGAGAGCGGGGGATGGCACTGAACCGAGGGTATTACAGATGGCGCGACAAGCAGTGCAACGTTACGACCGTGCGGGCCGCTCGAAATCGTATGCAGTAACGCCCGGCGCGGCGCGCCGGAATCATCGCGGCTGCACGTCAGCTCGCCCGGCGCCTTGCTGCGGCATGGATTGCCAGGCCGACACACGTCGGTCGCGTTTGTGGCTGATCGCGGGCGTGGCCTTATTGTTGCAAATCCCACAAGTAAGTCACGCGGGGCAGCTGAGCCTGGCCAACTCCCCATTATTCCTCGGGACGGCCGTCGAGCCCAACATCGTGCTGCTGTCCGATGACTCCGGCAGCATGGATTGGGACATCATGACCCTTGGCAACCAGGGCCGCATCACCCTGGTCGGCGCGGATACTACCACGACCTACAGCTACGTGTTGCCGGCGGCCGACAACAACTACGCCTCCACGAGCAGCAATGGCCGCATCCTGCCAAGCGAAGAAGCCGTGCTGGCGACTGCGAACATGCCGGCCGATGCCTACGGTGTCTGGCGCGGGCGATTTTCCGGTTTCAACGTCATGTATTACAACCCGGAGATTAGCTACACGCCGTGGTCTGGCGTCGACAGTAGCGGGAACGCGTTCGGCAATATCAACCCCGCCGCGGCACCGCTCGATCCGTTCGCCGCCACCAGCGCCACCGTGAATCTCACCGTCAACTGGAGCTGGACCGCGGACAATGTGCCCAGGACGACCAGCTGGCGCACGGACATGACTGTTTCCAACTTCTATCCGGCACGCTATTACACCTGGACAGATACCGATGCCGACGGCACCGTTGACAGCAATGACGCGCACACCCGGATCGAGATCAAGCCGGGCAACGCGCCTTTTGTCCACGCCAGCGGCGACCGCGGGGACTGCGCCAACCCGCTATCGTGCACCTATGCCGAGGAGATTCAGAACTTCGCCAACTGGTTCAGCTACAACCGCCGGCGCGAGGCCACGGCCAAGAACGCGATCGGCAACTTGATCGCCGGCGCCAACGGCGTACGCGTCGGCTATGCCACGCTGCACAACAACAGCGGTGCGAGCAGGGTCCCGGTCGCGTCGATGAACGCCGATCCCGCAAGCGGCAACAAACGGGCCGTGATCGACGGGCTCTATCGGACCGCATCGAACAATGGCACCCCGCTGCGGCAACGATTGCGTGATGTGGGACGCTATTACGAATGCGCTAGCGGCAACATCTTCGGCGCCAGCGGCTCCAATTGCCCGATCCTGAATGCCGCCTCCGGCGGCACCTGCCAGCAGAACTTCACCGTGCTGATGACCGACGGCTTTTACAACGGCGCCAGCCCATCTGTTGGCAACCGTGATGGCGATGACGACACCATGTTCGACGGCGCGCCTTATGCGGATAATGTCAGCAACACGCTGGCCGATGTCGCCATGCGCTACTATGAGCAGGACCTGGCGCCGGGCCTGGTGGATGAGGTACCGGTCTCGGCCGGAATCGATAACGCGACCCATCAGCACATGGTGACGTACTCCGTCGCCTTCGGCGTAACTGGCGAGCTCGACCCGTTTGGCACCAAGACCCCCACCGATGCGACCGACACCGACCCCACGGACCCTGCCTTTAGCTGGACCAACCCTTTTTCCGGCTCAAGCGCACAACGCAATGCCCGCAAGATCGACGACCTGTGGCACACCGCGTTCAACGGCCGCGGTACCTTTCTGAGCGCCGGGAACGGCGGTGATCTGAGCAGCGCGCTTTCGAATGCGCTCGCCAACATTATCGATCGCACCGGCTCGGCGGCTGCGGTGGCGTTGAACTCCGCGTCCTTGAGCACCGACACGCGCATTTTTCAGGCGCGTTTTAACAGCAGCGAGTGGAGCGGCCAGCTGCGCGCCATCCCGATCGATAGCGACGGCAACCTCGGCGCCGTGTTGTGGGACGCGGGGGATCAACTCAAAACCCAGGCGGCGTTCAGCGGCTGGAGCACGAACCGCGAGATCATTACCTGGGACGGTACGGCGGGGATCCCGTTCCGTTGGCCCAGCCTTAACGGCAACCAGCAGGCGGCATTGAACCGCAACTCATCCGCCGTCACCGATGGCTTCGGGTCACAGCGTGTCGATTATCTGCGCGGCGACGCAAGCAAGGAAAACCTGGCGCCGTACAGCTTTCGCGTGCGCGACAACGGCTTCAAGCTTGGCGATATTATTCACTCGGCCCCCGTGTTCGTCGGCGCGCCACCCTTTCTCTATCCTGACACGCTCGAGAGCATCGCCTACTCCGCGTTTCGCATCAACCAGCTCGGCCGGACACCCATGGTATATGTCGGCGCCAACGACGGCATGCTGCACGGCTTCGACGCCGACACCGGTGAGGAAAAGATCGCCTACGTGCCCTCGCAAGTCTACAACAACCTGAGCGCACTCACGGATCCCGGTTACGCGCACCGCTACCTCGTAGACGGTGCAGCTACGGCAGGTGATGCGTTCTACAACGGCGCCTGGCACACGATCGTAGTGAGCACCCTGCGCGGTGGTGGCCAGGGAATCTTTGCGCTGGACGTCACGGATCCATCCAGCTTCAGCGAAACCAATGCGAGCAGCATCGCGCGATGGGAGTTCACGGATTCCGACGACGCCGATCTGGGCTACACCTTCGGTGTGGCCACGATCGCGAAGATGCATAACGGTAAATGGGCGGTCATTCTCGCTAACGGCTACAACAACACGGAGAATGACGGCGGGTCCACGACCAGCACCACCGGCGATGCCGTACTTTACATCATCGACATCGAAACAGGCGCGCTGATTAAAAAAATCAGCACCGAGCGCGGGATGGCCGAGTCCGTCGACGGCACCACGCCGAACGGCCTGGCGCCACCCTCTGCGGTCGATGTGAATGGCGATTACGTCGCGGACCTGATCTACGCCGGCGACCTGCAAGGCAACATGTGGAAGTTTGACGTCCAGTCCAGCAACCCCGTCAACTGGGATGTGGCGCCAGCCGCAGGTCCGACTCCGCAGCCGCTTTTTGTCGCCAAGGACGCGGCCAATGTCCCGCAGCCGATCACCTCGCGGCCACAGGTGAGCTTCCATCCTGACGGCGAGAACGGGTTGATGGTCTTTTTCGGTACCGGCAAGTACATGGAAACCGGCGACAACTCCACCGCGAGCCCGCAGCAGGTGCAGAGCTTCTACGGCGTCTGGGATGAAAAAGGCACCGCGGGCGGCAACCACACCACGGTCGACAACGCTGACCTGCAGACACAGACCGTCGGGACCGGGACCTTTGCCAGTGAAACCGTGCGCACGGTCACCAACAACGCAATCGACGCATGGGGCACGGGCACGGGGGAGCACATGGGATGGCGCGTGGACCTGCCTGCCACCGCTGAGAAGGTGGTCACCGACTCACTGCTGCGCACGGGCCGGATCATTTTCACCACGCTGGTGCCGAATGATTCGCCGTGCGCGGCGGGCGGCACGAGCTGGTTGATGGAACTGAACTTCCGCAACGGCGGGCCGCCGGAGTTCTCCGTCTTCGATCTGAACGAGGACGGCGCGTTCAATGACAGTGACACCACCACGACGGGTGCATTCGTCATCGGAATCGACCCCGGTCTCGGCGTGATGCCAGAGCCCGTGGTCGTCGACGATCCGGCGAAAAGTCGTGAGCTCAAGATCGGTACGGGCACCAGCGGCAATGTCAAAGCCATTGCCAACAACCCGGGACCACTTGACAACGCGAACGGCCGGCGGTCGTGGCGACAAATGCAGTAAACCAATTTACCACTCAACGTAGTGATAAGCGAGGTAATGACAATGCAGCACGCAAGGACTTTCCTATTCGGGGTATGCCTGCTGGCCACTGCGGTGGTTCCGGTGCAATCAGCGCTAGGCGCGTCCAACGAGCCCCTGTTCGGGGCACCCAGTGAGAATGGCAAGATCGCACGCGTTGACCTGAGCGCGCGCGAGGTCGTGATCGGTGACACACTGTACCGGCTTTCCAACGCGGTTGCCGTGTACACGCACCGGGGTTTTCAAACAACCCTGGACTCACTCAAAAAAGGCCAACATGTCGCCTACGATGTGCAAGAAGACGCGCAGGACCTCTCCCGTGTCACTGTGATCTGGATCCTTTCAAAACGCTAAACGAAAAATCCTGAAACGAAACATCCAACGCAAAGACCAATCCGTGATTCGTGAACCGTGAGGGGGTTGGTTTTTTGGCCCCCTTGGTCCAGCCGAGCCCCGAGTGCAGACGAGGAGCGGGCCGGAACGAGCTGAAGTTGTTTTGCTTTTAAACCCCCTTACTCAAGCCGAGTGAGGCACGAAGGCGAAGAACACGCCCGCAGGGGCGCGGTAAGGACACCGCGGGTCCGGGCCAGGGCCAGGGATTGGCCCTTGCGCGGACCGTCTGAGATTCTATGGTTCAAGTCAAG
>JBHHZP010000082.1:0-15942 GCA_046758085.1 Acidiferrobacterales bacterium
GAAGTCCCTCGCAAGGTTCGCCCGCGTTTTCCCCTTTTGTGATCTGCACGTAAATTATCCGTTAATTCAATCTTGAGGATCTTCTAGATATGCCTACCGGAACTGTAAAGTGGTTCAACGAGAGCAAGGGTTATGGTTTCATCACGCCGGAGGACGGCGGCAAGGACGTATTCGTGCACCACTCTGCCATTACGGGCTCGGGTTTCAAGACCCTGGCCGAGGGGCAGCGCGTGACCTTCGAAGTCAAACAAGGCGCCAAGGGCCCGGAGGCAGTGGACGTTACGCCCGAGCGCTAAGGCACGACCCGATGCTGGACTTCCGGTCGGCGGGCAGAGCTCGTCGAAGGGTCGCTGTCGCCTTTCGGGTTAGACCCAAGGAGCTATCACATGAGTAGCATTAAATGAATACTGGAGAAGGCCCACCCCCGTACGTGCGGGGAACGTTCCAGCAAACCTGCGGTTTTTGCGGGTGCGTGTTCCGCGTTGAGGTACCCGGACAGATAGGCCAGGAGGGACCTGAAAACTATTACTGCCCTGAATGCCGCAAGAGATTTCCGGTCAAGGCCTCTGATTCCCCCACTATCACCCTGATTTCTAAACGCACCGATGGCCTGAAGAAGCAATACCCGAACGAACCGGAAATGGCACCACGCCTGCGATAGGAGATTCCCATCGGAGGAAAGTATTTCTGCGCCTCTTGTATCAATGGGGCCGGCGCAGTGACCGATCCGTTCGATGAGTGCCATATGGGAATTGCCGTCGATATTGTTGCAGCGAAATGGGCTGTCAGGCTCGATCGATCTGATGGATTGCCGATGAATCAAATAATTCTGCCCCGATCGATCATTGATGGTTATAGTGCTAACACACAGAAACTGAGGGCGCCATGAGCGGAAAGCTCAAGACCCAGAACATGGCTTTGTTCTGCGATTTCGAGAATGTTGCACTCGGTGTGCGGGACGCCAAGTATGCCGCATTCGATATTCAAAAGGTATTAGAACGGCTGCTTTTGAAAGGCAACATCGTTGTCAAAAAGGCCTACTGCGACTGGGGGCGTTACAAGGAGTTCAAGGCGGCCATGCATGAGGCGGCGTTCGAGTTGATCGATATCCCTCATGTGCGTCAATCTGGCAAGAACTCGGCCGACATCCGCATGGTCGTCGATGCTCTGGATCTCTGCTATACCAAGTCGCATGTCGATACCTTCGTGATCATCAGCGGCGATTCGGATTTCTCAGCGCTGGTCAGCAAACTGCGAGAGAACAATAAAATTGTTATCGGGGTCGGCGTGAAGAAATCCACCTCCGATCTACTGATTTCCAACTGCGACGAGTTCATCTATTACGATGACCTGTTGCGAGAGGCTGAAAAACACCGCAGGGCCAAGCGTAAGAGCACACCCGGAAAGGCGGCGCGCAAGACACCTGTCCAGGCCGAGGAGCACAAGAAGCACGAGGCGCTGGACCTGGTTCTGGAAACGGTTGAAGATCTGTTTGAAGAGCGCGGCGAGGAAGAAAAGGTGTGGGGGTCGATGGTCAAGCAGGCCTTGAAGCGCCGTAAGCCCGGCTTTAGCGAGAGCTATCACGGCTTTCGAACGTTCGGAAAATTACTGGAAGAGGCGCAGGCACGAAAGCTGTTAGAGCTGGAGCACGACGAAAAGTCGGGGGGCTACATTATCAAGAGCTTCGCGCACGAGGAATAGGACCTACCTACTGCCGTGGGGACAGTCTAATACGCTTTGGGTGCAGCTCCGCGATGAGACGTTCCATGGCCTCAGTGAACTTGTCGCGCGGATGCGCTTTACAATAATCTTCGAGCCAGACCATGATTCCCAGCATTTTTTCCCTTCCTCTGATGTCATAGGTAGCAGGTACCCAAGCGTTATAGCCCGTTAGATAACCTGCCAGCCAATTGGAATAGCGGTTTTCGTCGCCGTCTTGCCCCATGCGAGCCTGGTTACGTGTCTCAACGAAGTGCCCACAAGAGTTTAGTCCGCGGGCGATGATGCTAACGTAATCGCCATTCTCGTCGACAGCATTAACGGACGCAGGCTGCAGGAGAAGTATAAGAAAAAGCAACTTCATGGGTTTCATGTATTACGACCTCGTCGTATCGTCGTTCCTCATACGTCCCCCGGTTTAGATGTAGGCACTAGGCAAACCCGACCGGGTTCCATTCATCCATCATCTTCTGGCGCGCCGCATCGAGACGCTCCGACATTAATGCCGCAAATCTCTTTAACAGCTCGTAGCCGAATTTCGGTTCCTGCTCGCATCGCACCAGTATGGAGGTCCCGTCAAACTCGAGCAATTCCGAGTCCTCTTCGGCCTTGGCCTGAAAATTCCATTGATAGGGTGAAATCAGCCAAGACCACCCCAGAACCTGGTCCTTGCCCAGAGCCTGGATTTCCAGGGTCGGGCCCATTAACGCTGGGATTTGTACCGAGATACGCCCATTGCGGATCACATAGAATTTGTCGGCGCGTTCGCCCTGTCGAAACAGGATCTGCTCCTTTTTGATCTCGCGCGCACTCGCGCACTCGCACAGAAATTTCAGGACGTCTTCGCTGAACTCGGAAAAAAACTCGTGGGCCGACAGGTACTCGGCAATTGATTGATTGCTCACTGCTTACCTCCCCAAATTCAATGGTTACGATGGCGGGCGCAGAGTCGAGGTCAGCGGCGCATGGGCCGCGGTTTGTCTGCCAAAGAAATCAGCGGCTGCATGAGCCGCCTTGTTAAGGTGTGGCGGCAATCGCTGTTCCCGATGCCATTCTACCCTCTCTGTCCCTGGAGTCGTAGCGTCGGTGAGCACGCGCTGTTCGCACCCGCTTGTTCCCGATGCGGTCTAGCTCCTATCAGGGTCTTTCTAGATTCGTTCTTCCTCTACCGCATGGCAGGCCACCGATACACCGTCTGCAACGGAAATCAATCGTGGCACCTCCTGGCGGCAGCGCTCGCGCGCGTGCGTGCAGCGGCCGTGGAACACGCAACCGCCCGGCAGATTGATCGGTGTGGGCACTTCACCCCGTAGCTTGAAGTGGTCTGGCCGTGCCTTGCCGAGCTTTGGAATGGCGCTCAATAGCGCCTGGGAGTAGGGGTGCCTCGGCGTGGAGAACAGCGCCCTTGTGGTAGCGACCTCGCACACCGTGCCGAGGTACATAACCGTCACGCGGGTACCGAAGTGCTCCACTACGGCAAGGTCGTGGGTGATCAGCAGGTAGGTGAGTGCGCGTCGTTCGCGCGCGTCCATCAACAGATTGAGAACCTGTGCCTGGATCGATACATCCAGCGCCGAGATCGGCTCGTCGGCGGCAATGAACTCCGGATCTACCGCCAGTGCCCGGGCGATACTGATGCGCTGGCGCTGCCCGCCGGAGAGCTCGTGCGGGAAGCGCTCCGACCAGCTGGGATCGACGCCGACCGATTGCATCACCGTTGCGACCTTATCGCGAACCTCTTGCGCGCCGGCGCGCGGATTGTGAAAGCGAATCGGTTCCTCAAGCGTTTTGTATATCGTCATACGCGGATTCAGCGAGGCATAAGGGTTCTGGAAGATCATCTGCATTCGTTTGCGGTAGGGCATGAGCTCGCCCGGCGGCAGATTGTCGATGCGCTGCCCGTCGTAATAGACTGCACCCGACGTCGGTTTCAATAGGCCCATGATGGCTCGCGCGACGGTCGACTTTCCACAGCCGCTCTCGCCCACAACACAGAACGCCTCGCCCCGCACGACATTTAGATCAATCCCGTTGATCGCTTTGACTGTCTCTTTGCGACGCACGATGCGGCCTTGCTGGAACTTGAGCTGCTCGAGTAATCCGCCGGAGATATCGAACTCCTTGTACAGTGATTCGACTCTGACCAGCGGCTCACCGGCGCGCTCGTTGTTCACGTCAATGCCCCTTTCTCTTGGCGTACCTGACTCGCCACCACGTGGCAGGCAACCCGCGAGCTGTGGATCAGGGTGTAGTCCGGCAGTTCTTTGCGGCATGCCTCCACGACATGCGGGCAGCGCGGATGGAACGCGCAACCGGCGGGAATGTTCGCCAGCGCCGGCATCACGCCGCGTATCTGGTTGAGTCGTCTCCCTGGTGTTGTTTGCTGGGGAAGCGCGTTGATGAGACCGTGCGTGTAAGGATGCCGCGCGGTGCGAACGAGCTCGTGAGTCGGAGCTTCCTCGACTACACGGCCGGCGTACATCACGATCGCGCGCTCGGTCATCTGCGATACCACGCCGAGATCGTGTGTGATCAGGATCAGCCCTACGTTACTGGTTTCGCAAAGCTCGAGCAGCAGGTCCATGATTTCCGCCTGGATGGTCACGTCAAGCGCAGTGGTGGGCTCGTCCGCGATTATCAGCGAGGGGTCCGTGAGCAGCGCCGTGGCGATAACGATGCGCTGGCGCATACCACCCGAGAGCTCGTGCGGGTATTGGTCGAAGCGCGTGGCCGGCGAAGGTATCTGCACCCGGGCGAGGGTCGCGAGCGCCCGCTCTCGCGCCTCGGCCTCGGGGATCTCGCGGTGCGCGTGCAACGCCTCGGTGAGTTGGGTGCCGACGGTCAACACCGGATTCAGGGTCATCATCGGATCCTGGAAAATCATGCTGATCCGGTTGCCGCGGACATCGCGCATAGCGAGGGTGTCGAGCTTGGTGAGATCGCGGCCCTCAAATAGGATCTCGCCGCCGGAGATGTAGCCGGGCTTGCTGATCAGGTTAAGAATGGCGAAGGCCGCCACGGATTTGCCGGCACCGCTCTCGCCCACGATGCCCAGGCGATGGCCTTCATCGAGCGAGAAGCTCACTCCACGCAGCGCCGTAAGCGTGCCGCGGCGCAACGCAAACTTGACCTCCAGATTACGAACCTCCAGCAGCGCCACCTTAGTAATCCTTATAAAGTTTCGGATTGAGCACATCACGCAGCCAATCGCCCAGTAGGTTCATCACCAGCACCAGGGTGACCAGCACGAGCCCGGGAATGATGGTGATCCACCACGAGCCGCTGAAGATGAACTCGAAGCCACTGTTGATGAGCGATCCCAGCGACGGCTTTGTAATTGGCATCCCCAGACCGAGGAAGGATAGTGCCGCCTCGCTGACTATCGCGTTGGCGATCTGTACGGTCGAGATTACCAGCAGCGGCGACAGGGTGTTGGGGAGAATGTGGCGGAACATGATTCGTGTGGGACCGAGCCCGATGACTCGCACGGCGTCCACGTACTCCTTCTTCTTCTCCGCCAGCACCGAGGCACGCACGGTGCGCGCATACTGGGGCCACTCGGCGATGCCGATAACCAGCACCAGCATCAGAATCGCCAGTCGTTCATAGAGCTCGGTCCCGAACAGCGCTTGGAACACCGCGAGGACGATGATGGCCACCATCAGGGTCGAGAAGGAAAGCTGGATGTCGGCCACACGCATGAGGAAGTTGTCGAGCCGTCCCCCGAAGTATCCGGACATGAGCCCGAGGGTCACACCGAGAACGGCCTGAAGCGCCACTGCGAAGATGCCGATGGTGAGCGAGATGCGAGTTCCATAGAGAATTGTGCTTAGCAGGTCCCGGCCCTGTGCGTCGGTGCCGAGCACGAAGCGCGCATCGCCCTGCGCCAGCCACGCCGGTGGAATCTCCGAGTCCATGATGTCGATCTGAATGGGATCGTAGGGGTTGTAGGGCGCGATCAACGGCGCCGAGAAGCTCGCCACCACCAGCAGGGACATCACTAGGAAGCTTGCAACGGCAATCTTGTCGTTGCGAAAGCTGTGCAGAAAGCTCGAGTCGCGGAATCGTTGCCACGTGAGGGCGGCCATGGGACTACTCCAAGCGGCCTTGTGGCTGTGCGAGCTTAACCGTGGGGTTCACGAGCCCGTAGATAAGATCGACGACGGTGTTGGTTACCACGAAAATCAATCCCACCACGATGAGGTAAGCGATGATCAGCGGCGTGTCGACACGGTTGACGGCCTCCAGGAACAGGAAACCCATCCCCGGCCACTGGAACACGGTCTCAGTGAGGATGGTGAAGGCGATCAATGTGCCGATCTGTACGCCGCCCACGGTGATGACCGGCAACAATGTATTTTTGAGCGCATGCAGGAACCAGATGCGTCGGCGGGCCAGACCCTTGGCCCAGGCGAAGCGAATGTACTCGGACTCCAGAACTTCGAGCATTTCGGCGCGAATCAGCCGGATAAACAGCGGCAGCATGATCGAAGAAAGCGCCAGGCACGGAAGTATGAGATGGGTGAGCCCATCACGGGTCAGTACGCCGGTGCTCCAGCCGTAGATCTTCACCGTCTCGCCGCGGCCAAATGAAGGCAACCACCCCAGCTCTACCGAAAACACATAGATGGACATAATGGCGGTAAGAAATACCGGGATCGATATCCCCACGATACTCGCGCCCATCGCCAGGCGTGAAAACCAGTGCCTGGGGTATATTGCTGCGAAGACGCCGACGGGAACCGAGAACGTTACGATGATGATCGTGGCCCCGACGACCAGCTCGAAGGTGGCCGGGAACTTGTCGAGGATGACATCCAGGGCGGGGCGTTTAAAGAAGTACGAGGTTCCGAGGTCCCCCATGACCGCTTTCTTCAGAAACCGCCAGTACTGAACGACGAACGGATCGTTCAGCCCCATCTCGTCCCGCAGCTTCTGGCGCTCGGCCTCGGAGACCGACTGGCCTACGAGCTCGCGCAGGGGGTCGCCGAGGTTGTCCTGGATGGAGAAGGCGATCACGCTGATGACGAACATCACGATGATCGCCTGAACAGTTCGTCTTACGAGGAACGCGAACATTTATGACTGCACCCACGCGCTTGGCGGCGTTTGGCGCCGTTTTAGGCGGTGGATAAACGTCACTGTAGCGATCGCCAACGGTCCTAAAAAGAAGACGGCGCCATGAAGCGCGTCCACCGCGTTTTCGGGCCCACTACGCCCAGCACAGAATGGTTCACATGCTGCATCTTGCCGATGTCGGCGTCCGTTTGCAGGGTCTTGCCCTGTCGGCGGCGGGCCGCACTGATCGGCTGTCGCGGACACCGGCAAGCCCGGGGTGGCCAGAACAGGCTGCGCTCGGTCGTAATTCCAGAAAACGGCTGCCGGGCGCTTGCGCCTGGCGCCGATATTTTCCACGCATGCCATATGTTCTCGCGCACGTGTACGGGGTCCGAAAAGAATCGGGCCACCCGAAGGTGACCCATACCAATGTCGATGATGCGGTTCTTGTGGGGCAGCCCGCTGACTACTTGATGACCAGGTCTCCGATATACGGGAAGTTCATTACGTTGACGATAGGCGCGATGTCCACCCCCTTCCTGGCGGCCCAGGCACGGTCCTGCCAGTGCAACGGCACGAAGGCCGCATCATCATGAACGATACGCTCGACCTCCCTAAGCATCGCCGCGCGTTTGTTCTCGTCGGTCTCTTTCTGACTGTCGAGAATCAACTTGTCGACCTCGGGATTTGAGTAGTTGCCACTGTTGTACTGGCCATATCCACTCTCCTTGTCCGGGGTCATCAGCAGGAACTCGGTGAAGTTGGACGAGTCTTCGGTGTCCGAATGCCAGCCGATCATCATGATATCCGCCGCGCGCTCATCGAACTTCGGCCAGTACTGGGCCTTGGGCATGGTCTTGAGGTCCACCTTGATGTTGATCTTGGCCAACATGCCTGCCACGGCCTCGGCGATCTTATCGTCGTTCACGTAGCGGTTGTTGGGTGCCATCATGGTGACCGAAAAGCCGTTCTCGTAGCCGGCCTGCTTCATGAGCTGCTTGGCCTTCTGGAGGTCGTAGCGGGGCTTGAGACTCGGATCGTATCCTAGATAACCTTTCGGGCTTTGCTGGGCGGCCGCGGTGCCGAAGCCCCGCATGATTTTCTTGACGATGCCCTCGTTGTTCACCGCATAGACGATCGCCTGGCGCACGCGTTTGTTTCTGAACTCGGGCCGGCGCTGCTCGTTGAGCTGGAACGTGATGATGCGGGTCCCGCTCATGGTGACCAGATCGATACCCGGCGCCTTGTCGATGCGAGCAAGGTCCGCCGGCGGTACCGGAGCGATAAAGTCCACATCACCGGAGAGCAGCGCAGCGACCCGTGTCGGGTCTTCCTTGATGGGCGTGAAGACGATCTTGTCCACGTTACCAGGCGAGCCTTTATCCCAGTAATCCTGGAAGCGTTTGAATTCCACCTTAACGCCTTGCTCCCGGGCGGCGATGATGAACGGACCGGTGCCCGATGCGTGGGTGGAGGCAAAGGCATCGCCATGTTTAACGATCGCGTCCTTCGGCCGGCCCTTGTCGTCGTAGCCGTCGTAGAACTTTCGATCCATGGGAAAGATGTATGTGGCCGTGTGCAGCACCAGCGGGTAGGGCTCCTTGGTGACGATGTCGACGGTGTACTTGTCGACGACGTTGAGGGCCTCGAACGGCGCGAAGATGCCCTTGAAGTCGGGGCTTCTTTTTAGCCGGTCGAACGTCCAGCGCACGTCGAGCGCCGTCATTTCGTTGCCCGAGTGGAACTTCACCCCCTTGTGCAGGTAAAAGCGTACGGTCTTATCGTCGATTCGCTCCCATTTCTCGGCCAGTCTCGAATCGAACCCCAGATCCTGGTTCCAGCGGATCAAAGGATCAAAGACCATGTGTGAGAGCTGGAGCGTGCCGCCAGAGAGCTGTTCATGCGGGTCCAAAGATACCGGGTCCGCGTCGTAGGCCATCTTCAACGTCTTGGCCCCGACCGGTACGGCCAGCGCCAGACCGAGTGCGCCAGCCGCGACAACGGTCATCAGTCTTTTCATGGGTTTCTCCTCAGTTAGTGGTGTGTGCCGGGCGCCCGGGCTCGGTCTGATGCAAGCCGCGGGACGCTGCTAACGTTTGTACGCTGATTGCCTCTTTCCTGCAAGTAAATGACTTATTCTGAGCCCCCTGGCCCTGCTTCCTGGCGATGAGCGAGGCGGTGCGGGCTCGGACCACTGCGGTGCCATGGAACCGGCAAACGTGGACACCTGTGTATACGGCATGTATTTCCGGGGCGAACCCATCGCAGAATGTTGGTAGGAACTATGAGTGTCCGTGATCGCTGGCTCCCGGCGTTGCCCTACCTCGGCAACCGCTCCCGGCGTTGCCCTACCTGCTGCATCCCTGCAGTCGTCCTGCATTCCTGCAGTCGTCCTGCCTCCCTGCATTTTCCGGCGTGATTGGGCCGGTGCCTTGCTGGAGTCGTGGCCGGGGATCGCATATACTTCGTATTGCTGCAGTTTATGATTGTCGGTCTTTTCGGAAGTCGGAAGCCCCCACTAAGGTTCGCCCGCGATTTGCCCTTTTGTGATCTGCACGTCAATCACTATTGTCAATTCATTTTGAGGATCCTCAGATTATGCGTACCGGAACTGTAAAGTGGTTCAACGAGAGCAAAGGTTATGGCTTCATCACACCGGAGGACGGCGGCAAAGACGTATTCGTGCACCACTCTGCCATTACGGGCTCGGGTTTCAAGACCCTGGCCGAGGGCCAGCGCGTGACCTTCGAAGTCAAGGAGGGGCCGAAGGGCCCGCAGGCGGAGAACGTTTCCGCTAACTGACGGTCAAGACCTGCGTCAGCACGTCTGACATCAAGACCCCGCTGCCTGGCGGGGTCTTTTTTTTGGGCACAAAAGCGCGCTGGGAGTGTTTCCGGCTGAATATCAAAAAATGCGGGCACTGTTCTCGTTAATACCGGCACGAGGGCCAGCTTCCGCCATCGAAATCAGAAGCGGCTTTGTGCTTTTTCTCACACGCAGGTGTTTTAAGAACGAAGCAAGGTAAAAACCGCGTTTTCTTACGAGTTGCAAAGGAACAGAGAAGAACTTGTCAGTATTTTCTCGGGCTCCTTCTTTCTCAGCCCGCCGTCGATGCGAACCGTGACTTTTCACCAACCTCATGCTGATGGCGGTGAGCAATGTCAGAGCGCAATGCTCGGGCCGTAGTGATGGACCCTAAGTTAGGCTCTGTTTGCTGTCAGAGACTTGACGGGGTTTTCAGTGAGTAAGGGTTTGCTAGAGGTGTCCTGGTATCTTTTCTGGGCAAAGTTGTACAACGTTCGCAGGAATCGCATGGCACGATTAGCGTAGGCTTTACCGTGCTCTTCGCAAAGCTCTTGGTGCCGATTAGAGACCATCTCTTGGGAAATTTCCAGCAGCGACTTAGGTCGCCAGTCCGCGAATGCCACTGCCATCATTTTCTGGTAGCCGTCTACTGTGCGGGGTTTGAGCGTTTTGCGCGCCTCCAGGAAATCGGTGAAAGCCTTGTTTAGCGTATTGGCTGCGGGGCTCTCCCAATGTTGTCGCGGCTCCTCGACTGTTTGCGGTGCGATGCTATCTTCGTCGGTCTCGTAGAAAGCGGCATCGGCACTCCAATCGGGTCGGGATGATCCATTGCTCCGCTTGAGCGCTTCAGAATTTGGCACGGCATCGTCGGGTTCAGCCTCATTGGCGGCCAGCAATTCGTCAGGCGGCACGGATTCGTAATTTAGCAGCCACCGATTTGGCAACGACCTCTCTGGCAGTTCGCCGCTGCCTTCTTCCGACGCGCCGCTTAACTCTTCAGAGAGGGCATTGAATGCCAGTGTGTTTCCACACTGGTGGTAGATCTCCAGCAGCTTGACCTTCAATTCGTTGTTGCAGGGATCCTTCGCAATCGCGTCTTGGAGCGTTTCCTCGGCGTGCTCGTAACTGCCGCAGGCCAGGTAGACATCTGCCTCGGCGATCGGATCTAATGCATCGGCAGCGACAGTGGGTACACCGCCGTCAATTAGCTCGCTGCGACGTCGGGATAAGCCACTGCGTCGTTCAAAGGCGACTGGAACAGACCGTTGTCTACGGTCAGGGGTTACGCGTCCGTTTTGGCCAGTGGTGCTCTTGTCGATTTGGCGTCGCGGCGGTTCAGCGTGCTTCTCGTTCGTTGGTGGCTTTGAGTTGATCGTGGTGATTTTTTCGTCGAAATCGACGTAGGCATTGTATCGACGACGCTTCAGGGCGAGGACAACAAGTGCAGTGACCATCAGCAATAACGCACCGACCACGCAAATCGCGACTATTAGCACCACTCCCGGATTTTCGCGGACAATCTCCGTTAGCATGTTCAGCGCGCTCTGTTGCTTCGGTACCGGTGATTGAGTTAAGCGCTCGGTGCTGTCCATGACGATTTTGGGGTGGGCAGCTGCATCTATTACGCTAGCGCCCACGGGCGGTTGCTTAGGCAACTCAACCTGCTTTGCCACACTGGTGGTAGTTTCGCGAGCCGTTGCTTGCAGTTTGCTCCTACGCGCTTGAGCCTGAACAGGTGGGGCCGGTCGCGGCGCGCCAGCTGGGAACCTTTTTTCGCTCTTAGCCGAACTACCTTCAAGCCCGGTGTTCTCGTGCGGATCGTCTTGTTTGCTGCTCGGAACGAACGTAGCAGGTTCACTCGTGGATGTCGGCTCTTCGGATTTCTGAGGAGGAGTGACCTGGACCACCGCATGTGGTGGAAACGCTATTACTTGGGCCGGAATCTGTTCAAGCACCACGAGACCTTGGTGTTGCCGAGAGACCACAGGTTGCTCATGCTGGGGTACGCGTTCGGTATCGAGGTTGGGAGCCAGAGTTGGCACCGACGGTTCCTCTTCCGCCACGGTTTCAGCTGCTTCGGAGGGGTCAATGAGGGCGGCGAACTCGCGTACCACGCGCCCGCCTGACCATGTCGCCTCCAGCACGAACTGTAGAAAAGGTTCGCTAAGTGGTTGCCGGGAACGCAGCTGTAGGAAATATTGCGCGCTTGACCGTTTCACCACGGTGACCGCAATCTCGGACACCACCGGCTCTATCTCGATGCCGGCCGATTCAAACTCCGCGGGTGAGGCAATGCGGGCGACGAGACTGTTGAGTTCGTTCCGACTGATTGACGTCAGCTCGATGTCCGCGTCCAGCGGTGCATTCAAGGTGGAGTAGACGGTAAGACGCCCAAGCTCGAGGGCGTGCGAGACAGCGGGCGCCAGCATCACCACAGCGCTCGTAGCAAGAAGGGCTAACGCTCGTTGAACTCTGCTATTCAGTCGCAACATGCTATGTAACCATGTTTTTGCCCCCTTTTCCGAAGACGATAACGCTTCGTGCGACTGGAGGCTGTTCGAATCCGTGTCATCGCGTGATGGCTAGATCCCGTGTGACCACTCGTTCCTCGCTGCCCATGCTCGCTACCGGGTCTTTTTCTTCGCGCATTCACGGGTCCTCTTGTAAACACCTACACACGCCTGTCACAGCGCGGCATAGCCGATTTGGCCGAAACCCTCTGTGACTGCGAAAACAGGCGAGCCTAGGTGACCCCAAGGGAAAGCGTGCAAAGACTGTGCCGCACGGGTGCCCCGTGCCCTGGAGGCGAAAACAGGGGAAACCTCAGAGTTTTGTGGCAATATGGGACAATAATTGGCTGTTTTTTTGCCTTATTTGCGCCAAAATGACGACTTCCGGCCTTTCCCGGGTGGGCGCCATCGCAATCGTAAGTGTATGATTGTTCTCGGATATTTTGGGTTTCTGCGCACGCCCGGAGCCGATCGGGTGCCGCTAGACGCCATCGCCTTGGCGGCCTGGGATGGGGCCAAGCCCTGCGCCCACCTCCTGGGGCGCAAGATCGGCATAGCGTCCGCCCCTGCGCCGGGTGAGCCGTTAAAATCTTCTCGTAGCTGAACTGCGCCGGCCGGTTCGGCCCGTGACGAGGACGGTGGCCACCGTGAGCAGGCTGATCATACCGACGGTCCAGAAGAGCAGCCGCGGATCAGTGGTGTCGAGCAGATAGCCGAACATCGCCGGCCCTAGAATGCCGCCGATGTTGTAGCCGGTAGACACGAAGCCGAACACCTTGCCCATCTCGCCAGGGGGTGTGACTGCGCGGATCATCATGTCGCGGGACGGAGCGACGATACCGTTGAACAGACCGGCGAGGGCGAACAGCAGCGCGATGGCCGCGAGCGGCAACGTGACGGCGGCGACGAGGAAGATCGCCGAAGCCATGAGCACGAGACAAATTGCCCCGATGAGATCGTGTCGCGCAGTACGGTCGGCGATCCAACCGCCAATCAGCACGCCCATGGGAGAGATAAAAAGGTAGACGCTCAGCACAGCGCCGGCTTGGGTCAGTGGTGCGTCATAGATCAGATTCAGTGCTGAGACGCTGAACTCACTCATGCCGTGACCAGCAATGGATAGGCCGGTGAAAAACAACAGTCCCAAGAGAATCGGCGCGCTAAACAAGAGCCTCAGGCCACCATGCGCGCTGGTGTTCTCCGCGGGTACGCCGACACGACGCGGCCGGGTGGCATCGATCAACACATCAGAGTTCAACGCGAGCAGAACTCCGACGATGGCACCACCCGCCGCGCACATGGCAAGGGCAGTGCGCCAGTCAGTCAGCGTCATGAGGAAAATCATGGTCACTGGGGCCACCGCGGCCCCCAGAAAACCCGCGAAGGTGTGCACGGAGAAGGCCCTACCCATGCGTGTCCTGTGAACCGATGCGCTCAGGATGGCGTAGTCAGCGGGGTGATAGACGGCATTCGCCAGCCCCGCCACCACCATCAGGGCGAGCAACGCCCCGTAGTACGGAAACGCAGCAACCAGGCCAATCGCCAGGGACTCAAGCATGAGCCCGGCGATCAAGATTCCGCGGGCACCGTAGCGGTCGACGAGAAAGCCTACCGGCGCCTGTGTGAGACCGGTCGTGAGACTGAAAGCCGCGATGGTAAAACCGAGCTCGGTAAACCCCACCCCATAGACGTCGCGCAGCAAGGGAAATAGCGGCGGCAGCAACAGCATATAGAAATGACTGAAAAAGTGCCCGGTGCTGACGAGACCGATCACCTTGGCGCTGTGCGCAGGTGTTTCCATGCTTGCTTCTGTGGTCATTATTCTGAAGGTTCGTCTGGTGGTGACACGCAAAAAAACACGCACTCAACCCTGTTTTGGCGCCGTCGTCAAGTCATGGGCGCCATCATGATCAGGCCGACCGATTTCAGACTTCACACGAAAGCCAAGCCCGATGTAACGCGCAGGTTTGGTGAGCGCATGCTCGTGCCGGTAATATGTGAATGGCACGTCGCATGACGCATGGAGGATGAGATGATCAAGAAATTCAATCCCGAGAAAATTGTGCAACCCTTTTCCCGCTACAGCCAAGGCGCGGAAGCGCCGGCCGGCGCGCGCTGGCTCTATATCGCCGGGCAGGTCGGGGTGAATCCCGATGGCAGCATCGCCAAGGGTGCCGAGGCACAGATCGAGCGGGCGTGGCTCAACCTCATCGCCGTGCTGGAGACAGCCGGGATGGGGGTGGAGGATCTGGTCAAGGTCAACACCTATATCACGCGCCCCGAAGATGTCGATGTGAACCGCCGGATACGCGATCGCATGCTGAAGGACGACGGACCGCCGGTCACAATGGTTCGGGTTGCGGGGCTGTCCCATCCCGAGTGGCTGGTCGAAGTCGAGGGCATCGCCGCGAAGGTGTGAGAACCCGGCGAAGACAGTGAAAGATGACCAACTCACGACTGTTCATTGCAGGGGTGCCCTAGGGCCTTGAATTCTGACACCGGCTCTCAGAGTATAGAAAACATGCTTTCGAAGCTGTCGCAATGCCTGTGTGAGAGGCTAAAGACCATCTGAGTCCCCTACCGTTATGCCGGAGTTTCGAAAAATTGTCCAAGTACCGCCCGTTATCCTGAGGCGCACAGATGTTCGGGCTCTTGCTGAACTCTTATCAGAGGGTATGCCCGTGCGTGATCGGGCTTTTGAATTCGCACTATCCCGCGGCGATTTCCATTACAGAGCCGACACCGTCAACGATCTTCTTAATCAGAGTTTGCCGAGAGAAGTCGATGACCTGACATTTCAAGCGAGGGGCTGGACCGACGATAACGCTATTGACAGAGGCATTGTAATGAACCTCCGTCCTACCGTGGCGGATTACCAGATTCACGCTGTAGATGAGGTTTGGTATAAAGGTAAGATCCAACAGATAGACGAATTCCTGCGCGCGCGACGCCCTTGGTACGGTTTCTTTCGGGAGGCATTCCCCCGCGTAGTCGGTGCACTCCAGGGGGCGACACTTGTGGCGACAACCCTCTTTCTTTTTCTTGATTCGTTCGCCTTCGCTGTAGTGTCGGGCTTCATGCTTGCAGGTTTGGTCTGGGCATTCAATGCATTTCTAAAAGGAAGGATCTTTCCTAACACAAGAATTATTCTAGAAGATGTACCGAGAAAGTTTAGCTATGAAGCGCTTACCCTTCTGTTTGCCGTTCTGACTTTTGTCGTAACTGCTGTCGGCTTCGTGGTGCAGGTGGTGAAGTAATGAAAGTCGCGCACTAAGTTCTTTCTGAAGCCCGGGCACACACGTGCCTCAGCTCAAGACCAGGATCATCGAGCCATGCGTGCCCGAATGAGCACAGTTTCGAGCACACACGACGTGCCAGGCTTGGGGCTTGATCACATAACCTATTGAAAGAATTGGTGGGCGATGCAAGGTTCGAACTTGCGGCCCCTGCCGTGTGAATCAATTGCTGTCTTCCCATCCAACCCCACTCTAGCTCAGTTTAGCCAACTTCAGCAAAGACTTATGCAGCAAGGTTAAGTTAGATAGAGTAGGATGAAATAGGTTGGAGTGTGAAGGGGTTGAGCACCAAATGAGCACAGGAGCGTCTCGCCCTTACGTATGAAAGTCCACCAGCGAGATTAGGTTTGATCGCATCTGTCGCATGACTGCTTACGGCAACCACCAGCCGTTCGGACGTGAACTGCAAATATCTGGAAGCCGACATCCACCTTCACATATACCGGCAAACACGGCCGTTGTGCGCCTACTCGTGCAGAAGCACATCGCCCAGGGTTTTCGCCTCTTGCAGTGCCCGGCCGCATCCTCTGACTACACAGGTGCGCGGATCGTCG
>JBHHZP010000083.1:0-15808 GCA_046758085.1 Acidiferrobacterales bacterium
AAGGGCAATATTATGAAATACACCGAAGGGGCCTTTCGCAACTGGGGCTATGAGCTCGCGAAGGAGGAGTTCGGTAATGACGTAATTACTGAAGAGGAGCTCTACGACCGCTACGGCGGACAGCAACCGGAAGGCAAGATTGTCATCAAGGACCGTATCGCTGACATTATTTTTCAATTACTTCAACTCCGACCGAGAGAGTTTGACGTGATTGCCACCATGAATCTGAACGGAGACTATCTCTCTGATGCTGTCGCGGCGCAGGTCGGAGGAATAGGTATCGCCCCGGGCGCAAATATTGGTGATCACGTGGCCGTGTTTGAGGCCACTCATGGTACCGCCCCCAAGTACGCGAATCAGAACAAGGTCAATCCAAGCTCACTGCTGTTGTCTGGAGTGATGATGCTCGAGTATATGGGTTGGGGTAAAGCGGCGGACCTGATCAATGCAGCCTACCCAAAGGTGATCGCAGAGAAGTTTGTTACATACGATTTTGCCCGGCAGATGGACGGCGCTCACACCGTTTCGACCAGCACCTTCGCAGACGCGCTCATCGCCAAGATCACCGGTAGCAGTGAAGACCTCGCTCGTTTTGAACAGGAGCGCCGTGCCGCGCTTCAGCGAGAACGAAAAAAACGCGAGGCGCAACGCATGACCAACCCGGTCGAAGCTATGAAGGCGTCGGGCCGACAGCCGACCACAGCGGCAGGCATCATGTCTGCAATCGTCAGTGTGTCGGCTGACGCGACCGTTGAAGACGCAATGCACTCCATGCGAAAGCACGACATTAGCTCGATTCTGGTGGAGCCGCACAGCGATGGCCAGTGGGGCATCATGACGCAGCGGGACATTGTCACGAAGATCGTCGGTGCCAATAAATCGGTAGCAAACACAAAGGTCCGTGAGATCGCAACCAAGCCCCTGATTACCGTTCAATCCGACCTGACTTTACCGATGCTCTCTGAAAAGATGGCAAGCCACGGGATACGGCGGGTCATTGTCGAGGACAAGACTGTACCCGTTGGAATTGTCTCGGAGACAGATCTCTTCCGGATAGTCGAGGAGTTCGGGTGGGATGTCGAAGAGTGATATAGCGGCGAGTACATCCGTGTGCCTCGTACACGCGGGGGAGAACGGAGAGGCCCAAAGCGTTGCCGCCGGCAGCTGACGTTGACGGCAGCGCGCGCGCGTTGAAGCGAACGTTAAGCGCTATAGCACCCCGCTTTGCATTACACGGTCGCCTGGTAGGCGCGATTGCGCTGCGCGGCGGGCATATTCACGATACCTTTGTCACCACCTACGTGCAGGGTAATCAAAGCGCCCGCTACGTCCACCAGCGCATCAATCAGCACGTATTTCCGCATCCGGAACGATTGATGGAAAATATCGTGCGGGTGATCACCCATTTACGGGAAAAGCTCAGCTGTGAGCGAACACCGGACCCGGCACGCAGAGCGCTAACGCTGGTTCATGCTGAGAATGGCAAGTCGTACTTCGTGGATCAGCAAGGCGCGTACTGGCGAACGTACGTATTCATCGAAGGCACGTATACCCATGATACGGTCGACACGCCGGACCTGGGCCGCCGAGCGGGGGCCGCCTTCGGGCGATTCGGGCACATGCTGGCGGACTTACCGGGGCCGTCATTGCATGAGACTATTCGACACTTCCATGATACCCGACGGTACTACCAGGCGCTGTGCCGGGCGGCGGTGCGGGACGACCATGATCGTGCGATGTCGGCGCGCTCGGAGATCGATTTTGCCATAAAGCATGAATCGATCATGGATCTTCTGGACGAACCGAAAGCGCGTGGGGAGCTCGTCGAGCGTGTAGTACATAACGACACCAAGATTAATAATGTGCTCTTTGACATCGCTAGCAACGAGGCGCTCTGTGTCATTGACCTAGACACCGTAATGTCCGGGTTGGTGTTGCATGATTTCGGCGATTTGGCGCGAACCAGTTTGAGCCCAAGCGCCGAGGACGAACGCGATCTGGCCCGCGTGTATGTACGGTTGCCGGTTTTTGAGGCACTGGTCGAAGGTTACCTGGAAACAGCAACGCCTTTTCTGAATGCTTGCGAGATTGACCTACTACCTGCGGCAGCCAGGATGATCACGTTTGAGACGGGAGTGCGATTTCTAAGGGATGGCCAGGAAGGCGATCAATACTTCAAAGTGCGGTACCCGAGCCACAATCTTGCGCGTGCACGTACCCAATTCCGGCTCCTCCAGAGTATGGAACAACAACAAGACGCCATGTCAGCGATTGTGGAGCGCGTGCGCCGCCGTTAGCATGCCGCCGCAAAAATGCCTATGGCGTCAGGCCTACCATGTCCGTTCGGCGTAGGTCTCCTGTTTGCAGCAACGGGCTTCCCAAAGAAAAGGGGGCCGCGCCGCGCGCAACCCCCCTATCGTATCATCAGAATTCTGTCCTGTTGCTACAGGATGAGATATACGAATACCCCTAACAACACGAAGAGAAAGAGATACTTCTTCGGGTCTTTTTCTTTCGCTAACTTCATCGACGCCTCCTGACTGACATATAAATGCACTTCCTGTTCCATGCTCGCCCACCCTGGGCACCGTGAGCCAATAATCCTAATTGTAGACCGTCTACTTTGGTTTGCATGCGGGGCCAACAAGATTCATGATGAGAGTGCGTATCGCTGCTGCGCGAATCGTCTGGCACAAATCGCCGTTTGTCGCTTGTAAAACACCGTTCGTCATCCCGTCTATACGCAACGCACCCAGACCGTCGGCTCACGGCCCGGAGTGTATCGAGTTCTTGTCGGAATACTGCTTACTGTGCCCGTGATACGTACTAGGCTGCTCCGCGTGCTGCGCGCAGGCGCTCAGTTGATACGTCATCTTGCCCCGGCGTCAGAACCTCAGTGACGGTGTTGGTGTCATCCTGATCTACCTCGACCGGCCCCACCGGTGGCTGGGCGTTCGGCAGTATGCTCATGGTTATTCGTTTCTGGTTCTCAAGCCTTAGCTTGGTGGCCTCCAGCTCAGCAATCCGGCTCTTTAAATGGTCCAGACTCCTATGAATCTTTTTCAGGTTGGCTATGCGCTGGTCCATCGTAGCCTTATGTTCGCGAATGCGAGCAAACACCGGTGCCATTATGGCCTTGCTCCACAGCTGACTGCCCTTGTTGCACTCATCGAAGATATGCCTAGCCCGGCTCACCAGGGTTATAAAAAATTTCTTTACCACGAAATGCTGCTCAGTCATTACCATGGTTGGGCTGTTCCGGAAGGTTTCGGCCTCCTTGTACAAGCGTTTGAGCTCCTTGTGGTACGGTTGTAATTCAAAGCTTTCGAGTTTTAGTTTGGCGAGCCCATGGCCGACCTGGAATTGCTTATATACCGACTCCACCAGCCCTTTTATCCGCTCAGCCTGCTTGTGAACCTTGTCCATGGTGAGCACGGCGCCGTCAAAGAAGGTCTTCATGCCGCCTTTAAGCCCGTGGGTAGTCCAGCTACCCCTCATATCCTGACGGGTCTTGTCGATCAGCTTGTCAAAAGCCTCCATACTCAGCATTTGCAGCAGCATCTTTACCTGTTCATCCAACACCTGTCGCGTGCGGTCAAGATGGGCGAGCCTCTTGTCGTAGTTTTCCTGGTCTTGTTGTTTCTTCGTCATCATGTTGTGAATGACGTCTTGATTCTTCCCGCTCATGCCCTGGAGCTCTTTGAGCTCGGCATTAGTCGCCGCAAGTCGTGTGTTGACCATCTCCGCGGTGGTTTTGACGATACCCCCCAGCTCCTGCATGATCTTTTCGCGGATTAGCGTTTGTTTTGCTGGGACGATGTCTGCGGCCAGCTTGCTTTCGAGGGCGGGCAATCCGCTCTTCTCTATCAGCTCGGGATCCTGCTTGATCTTGCCAATCAAACCTTTTTGCGCGGAGGCGGGAAAAATCTGTTTTTTACTGATACCCAGCACCGCTGCCGTTTCTTGCGCCTGCCGGGATATGCTGGCGGATACCGCGCTAGGTCCGCGCAGCTCGTCCCACAGCGTGTCGATCTTATTGAGGACAACTATACGTCCACCTTTCTTGTCGCCCTTGGCTACGCAAACATGATCTTTCCAGACTGTGAGATCAGACCGGGTTACGCCGGTGTCGGCTCCCAGGACAAAGATAACGACGTGCGCATTGGGAAGCATGCTCATAGTCAGCTCGGGCTCGGTGCCGAGGGCGTTGAGGCCGGGCGTATCCAGAACGACGAGCCCTTGTTCAAGCAGGGGGTGTGGATAGTTTATGACCGCATGTCGCCATACGGGTACCTGAATTCTTGAACCAACGTTCGGTGCGTCCGGATCATAGAGTCCCAGCTCTTGTGCCTCAGCGATGCTGACCTCGTCGCATTTCACGATCTCGTGAAATGTCTCGGCCAGTTGATCAGGTAAATCGAGCTCCAGTGGCAGCGTAGTCCAGTATGTGGAGGCGTGCTTGTATTCGGCAATCGTTTGCGAACTCTTGCGAGTATCGATCGGGAGTAACTTGATACAAGGCGGTAGATCCGGATCAAAGCGCAACTCAGTCGGACACATGGTTGTGCGGCCGGCTTCGGCAGGCAACAGGCGCTGATTGTAATCGGCAAAAAAAAGACCGTTGATAAGCTCGGTTTTGCCGCGCGAGAACTCACCGACAATAGCAACGATTAACTTGTCAGACTTGAGGTTCTCGACGAGCTCGTAGACGCGCAGGTCATCTTCGCCTTCGGCCAGACCCTCCTGCTCAATCCATTCCTGGTAGCGCTCGATCCTGGCGATCAAGTCTTCGCGCCAGCTATTGTAGTCACTGAGCTGCTTGGTAAGGAACTGGTTCGTATTTGTCTTTGTGACCATAAGTGACGTCTGCGACTTTCCCAGGTGCCCGTCTCGGCCGCTTAGCAGGCGCGGAAAGAGCCCCCAAAAAATTTATGGTAATGTGTTATAAACCAACGATGGGCGTGGTGTTACCAGCTACCTTCCAAGTATAAATCCCGCACCTGCCGCCACGTTGCCGCCCGTCGGTTTATATACGCCATCAAACCTCCATTCTGTACCGTCTGGCGGATACAAAAGCCATGCCAAAAGCCGCATTACCGCGCTTGCGATTGCGCCAAGTCGCAGTTGTCCGCCGCTGGAAAAACCCCTGTATTTCCCGCAAGTTGCAGTTCACTAGGCCCGGCGCGGGGCTTGCAACTTTGGGGGCTCGGATGCGCACTGCCCGGAGCTGCCGTGCGGCGGCAGTTCGGCGCAAAATTACGCTCGCGCGGCGGTTGGCGGGAGAGACCGCCGGATTTCGGTTTTTGCGTTGCCGCCGCCAAGCGGCGAGATTTGTGTTACTCGAAAGTTGCTGGCGCGAACGCGGCGGGCGCGGGGCCAAGGGGTGCATGGGATGCGGCCTGCGGGCGCTCGTCAGGCGTGGTACGGGCACGTGGCATGCCTGCGAGGCGGATCACCAATCGGCTGCTCACTGTCTGAGCACGCATTTTTGATAGATGTCCTTCAGGCGAGCGTCGGGGTCATACTTTGCTTTTACGCGGTCGTACGCGGATTTGTTATAAATTTGCCAAAACTCTTCTGGTGGATAGTAGGAGTCAGAGTACAGCGATTTTAGGCCGCCCAGCTCCGTCACCTTGCGCTCGATCTTGCGGTTGTAGTAGCCGTTGGGACGATTCTCGCGGCCTTTTTTGACGTCCCAAAATCCGAAATTAATGTAGATATTTGTGCCATCCAAAGGGTAAAGACCAAAGCGTACCGAGGTGTCTTGGATGCGTATGGGGCAGACCCAGATTGGCTTAATACCGACTTCCTTGTGAAAAAAATCCAGAAATGCGGGGGCCTTGTCAATGGCGATATCCACATCTTGAATCACCGATTCGCTATGAAACCCCAGCAATCGATTGATCCGGTGCGAGAGCTTCCATCTGCTATTCCAGCGCATGATTTTGGTATAAGTAACGGAATTTAGGCGAGATTTACCAGCAAGCGCCCGGACCCAGGAATGCTGCGCAAGCAAGTTTTTTGAGCACCAGAACCAGTCCGTGTCCCAGCGCCAGATGTAATCCAGTATCGTCAAATAATCACTGTCGCGCCGGCGAATCGATTGATAATAGATATTCTCGTACGTGTAGTCGCTGGTGTACGGCACCTCGTCAGTAAACCGCCCGATGGTGAGATACATTTCGTTTGGCTCGAAGACCGTGCCGTCGAGGAAATCAATGTCTTCTCCCAAAGCCTGTCTGAGACCGTCGAAAAAGGCGTCCGCGCGCTCGTACCGGACATGCTTGAGTTCAACGTAGTCTTTGATCGGTATCAGCCTGGTCTTCAACTTCAATACGTAACCGAATGTGCCGTACGAGTTGGGAAAGGCAAAGAAAAGGTCTTTGTGCTGGTTAGTCGGCGTGCACACGACGACATTTCCATTAGCGAGCAGGACCTCCATTTCCAGGATACCTTCGTGGACCAGGCCGTGTTTGAACGACGAGGACTCGATACCGATACCGGTGACCGCGCCTCCGAGGGTTATCGATTTCAGCTCCGGAACGACCGTTGGCATGACGCCATGAGGGAGCGTAGCGTTAACGAAATCCTCATAGGTAGTCATGCCTTCCACCTCCGCCCAGAGTTCGTCGGTATCGACTGTCAGAACCTGGTTCAAGCTGCGCACGTCCAGCTTCCGGCTATTACTCTTCGTGCGGTCGCGAAACAGATTCGAGGTAGTTTTTGCAAGCTGAATGCCGTGGCCTCGGCATGCGTGTAATTCGTTTACCAGGCGTTTTTTCTTTTCTTCGTAGTTATTGGCCCTCACGTGTGCTATCTCCTTCGGTCGAATGGGCTTGCGAGTGGGTTTCGGTGCGAACGGCGCCGATGCATAAGGTGCCGGAGCGAACGGCCGATGTAAAGCTGTGTCCCCACGAGCACCAGGGTCAGGGGAACCAGTTGTTGTGACCTCGTAGGCCGGCGGCGCCTGACGGCGAAGAACGACATTCGGCCACAGGCGCGCTCGACCAGTGGTTAGACTATGCGATTATCCTAACGGGGTAATTTTTCCTGACGGCAGGGTACCGTCCAGCGCTGCAAAGTCGGAGTCGCTCAAGGACAGCGAAGGCATGCGTTCTTCAACGCGTACGAATGCAAATCCGCAGTGGCAACGTTCGGCGTCAATGGGCAGTAAGGTCGTGCAGTTGGGACAATCCTTCATGTCCGCTTGCTGCGGGATCTCCGCCGAGGTGGCCCCCGTTGGACCTGCGCTGTCTCGCATGCTGACTGGCGCGGTCTCGGGAACGTGTGTCTCGGGCGTGCTCGCGCCATTGGGCGTCGTATTGTCTTTTGGTGACTCGTCGTGTGCGGCCGTTGGCGCGCGCGCGGTGAGCGTCTCGAGCGCAGCCTGCAGCTCATGTCGGGCATGGGCGGCGGGTGCCGGGACAGTCGTTTCTGGGGGCTCAGGCGCTTGCGCGGCCGTGCCCGCGGGCTGTGGGTTCGTCTTTTGTGGGTTCACCGCTAGCGCCTGTGGCGGGCCCTGGGAACGGGCTATATCGGCCGGACATGCTTCGCTCGGACTCGCGCGTAGCGGATCTACGCACGGTTGATAGTCGCGTGGCGTTGACGTACCGGCCTCGTGTGATTTGGATGTCGAGTGTGTCACCCCGGTCGTTTCCTTCGCCCTGGCCGTTTGCGGTGTTTTGGGGGATGTTGCAAGGGCAGCGGGATTCGGTTTGTCGGGCGATGGCGCCTCCTCATGCGCGGAATCCACGCCGGCGCGCTGTGGCTGAGGTGATTTTACTTTGGCGGCTGTTTTCGTCACCTGTGCGGATCTAAGCGCCTGCGCGAGCTTTTGCGCTTGGGCAGCGGCCGCCGCCTTGGCTGCCGCTACCGGGTGCCGCGTTGGAACGGCGGCATTCGACTGTGCCACCGCGGTCGGATCGGATGGCGCCGGTGCCGGCATATCGTTCTCCGCCGTCGTCCGCGGCCCGAGTTTGTGGCTGGCGTCACCCGTCTTGGCAGGCGCTGGCATCGGGGATGTGCCCTTTGGCCTGACCGCGGTCTCCTGCGACGGCATCGCTGCGGTTTTCGCGTAGCTGGCACCGTTCACCCGCTCAGTCGCTGGCGCGTTACTGGGGGTGGGCGCTTGGCGCAGCGCTGTACCGCCCTCGTTGGGGCCGGCCCTTTCGGTGCCGCTTGCGCCGGAAGGGGGAGATGTGTGCGACGGATTGGCGGTGGGCGGCGGGAGTTTGGGTGCCGCCACTTTGGTGCGACCGGCGTCGCTCGGCGAAACCGCTTTAGGCCGCACCGGGGTTGGGGCCACAGTGGCAGCCGGTTGGCTCGAGTTTGCGATTCTTGAGGGGTCGCTGGTAGCAGCTCCAACGGGTCGCTGGCCCACTGGTGACGCGGCCGCCCGCGCTTCCGCGCTGGTCTTCGGCAGATTGTGCGGCACCTCGTCGAGCTTGGCCCGCTGTGCCGCTAGCTCGGCCTTTGCCTTTGCGGCTGCCAGTTTGGCCTGTTCGGCCTCCCTGATCTTGACGTGGTTTCCGGGCTGGGTGGCAGCAATCCTTGCGGCTTCCCGAGCGGTGCTGGCAGCTTGTTCGGCTCTGGCGGTGAGGTATTCTTCGTAAAGTTTTTCCTCTTGAACGTTCAGCGCATGTCCGTCGTCGGCGTCAACGGAATCGTCCATCGTCCCGAACAGGTAACCACATGCGCAACGAACAGCGTACGCTGCGTTGTCTTTTCCACACTGGGGACAATCTTTGGAGAACATGGTTAAGGTACTGCTCGTATGGGGCCCACTTTGGATGCTTGCTTACGCGCCTGTTGCTGCCTTGCTCCCCACACGGGAGCAATTAACATGCCAATGCCTGATGCGCGTGGGGCCACGTAGCCAAGGGGTATCCCAGAGGCCTTGGTCGGCGGCGTTTTACAGGCCGCTTGCGTGCATAAAATAGCCGCAAAGGGTCAGCGGTGGACGCGGATGGTCCAAATTCCGTTGCCGCCGGCTCGCGGCAGGCCGGCTCCGGGGTGGCGGGATAGGGTTGCGACGCCTTTGATCGCGGGCGGTCGAATATGTGGCGATGGCCGACCACAACGCCGGCCTCCGGGATCCACACAGTCCGATGATTCCGCGTTGCCCATGCACCGCGCTACTAGGCCCGCGTTACACCTGCAGCAGCAAACGTGCCGGGTCCTCCAGTGCGTCCTTGATGGTCACTAGAAACTGGACCGCCTCGCGCCCGTCGATGATGCGGTGATCATAGGTAAGCGCCAGATACATCATTGGGCGGATCCGCACCTCATTGTCCTCCGCGATCGGGCGCTGCTGGATCTTATGCATCCCGAGGATGGCGCTTTGCGGCGGGTTGACCAGTGGTGTGGAAAGCAGTGACCCGAATACGCCACCGTTGGTGACAGTGAATGTACCGCCCGTCAGCTCTTCCATGGCCAGGTTGCCGTCGCTTGCTTTTGTACCGAACTCGGTGATCTGTGCTTCGATCTGGGCGAAACTCAGGCGATCGCTGTCGCGCAACACCGGCACAACCAGACCGCGCGACCCAGCCACCGCGATCCCAATGTTGTAATAATCGTGGTAAACGACGTCCTTTCCGTCGACCGACGCGTTTACTACCGGAAACTGTTTCAGCGCCTGCACGCTCGCCCTCACGAAGAACGACATGAAGCCCAGCCGGACCCCGTGTTTCTTCTCGAAGCGCTCGCGGTACTTGAGTCGCAGATCCATCACGGCTTGCATGTTCACCTCGTTAAAGGTGGTCAGCAGGGCTGCCGAGTGTTGTGCTTGCAATAGACGCTCGGCGATCGTGGCACGAATCCGCGTCATCGGGATCCGTCGCACGCCTCCGCCTTCAATACTAGCGGGTAGCTCCGTCGACGGTACGGGAGCGGGGGCCAGCGCCGCTTCGGCGGATGCCGTCGGTTGTGATATGGGTGCCTGCGCCTGGCGTTGGCGCAGATAGTTCAGTACATCTTCTTTGAGCAGGCGCCCGCCTTTGCCGGTAGCGGGGATCTGGTTCGCCTCAAGGTCGTGCTCTACGAGTAAGCGGCGCACCGCCGGGCTCAGGATGGCTTCGGTCTCGCGACTGGGCGCCGTGTCGGCCGGGCGCTGCAACTCGGCCGCCCGCGAGTCCGGTGTCGGCGCCAGATCGATAGGTGCCTCGGTTTCTATGATCGCGATAGGCTCATTACTGCCGATGACATCACCATCGCGTTTCAGTACTTGCTGCAAAACCCCGGCTTGCGGGGCCGGCACCTCGAGCACAACCTTCTCGGTTTCGATGTCTACGAGATTCTCATCACGTGTGACGCTTTCCCCGGTCTGCTTGTGCCAGCTGAGTAAAGTGGCTTCGCTGACGGACTCCGGGAGCGTGGGGGACTTTACTTCAATGCGCATTTGTTGTGCTTATCAGTGATAGCTGAGTAGAAAGTTTATTGGTATTTGTCGGCAGAAACTACTGCCCGGTGGCTCGATTCGCTGCCCGCGGCGCCACACTTGCTCGTGTCATTGCCGTGCTCACTGCCTGTCCGGGCGCAGTCTTTAGGCTGGCCGCTTGAGTTTTACCGCGACGTTCAACGCGTCATTCACCAGCGCCATTTGTTGGGCGACATGCACGCTGAAGTAGCCGGCGGCGGGTGATGCAGAGGCCGGTCGGCCGGCGTAGCTCAGGGCCTGCCCAGAGAGCATGCACGCTCGCAAGTGATGTTGTATCTGGTACCAGGCGCCCTGGTTCTGCGGCTCTTCCTGGCACCACACTATCTCCGTGGCCTGCCGGTAGCCTCCGAGCTTTTCGGCGAGCAGGTCGCGCGGAAACGGGTGCAGCTGCTCGATGCGGATGACCGCGATCTGGCCGAGCTCACGTGAACGACGGGCTTGCAACAAGTCGTAGTACACCTTCCCGCTGCAGAGCACTACGCGCTTGACTGCCTTTGCGCTCAGCGGATCAATCTCGCCAATCACTGGCTGGAAGACTCCGCTTGAGAGCTCCTCGAGCCGCGAGGTCGACAGCTTGTGCCGCAACAGGCTCTTTGGTGTCATCACAACGAGCGGACGGCGCAAAGGACGCAACATTTGCCGGCGTAACATGTGAAACATCTGCGCCGGTGTGGTGGGCACACACACCTGGATGTTGTGCTCGGCGCAAAGCTGCATGAAACGCTCGAGCCTAGCCGAGGAGTGCTCGGGCCCTTGGCCCTCGTAGCCGTGCGGCAAGAACAGTGTGAGCCCGCAGCGCCGCCCCCACTTGGCGTCACCGCTACTGATGAACTGATCAATCACCACTTGGGCCCCGTTGGCGAAGTCGCCGAACTGGGCTTCCCAAATTACCAGGGTCCCCGGCTCCGCCGTACTGAAGCCGTACTCGAATCCGAGCACCGCCTCCTCGGACAGCAGCGAATCTATTACCAGAAAGTTAGCGCGGCCGTCGCTGATGCCGCGAAGCGGGACATGGCTGCTGCCATCTTTCTGGTTATGCAACACTGCGTGTCGATGGAAGAACGTACCTCTTGCAGAGTCCTGCCCCGATAGCCTGATCGAGTAGCCGTCGCGAATCAAGGTTGCGTAGGCCATGGTCTCGGCGAAGCCCCAGTCGATGGGGTAAGCACCGGCAGCCATCTTGCCCCGGTCTTGCACGATTTTTTCCACCCGTGGATGTAACTCAAAACCTTCCGGTATCTGATTTAACCTTGCCGCGATCTCGCGCAACGCCTCAGTCGTTACTGCCGTTTCGACAGGAAAGGTCCAAGGAGTATCCCGATAGCGGGCCCAGTCCACTGCATACTTGTTATGCGTGCCCGTGATAGTTTCGCGCGCGACGAGCCGACCCTGGTCCAGTGCATCGCGATAATCGCTTGCCAGCTTCGCTGTCTGCTCTTGCGTGATGATCCCTTCTTCGATGAGATGATCTGCGTAGATCTTGCGCGTGGTCGGATGGACCTTGATCTTCTTGTACATCATCGGCTGAGTAGCAGCGGGCTCGTCAGCCTCGTTGTGCCCGAGACGGCGGTAACAAACAAGGTCTATAAGTACGTCCTTTTTGAACCTCATGCGAAAGTCGAGCGCCAACTGAGTAACGAATACGACCGCTTCCGGATCATCGCCATTGACGTGAAATATGGGCGCCTGCACCATCTTGGCCACCTCTGTACAGTAGAGGGTGGAGCGCGTATCCAGCGGATTGCTGGTGGTGAATCCGATCTGATTATTGACCACTATATGCACGGTGCCGCCGGTGCGAAAGCCCCGTGCCTGGGACATGTTGAACGTTTCCATGATTACGCCTTGGCCCGCGAACGCCGCATCGCCGTGAATGAGCACGGCCAGGACCTGATCGCCTACACGGTCGCCGCGACGTTCCTGTCGAGCCCGCACCGAACCTTCTACGACCGGGTCAACGGCTTCCAGATGCGAGGGATTAAACGCCAGCGCCAGATGCACCGGGCCACCCGGCGTATTGATATCGGACGAGAACCCTTGATGGTATTTGACATCACCTGAACCGTCGCTGCTGTCCGAGTCGTGCTTGCCTTCGAACTCGGAAAACAGATCCTTGGGCGACTTTCCAAGGATGTTGACCAGCACATTAAGGCGTCCGCGATGGGCCATGCCGAGAACGAGCTCTTCTATCTTTCTGCTACCGGCGCGTTGTATCAGCTCGTCCAAAAGCGGGATAAGGCTCTCGGCGCCCTCCAAGGAGAAACGTTTTTGTCCGACGTACTTCGCGTGCAGATATTTCTCGAGACTCTCCGCCGCGGTAACGCGTTCGAGGATTCGTCGGCGTGCCTCGGCAGAGAACTGCGGCTTACCGATGTCTCGCTCAAGGCGCTCCTGGATCCAGCGCTTTTGCGCCGTGTCAGTTATGTACATGTACTCCATACCGATATGCCCGCAGTAGATCGCCCGCGCGTGCTCAATGATCGTTCTCAGCGGAAGTCGATTCGCTGTTGCCAACGATAGCGAACCGGCCTGTTGGTGGCGCAGACCGGCAGCGCGGGCGTCCGTGTAAAACACGGTATCCATGTCGCCTTCACTCAAGTTATGAAATTCCGGGTCAAGATCCGGAACTGCGGGACGCGGTCGAAGTCGTAACGGGTCAATGTCGGCTTGCTGGTGGCCGCGAACGCGGTACACGTTAATGAGGCGTAAGACCGCCGCTTGCTTCAAGGTGTCGCGCGTGAGCGCAACGGAAGAGACCTTTGGCGCAGCAGGCGGCACGCGCCCAGGCGTCCGCATCGCTGCGGCTTCCCGTTCCTGGGCGAGCGGGATGCCATCCTGGATGTCACTAAAGTACGCGCGCCAACGGTCACTAACCGACTCGGGATTTTTCAGGTAGCGCGCATAGAGCTCTTCAACGTAATAAGCGTTCTCGCTAAACAAATATGAGCGGTCGTCTGGGTCGTCTTGCCCGGAAAAAGAACGTATTTCACTCATTTTTGTAGGCTACGCCCTTTAAAAACAGGTTTCAACTTCGTATGCGGCCGCGCTGCTCTCGCGCCCGGTCCATTTAACCAAGCAACAGAGCGATCCGGCAACAGTCATTCGTCATGGGCGCATTATTGAGCCGAGCCCACTTTGGGTTCGGCTCAGCAAGTCGGACATGCTGCACAACCCTTGGGTTCCATCTGCGAGGCCTGCGTGGGCGCGCAGTGCGTGCGAATCCATATCTGGGATGTTCGTACCTTCTAAAGTGGCACGGCGAGTACGGATTTGTCAGCATCCACCGCCAATGGTGGTGCCCCGGCGGTTGCATCTCGCGCTTGTGCGCTACGCGTGCGCCCCACTCAAAGGCCTAATGGAAGAATGTCTGGTATCACCAGACTACGCTCCCACATGCGCTCATGGCGGAGCGCGAGTTGCCGTGCCTCGCGCGGGAAGCTGAAAGCCACGCGGTAGTCGTGCTTGTCCACATGCGGTTGATGCAGGTAGGCAGTGTCATCGACAACGAGAAACATCTCCTGCAGGCCGGTGTCGTCCTGATTAAGACG
The DNA here is from genome assembly GCA_046758085.1 of Acidiferrobacterales bacterium. GTDB lineage: Bacteria > Pseudomonadota > Gammaproteobacteria > Acidiferrobacterales > SPGG2 > VRUB01. The sequence continues at coordinate 13,984 of JBHHZP010000083.1, forward strand.
CCGCATTCTGATAAAGTCAGTGAAGCGACGACATAGCTCGACTACACGGCTGTTGTGATGGAGTGAATGATCTACGTCTTCGACCAGGAAATGGGCAATGTTGTTTCGGTGAGCCGCTGCGAAGCTGGCGAGCGTGCCCCCAGCGTGCGCGGTATTGAAGAAGTCGCCATACAGTGTTGGCGCGAAGACAAGGATCTTACGGCGTGCACGTTCCAGCAAATTACCCGCTAGCTTCCGGGCTTCCTCACGGCTTTGCACGTGTAGGCGTTCGGAGCGTTCACTGGCGGACGAACCGGCGTTATGTTCCATACCTTATCTTACCGTGCGAACGCTATCCCCAGTACAAAAGCGTGGCTATACTTAGTCTGCATTAATAAGTATAGCGTAAGTTTCCTGCTAACAACTCGGAGACAAGGGTGATGAAGGTGCATGTCCGATTGAACCTTTATATTGTCACAGCTCTGTTCCTGTTATGGGGAGTGGCCCTGTTTATGGGGCCTGAGGAAATTCAGCCGCTTCTTAGTAAAGGACCGTATGATCCCGCCGTGACCGGGATGCTCGGCGCCTCGTTGTTCGCATTCGCCTTGCTCTTCTTGATGGCGGCCTTGAATCCGACTAAAGCCCTAATTCATGTGTCCGTGATCGCCTTAGGATTGCTCAGTCTGGTCGCGTTTTTTCAAATGTTTATCAGCTCGGGAATGCCGCAAAACCCGGCCACATTTTTCAGCCTGCTGATCAACTTGTCGATCGGCTTGATACTGTTTTTCTCTGTCCTGCAATTATCCACTCCTTCGCCGACCGGCACGCGAGCGATAGGCCGCAGCCGCGTGCAGACAAGGCGCAAGGCGCAGGCGAGCCGCCGTACGAAGGCAAGAAAAACCTCACGTCCGGCGGGCAGAGCAGCGGGAAGGAAGAAGGTCGCAAAAAAGACATCGAGAAAGACGAAAAGAAAGGCGGACACACGGCGCAAGCGGCGCTAGCCCGGAGCTGAAACGGATTTTTACCGCACGGCACCGAGCACAAGCCTCCCAGGGGCGCACGACTCGATGGACGGACGACCCCAGGGACGGAGGACGACTGCATGGACACAGGAGGTAGAGCAACGCAGGGAGCAGTTGCCGAGGTAAGGCAACGCAGGTGCAGTTGCCGAGGTAGGGTAACGCCTGGAGCAGTTGCCGAGGTAGGGTAACGCCTGGAGCAGTTACCGAGTGGCCGAGTGGCCGAACTAGATCGCGTCGCGAACAGGCGATCGGAAGACCTTACAGGTGTTTGATTTTAAACCGTTTTGTTTTGGCCGTCGAACAGGATGCGGTGTAACGGTCGTACCCCTACGCAGACGTCACCCGCCGATTTCCACTGGCTTATATCCTTACGGCTTCGGCGGTGAGTTCGTGCAAGTTCCGGGCGAGCCGGCGCTCGCCGCGGCGAGGCGAACTGTACCTACTGCGCACGCCAGAACGGTCTTTGCCGCCATTTACTGGTAGCGGCGTTCGCTGCCGGATGCCAGGGGCCGCCCCCCTGGCTGTGACGGCGCGCTACAACGGATGGGCCGGCTCAGTGTTTCTGCTTCCCCACATTAGCGGCTAGGACGGCAGCCGTACCGGTGTAGCGCGCAGGTGTCAGCGCGAGGAGCGCGTCTTTACTCTGTTGCGGGATGTCCAGCGACTGAATGAAACGATGCACCGACTCACGACTGATTCCCGTTTTGCCGTGCGAGAACTTTTTCAATTGTTCATAAGGATCGTCCGCACCGTGACGTCTTAGCATCGTCTGGATCGCTTCGGCCAGCACCTCCCAACTATGCTCCAGATCCTGATTCAGCCGG
>JBHHZP010000084.1:0-15734 GCA_046758085.1 Acidiferrobacterales bacterium
TAGGCCAGTAGCTCAATTGGCAGAGCGTCGGTCTCCAAAACCGAAGGTTGGGGGTTCGATTCCCTCCTGGCCTGCCAGAGCGTTGGCTCAGGATTTGCGTTGATTCTAGACAAGCTCAAACTAGTGTTGGCGGCGCTGATTGTGGCAGTCGGCGTCAGCGGATTCTATTATTTTGGGGACCGGTCGGATCTGCTGCGGGTCCCGGGTCTGCTGCTCGTGTGTGTGCTTGCTATTGTAGTGGCGTTGCAAACGGAGCCAGGAGGGCGGGCGAGAGACTTTACCAAGGGTGCGATCCGCGAGCTGCGCCAGGTCGTATGGCCCACGCGCAAGGAAACCACGCAGGTAACTCTGGTTGTCGTGGCGCTCGTCATCGTCGTGGCGCTTTATCTGTGGGTAGTCGATCTGGGTCTGCAAAAGGCGATCCAACTGCTGGTCAACCCGGGGTCCTGATCATGGCAATGCGCTGGTACGTGGTTCATACATTCTCCGGGTTTGAGAAGCAGGTGGCACGCTCGCTCGAGGAACATATAAAGAATGCCGGCATGCAACATTTGTTTGGCGAGATTTTGGTCCCGACGGAGGAGATCGTGGAGTTGAAGAAGGGCCAGAAAAGAACCAGCGAACGCAAGTTTTTCCCGGGTTATGTTCTGGTCAAGATGGAGATGACCGACGATAGCTGGCACTTGGTGAAGAGCGTGCCTAAGGTCAGCGGTTTTATCGGGGGTACAGCGGCCAGGCCTGCACCGATTTCCGACAAGGAGGCCGAGGCGATCTTGCAGCAGGTGCAGGAGGGTGTTGACAAGCCGCGCCCGAAGTTTTCGTTTGCCGCAGGCGAGCAGGTGCGGGTCATTGATGGGCCGTTCCAGGACTTCAACGGTACCGTTGAGGATGTCAACTACGAGAAAAACAAGCTTCGTGTGTCAGTATCGATTTTTGGCCGGCTGACACCGGTAGAGCTGGAATTTAGTCAGGTAGAAAAGGGCTAACTACAGTAGCTAGTGTCGAGTAGCGAGTAGCTAGTGTTTATAACTTTGTTCCTCGCTACCAGCAACTCGCTACTCGTGGCGCAGAGCCGGAGGGCGCAAAGGACCGTAGGAGCATGTAAGGCTAATGGCTAAGAAGATAGAAGCATATATAAAGTTACAGGTGCCGGCCGGGCAAGCCAATCCAAGCCCGCCGGTGGGGCCGGCTCTGGGTCAGCATGGACTTAATATCATGGAGTTCTGTAAGACGTTTAATGCCGAGACACAGGGCATGGAGCAAGGATTGCCGATCCCCGTGATAATTACGGTGTTCAGTGACAAGAGCTTCACCTTTGTCAAGAAAACCCCGCCGGCATCATTCCTATTAAGGAAGGCGGCCGGCGTGGAAAAGGGCAGCAGCACGCCGCACAGCGAGAAGGTGGGCAAAGTCACCCGTGCCCAGCTGGAGGAGATTGCAAAAGCGAAAATGTCGGATTTGAATGCCTACGACATCGACCACGCGGTCAGAATTATCGCCGGCAGTGCCCGCAGCATGGGCATCGAAACGGAGGGCGTGTGAAATGGCGAAAGCAGGTAAACGTATTAAGCGCCTCTACGAGAAGTTCGATCACATCGAGCCCTATCCGGTTGAGGAAGGGATACGGCTGGTCAAAGACACTGCCAGTTGCAAGTTCGATGAGTCGGTGGACGTGTCCATAAACCTGGGAATCGATGCCCGTAAGTCGGACCAAAACGTGCGGGGCACAACCGTTCTACCGCGAGGTACCGGTAAGACCGTGCGGGTGGCGGTGTTTGCTGAAGGCGAGCAGGCAGAGGCCGCGAAGCAAGCAGGCGCCGATATCGTGGGGTTTCAGGATCTTGCCGATAGCATTAAGGCGGGCAATCTGGATTTTGACATGGTCATCGCGACGCCCGATGCCATGAAGATTGTCGGGAAGCTGGGGCCGATTCTCGGTCCGCGCGGTTTGATGCCGAACCCGAAAGTGGGAACGGTTACGCCGAACGTGACCAAAGCAGTGGAGAATGCAAAGGCGGGACAGGTGCAATACCGCAACGACAAAGCGGGAATCGTTCACTGTTCTATTGGAAAAGCGTCGTTTGATGTAGATGCATTGAAAGAAAATCTGGCAGCGTTAATGGACGCTGTGCAAAAGTCCAAACCATCCGGCTCGAAAGGTACTTATATCAAACGGGTCACATTATCGATGACGATGGGGCCCGGTGTGCGGCTTGACAGTCGCTCGTTCTAAGGAAAGATTTGGGCCTGACCACTAAATCACTATGTCAGGCAACTGGCCTTCGAACAGGAGGGGGGTTGCCAATCGCCAAGGGCTTTAGTGCATGGAGGCACGTACGGGATTTAGTGGTCAGGGTAGTCAAAGACCGTAGGCGTACTGACGGCCCAAGTGCGGTTTCGCTCTGGGTGATCGCACGGTACTTAAATAAGCATTGGCTCACGAGGGCCAAGCTGGCCTGCGCAGACGGTGCGCGCGAACAGGTGTTCCCTGGATACGGTCACCGGCGAAGTCGAAACGGAGGTGACTCGTAATGAGTCTTAGTCTTGAGCAGAAGAAAGTCCTGGTGGAAAAGGTTTCCGCTGCACTGGTGGGTGCTCAAGCGGCAGCACTGGCCGAGTATCGTGGTCTCACCGTCGCCCAGATGTCAGCCTTGCGCAGGAGTGCGCGGCGATCGAATGTCTTTCTTGCCGTGGTCAAGAATAACCTGGCGCGGCGCGCAGTCGAGGGATCGCAGTTCGAGTGCTTGAAGGAGGAGTTTAGCGGCCCACTTGCGCTGGCAGTTGGTGCGGACCCTATTGCTGTGGCGAAGGTGCTGAGCGATTTCGCCAAGGATAACGAGGATCTGCGCATCAAAGCGGCGGCGGTGGACGGGGCGCTGATGTCCAGCACGCAGTTCGACGCTCTGGCCGAACTGCCAGGCCGTGAGCAGTTGCTCGCGATGCTGTTAAGTACTATGACGGCGCCTATACAGACGTTCGTTCGTGTTCTAAACGAAGTCCCAAGCAAGTTCGTCCGAACGCTTGTCGCGGTGCGAGATAGTAAAGAAACGGCGAGTAGCAAGTGACAAGTGACAAGTAGCAAGGAACTGCATGCGCAAAGATAGATTTTTCTTATTTGTACTTGTAACTTGTAACTTTCAACTTGGTACTAGGTTTTTATTGCAAGGAGATTAAGTCATGGCTGTATCTAAATCAGAAATTCTGGAGTCCATTTCCAACTTGTCGGTCCTTGAGCTCTCCGAGCTCATCAAGGACATGGAAGAGAAGTTTGGAGTATCTGCGGCTGCGCCGGCCGTGGCCGTGGCGGCACCTGCTGGTGGCGCTGAGGCACCGGCTGCGGCTGCTGAAAAAACGGAGTTTGATGTCGTCTTGAGCGGAATCGGCAGCAACAAGGTCTCCGTCATTAAGGTTGTTCGTGCCGCCACGAATCTGGGTCTGAAAGAGGCAAAGGATCTGGTGGAGTCGGCGCCGACGACCGTCAAGGAGGCGGTTAACAAAGAAGAGGCAGAAGAGCTCAAGAAACAGCTGGAGGAGGCTGGCGCTACGGCGGAGCTGAAGTAGGGCGCCCCGTGGGTAATACTCTTTCGACCCGAACGGTGCAGGGTTCGAATCGTGGGGTACAAAGCACGCTGGTGGCAGCGCGTCACCGGTGGGAGTTCGTGTGTGTAGTAGTTAACGCGCAGGCTACACGGAGTCGACCAGAAAATGCTGGTGGCTTCGCAGAGCCAGCTGCGCTGAGGGCTGAACCGCAATCATGACTTATTCTTTCACTGAAAAGAAGCGTATTCGTAAGAAGTTTGGCAAGCGTCCAACTATCCTCCAGGTGCCCTATCTGCTTGATATCCAGAAGAAGTCTTATGAGAGGTTTCTGCAGGCAGACGTGCCCCCCGAGCAACGTATCGATCAGGGGTTGCAGGCAGCATTCAAGAGTGTGTTTCCGATTGAGGGTTATGTCGGGAGTGCGGCGCTGGAGTTCGTCAGTTATCGACTGGGGGATCCGCCGTTCGATGTAAAGGAATGTCAGCAGCGGGGGCTCATTTTTGCGGCCCCGCTGCGGGTGCTGGTTCGTCTGGTTGTGTTTGACAAGGACGAAGCCACCGGTACAAAGACGGTGCGCGACATCAAGGAGCAGGAGGTCTATCTAGGCGAGATCCCGCTCATGACGGAGAACGGAACCTTTATTATCAACGGTACGGAGCGCGTTATTGTGTCGCAACTGCATCGCTCACCGGGAGTGTTCTTCGAGCATGATTACGGCAAGACCCATTCCTCCGGAAAGCTTTTGTTCTCGGCGCGCGTCATCCCATACCGGGGATCCTGGCTTGACCTTGAGTTTGATCCCAAGGACTTCCTTTATGTACGTATCGACCGGCGGCGCAAGCTTCCTGCAACGATCGTGTTGCGCGCCTTGGGGATGACTACCCAGGAGATATTGGCCACATTTTTCGACACGGACAACTTCCGGCTCTCAAAAAACGAAATAAAGGTCGAGCTTGTTCCCACGAGGATGCGCGGATTACAGCTCGATTTCGATATTAAGACACCAAAAGGTGAGGTGATCGTCGAGGCAGGCCGCCGGATCTCGGCGCGCCACGTACGCCAGCTCGAGAAGACGCGCATCAAGCAGTTAGCGATAGCAAAAAGCTTTCTGGTCGGGCGAGCGCTTGCCGACGACGTAATTGACCAGACAACGGGTGAGCTGCTGGCCGCTGCGAACGAAGTGATCACCGAGGAACTGGTCGATAAGTTCCAGGAGTCCGGAATCGCCGAGCTTAAAACAATTTACACCAACGAAATAGATCGCGGCTCATATATCTCCGATACCCTGCGTCTGGATCCGACGCGCGACCCGCTGGAAGCCCAGGTCGAGATCTATCGCATGATGCGGCCGGGTGAGCCGCCAACAAAAGATGCGGCGCAGACGTTGTTTAACAATCTCTTCTTCAGCCCGGATCGGTACGACCTTTCGGCTGTCGGGCGCATGAAATTTAACCGTCGGCTGGGGCGGGAAACAGATGAAGGACCGGGCATCCTGAGCAAGGAAGATATCGTTGATGTCATGAAGCTCCTAATAGGCCTGAAAAATGGCGAGGGCACCATCGACGACATCGATCACCTCGGTAATCGTCGTGTACGTTCCGTCGGTGAGCTCGTGGAGAACCAATTTCGTGTTGGCCTTGTGCGCGTGGAGCGAGCGGTCAAGGAACGTCTGAATCTGGCGGACAGCACGACACTAATGCCGCAGGAGCTTATCAACGCGAAACCGGTTTCGGCGGTAATCAAGGAGTTCTTTGGCTCCAGTCAGCTGTCTCAGTTCATGGATCAGACCAATCCGTTGTCAGAGGTAACTCACAAGCGACGTGTCTCTGCGCTAGGCCCGGGTGGTCTGACGCGCGAACGCGCGGGCTTTGAGGTACGCGATGTGCACCCGACGCACTACGGCCGCGTTTGCCCCATTGAGACACCCGAGGGTCCAAACATAGGTCTGATCAATTCGCTGGCTGTGTATGCCCGCACCAACGAGTACGGTTTTCTCGAGACCCCGTACCGCAAGGTGGTTAATGCCAGGGTTACTGACGAAATTCACTATCTCTCGGCGATCGAAGAGGGCGAGTACACGATAGCGCAGGCAAATGCCGGCATGGATGAGAAAGGAAATCTCATTGACGAGCTCGTATCGTGTCGCCACAGGAATGAGTTCACGTTGTCTACGGTAGATAAAGTTGAGTATATCGATGTGGCGCCGTCGCAGATCGTTTCGGTGGCTGCTTCCTTGATCCCGTTTCTCGAGCATGATGATGCCAACCGTGCGTTGATGGGGTCGAACATGCAGCGTCAGGCAGTTCCGACGCTACGCACGGAAAAACCTCTCGTGGGCACAGGTATAGAAAGCATCGTTGCGGTGGATTCGGGAGCTACAGTTGTGGCGCGCCGCGGCGGAAAGGTGGACTCCGTTGACGCGAGTCGTATTGTTGTGCGGGTTAATGATGATGAAACCAAGCCCGGCGAGGTCGGCGTCGATATATATTCTCTCGTGAAATACCAGCGGTCTAATCAAAATACCAACATCAACCAGAAGCCGCTCGTGCGAGTGGGCGACAACATCGCCAAGGGCGATGTACTCGCAGATGGGCCGTCAACGCAGGCCGGGGAGCTGGCATTGGGCAGAAACATTCTCGTGGCATTCATGCCCTGGAGTGGCTACAACTTCGAGGATTCAATCCTGATCTCGGAGCGGGTGGTCGAGGAGGATTACTTCACGACCATTCACATCGAGGAGCTGAACACGGTCGCGCGAGATACCAAGTTGGGCCCCGAAGACATTACGCGCGATATCCCTAACGTGGGTGAGGCAGCTTTGTCCAAGCTCGATGAATCAGGAATCGTCTACATAGGCGCAGAGGTCACAACAGGTGACATCCTGGTTGGCAAAGTGACGCCCAAGGGCGAGACGCAGCTTACACCCGAGGAAAAGCTGCTGCGTGCGATCTTCGGCGAAAAGGCGTCGGACGTGAAAGACACATCGTTGCGGATGCCCTCGGGTATGTCGGGAACCGTTATCGATGTGCAAGTTTTCACGCGCGAGGGCGTGGAGAAGGACGCCCGGGCAAGGCACAACGAGCAGCAGGAGCTCGAGCGCATCCAGAAAGACCTCAACGACCAGTACCGCATCGTGGAGGAAGACGCCTACGCCCGCATCGAGCGACTCTTGATCGGTAAGCTCGCAGACGGCGGGCCAGCCGGGCTCAGTGCCGGAGACAAGATCACCAAGGCTTATCTGGCCGAGCTTCCGCGCGAGAAATGGTTCGACATCCGTTTGCGCAATGAAGAAGCCAGCAAGGCACTCGAGCAAATTCGTGCACAGCTCGCCACGCAGAAAGATTATTTCGACACAAAGTTCACGGAAAAGCGAGCGAACCTAATCGCCGGAGATGATTTGGCCCCGGGTGTGCTCAAAATGGTCAAGGTGTACGTGGCCGTGAAGCGCCAACTTCAGCCCGGCGACAAGATGGCCGGTCGCCACGGCAACAAGGGCGTAATTTCGCGCATCTTGCCGGTGGAGGATATGCCCTACATGGAGGACGGTACACCAGTCGATATTGTGCTCAATCCGCTGGGCGTGCCCTCACGCATGAATGTTGGTCAGGTGCTGGAAACCCACTTGGGCTGGGCCGCCCACGAGCTTGGTCGACGGATTAACCAGATGCTGGAGCAGCACCGCAGCGTTTCGGAGCTTCGAAAGTTTATTGACAAGATCTACAACGATCCGAAAGGCGGCGCACGCAAGGAAGTCATCAAGTCGCTGCCGGACCAAGAGATCTCGGAGCTTGCGTCTAACCTGCGCAGCGGCGTCCCCGTTGCGACGCCGGTATTCGACGGGGCCGCGGAGGAGGAGATCAAGCGCATGCTCGAGCTGGCCGGCTTGCCCCGCTCCGGGCAGACAACGCTCTACGACGGGCGCACCGGGCAAGCCTTTGATCACCCAATTACGGTTGGTTACATGTACATGCTCAAGCTCAACCATCTGGTGGACGACAAGATGCACGCGCGTTCGACGGGACCTTACAGCCTGGTAACACAGCAGCCACTGGGCGGGAAGGCGCAGTTCGGAGGACAACGCTTCGGTGAAATGGAGGTGTGGGCACTCGAGGCCTATGGCGCCGGTTATACCCTGCAGGAAATGCTCACGGTTAAGTCAGACGACGTATCCGGGCGCACCAAGATGTTCGAGAACATCGTCAAGGGGGACTATCGAATGGAAGCGGGTATGCCGGAATCGTTTAACGTGCTGGTTAAGGAAATCCGCGCCTTGGGGATAGACATCGCACTGGAACAGACCTAGGCCGGTTACCGCAAAGATATGAATCCAGTCCGCTGCTTATTATCGACATGGCCGCACTGCGCAGTGCCACGGCACGGCTTCGCAGGAACGACGATCTAGCCGGAGATAAAACATTGAAAGACTTATTCAATCTTTTCAAGCAACACGGCAAAGCCGAGGACTTCGACGTCATTCGCATTGGTCTGGCGTCACCCGAGAAGATCCGATCCTGGTCCTTCGGGGAAGTCAAGAAGCCCGAGACAATCAATTACCGTACTTTCAAGCCCGAGCGCGACGGCCTGTTCTGCGCCAAGATCTTTGGCCCGGTGAAGGACTACGAATGCCTGTGCGGGAAGTACAAGCGTCTCAAGCACCGTGGTGTGATATGTGAAAAGTGTGGCGTCGAAGTTACCTTGTCCAAGGTACGCCGCGAGCGCATGGGCCATATCGAGTTAGCAAGCCCGGTCGCCCACATCTGGTTCTTGAAGTCGCTGCCCTCGCGCATGGGGCTCATCCTGGATATGACCCTGCGGGATATCGAGCGGGTGCTGTATTTCGAGGGCTACGTGATCGTAGATCCCGGCTTGACACCCCTCGAGCGCGGCACGCTTATGTCCGAGGAAGCGTATTTGAACGCAATCGAGCAATACGGCGATGAGTTCGACGCACGCATGGGTGCTGAGGCTGTCCGGGATTTGCTAAAGAGCATCAACTTACAGGAAGAGGCTGCGCGACTGCGCGAGGAGTTGGCTGCTACCGGCTCCGAGACCAAGATAAAGAAGATCACCAAGCGCTTAAAAGTAATCGAGGCCTTCATACATTCAGGTAACCGTCCGGAATGGATGGTCATGGAGATCCTGCCTGTGCTGCCGCCGGAGCTGCGACCTCTGGTGCCGCTCGATGGTGGGCGTTTCGCTACGAGCGACTTGAATGATCTCTACCGGCGTGTGATCAATCGCAACAATCGGCTGAAGCGCCTGCTGGACTTGAATGCACCAGACATCATCGTGCGCAATGAAAAGCGCATGCTGCAGGAGGCCGTCGACGCCCTGCTCGACAACGGGCGCCGCGGCAAGGCCATTACAGGCGCCAACAAGCGCCAGCTCAAGTCGTTGGCCGACATGATCAAAGGCAAGCAAGGTCGGTTCCGGCAGAACCTGCTGGGCAAACGCGTTGACTACTCCGGGCGATCGGTGATTGTTGTAGGTCCGGCGCTCAAGCTGCATCAATGCGGACTGCCAAAGAAAATGGCGCTGGAGCTGTTTAAGCCATTTATCTTCAGCAAGCTGGAACTAAAAGGTCTGGCTACTACGATCAAGGCCGCGAAGAAAATGGTCGACCAAGCAAGCCCGGAGGTATGGGACATCCTGGAGGAGGTAATTCGCGAGCATCCGGTCTTGTTGAACCGCGCGCCCACGCTGCATCGCCTCGGCATCCAGGCGTTCGAGCCTGTGCTTATTGAAGGCAAGGCGATTCAGCTTCATCCGCTAGTATGTGCCGCCTATAACGCCGACTTCGACGGCGACCAGATGGCGGTGCATATCCCGCTGTCGATCGAGGCACAGCTGGAAGCGCGTGCGCTCATGATGTCCACGAATAATATCCTTTCACCGGCACATGGCGAGCCTATCATCGTGCCGACGCAGGATATCGTCCTGGGCCTGAACTACCTCGCGCGGGAGAAGATCAACCAGCCCGGTGAAGGCGCGCTGTTCAGCGACGTGGCCGAAGTCCATCGAGCCTTCGAGACCGGTCGTGTTAGCTTGCATGCACGCATCAAGGTCCGCATCCACGAGGTGGTGTTCGATGACGATGGCAACCGCACGGACCGGACGAAGTTCTATGACACCACGGTCGGCCGAACGCTGCTCTCCGAACTGCTTCCGGAGGGCCTGGCGTTCGAACTGGTTAATCGCGATTTGAACAAGAGGCGCATCTCCGAGCTCATCAATGCCTGCTATCGGCGTGTGGGCCTCAAGGAGACGGTCATTTTTGCCGACCAGCTGATGTACGCCGGTTTTTCGTATGCGACCCGCGCCGGTATCTCGATTGGTGTCGACGACATGGTAACGCCGGTTGAGAAAGGCGAGATATTGCACCTGGCAGAGGCTGAGGTGAAAAGTATCCAGAAGCAGTATGCCTCCGGGTTGTTGACCGACGGTGAGCGCTACAACAAGGTCGTGGATATCTGGAGCCGTACCAGCGAGAAGGTCGCCAATTCGATGATGCAGCAATTGGGGACCCAGGAAGTCGTGGATGCCGAAGGCAACATGGCTAAGCAGGACTCGTTCAATCCCATCTATATGATGGCTGACTCGGGGGCTCGTGGTAGTGCGGCACAAATCCGACAGCTTGCCGGCATGCGCGGGTTAATGGCCAAGCCGGACGGCTCGATCATCGAGACGCCAATCACGGCGAACTTCCGCGAGGGGCTGAACGTCTTGCAGTACTTCATCTCCACGCATGGCGCGCGCAAGGGCCTAGCCGATACTGCCTTGAAGACGGCGAACTCGGGATACCTGACCCGGCGGTTGGTAGATGTATGCCAGGACCTGGTCGTCACCGAGCATGATTGCGGCACCGCCGAAGGGATTAGCAAATCGGCGCTGGTGGAAGGTGGTGAGGTCGTAGTGCCTCTGCGCGACCGGATACTCGGGCGTGTCGTGGTCGGCGATATTCGCGATCCGGCCGATAATGGCAGCGTGCTGGTTGAGGACGGCACTATGTTGGACGAACGCCTCGTGACGCTGCTTGAGGAGGAAAACGTCGATATGGTTCTGGTGCGCTCACCGGTCACCTGCCAGACACGCTACGGTGTGTGCTCGAAGTGCTATGGGCGCGACCTGGGGCGTGGGCACCTGGTAAATCTGGGCGAGGCAGTCGGCGTAATCGCCGCTCAGAGTATTGGCGAGCCCGGCACGCAGCTAACCATGCGCACATTCCACATAGGTGGTGCGGCCTCGGGAGCGGTCGCGGAAAGCAGGATCGACGTCAAAACAAATGGTGCTGTCAAGCTCAAGAATCTCAAGTTGGTCAAACACGCCAGCGGTAACTATGTCGCAGTGTCGCGCTCTGGCGAACTCCTCATTCAGGACGAGCAAGGGCGTGACCGTGAGCGCTACAAGATTCCTTACGGAGCTGTGTTGAGCGCTCACGACGGTAATAAGGTGAAGGCCGGGGCCGTCGTTGCGCAGTGGGAGCCCCACACCCACCCCATCATCACCGAGGTGGCGGGCAAAGTGGCGTTTACGGATCTGGTCGAGAGCGTGAGCGTCAACAAGCAGACCGACGACGTCACCGGATTGTCGACGTATGTGGTACTGGACCCCACCCACCGTGGTGGCAGCAAGGACATCCGGCCAATGATCGGCTTGTTGGATAGTAAGGGCAAAGAGCTGACCATCCCGGGTACCGACATTCCGGCCAAGTATATGCTGCCGCCGGGAGCGATCATAACGGTAGAGGACAAGGCCAAGGTCGGTGTTGGTGATGTATTGGCGCGCATCCCGCAGGAAACGCAGAAGACGCGCGATATTACCGGCGGTCTGCCGCGTGTGGCTGAGCTGTTTGAGGCCCGCAAACCCAAAGATTGCGCCATTCTGGCGGAGGTGAGCGGTGTTGTGACCTTCGGCAAAGATACGAAGGGCAAACGTCGTTTGGTTATCACTGACAAGGAGGGTGTGGAGCACGAGTACCTGATCCCGAAGGGCCGTCATATTACGGTATTCGAGGGCGAGACTGTCGAGCAAGGCGATGTCGTGGTTGAGGGCGCGCCGGTGTCAACCGATATCCTGCGTCTTCTGGGCGGTGAGGCTCTTACGAACTATATTGTCGACGAGGTGCAAGACGTATACCGGCTGCAAGGTGTAAAAATCAACGACAAGCACATCGATGTGATCGTTCGTCAGATGCTGCGCAAGGTGCAGGTAATTGACCCGGGCGATACACGCTTTTTGCCCGGAGAGCAGGTGGAGCGCGCACGCTTGCTAGAGGAAAACGAGCAGATCGAAGCACAGGGCGAGAAACCCGCTACGTATGAACGCATGCTTTTGGGCATCACCAAGGCGTCGTTGTCCACCGAGTCTTTTATCTCGGCGGCATCGTTCCAGGAGACCACGCGCGTGCTCACGGAGGCGGCGATAAACGGCAAGCGCGACATGCTCCGTGGGCTGAAAGAGAATGTCATAGTTGGGCGCCTGATCCCGGCCGGCACCGGACTGGCGTACCACGAAGAGCGCCGCCGCAAGCGTACCCAAGCCAAGCAGGATGCGCTCGAGCTCGAGCAGTCGCTGTCTACCAGTGAGTCCCAGGCAGGCAGCCTGGAGAGCGGGGAGGAGGCAGTCGGCGCTTGAGGCGCCCCCCAACTCCGGTTTCGCCGTTGGCTTGACACGATAGCGCGGGGTGCCTAGAATCGCGCCCCACCTGGCAGGCCGGGGGTACCGGTCTGTCGTTTCTTTTTTGAGCTGGACAGATCGATGCCCACGATTAACCAACTGGTGCGCAAGCCCAGAAAGCGGCTGACCAAGAAATCAGCCGTCCCTGCGCTCGAGGCGAGCCCGCAGAAACGCGGTGTGTGCACCCGCGTGTATACGACGACGCCGAAAAAGCCTAATTCGGCGCTGCGCAAGGTGGCGCGGGTCCGCCTAACCAATGGCTATGAGGTGACGACCTACATCGGTGGCGAAGGCCACAATCTGCAGGAGCACTCGGTGGTATTGATCAGGGGTGGACGCGTCAAGGACCTGCCTGGGGTACGGTATCACACCGTTCGCGGGGCACTCGATACAGCCGGCGTTAGTGACCGCCACCAGGGGCGTTCCAAATACGGCGCCAAACGGCCGAAGTCCTGATACGCGCGCGGTGGTTGCATTCGTCGTGCAGGTTCTGCGCGGCGTTCTATTCTATTAATAGTTGGCTGACGGACAAAAGTATCGGTGAACGGCAATGCCGAGACGAAGAGAGATCACGAAACGCCAGATCATCCCGGACCCCAAGTACGGTAGTGAGACATTGGCGAAGTTTATTAACGTGGTGATGCGCCGCGGGAAGAAATCTGTGGCCGAGAAGATCGTCTACGGTGCGCTGGACCGCGTGGCCGAGCGCACCAAGAAAAACCCGGTTGAGGTTTTCACGCAGGCACTCGACAACGTGCGGCCGCTGGTGGAGGTCAAGAGTCGCCGTGTCGGCGGGGCCACCTATCAGGTGCCCGTTGAGGTGCGCCCGGTGCGGCAAATGGCGCTTGCCATGCGCTGGATGGTGGATGCGGCGCGTGCGCGCTCGGGACGATCCACGGGCGACCGTCTGGCGGCGGAGTTGCTCGATGCGGCGGAAAAGCGGGGCAATGCCGTGAAGAAACGTGAGGATGCGCACCGCATGGCTGAAGCCAACAAGGCCTTTTCCCATTACCGGTGGTAATGGGAAACAGTTCAACGCAGAGGCGCAAAGGAACAAAGTATATAGCGTAACAAGGCAAACGCGAATCAACGCGAGCGCGTGATTATCGAAGGTCGGGTATTAAGAAGCCTGATTATTTCGTTTTTCTTTGCGTGTTAGCGTGTTTACGTTGGGCTTTTGTTCAAGGTTAACAGACGTGGCACGAAAGACTCCAATAGAAAGGTATCGCAATATCGGCATCATGGCGCATATTGATGCCGGTAAGACGACTACGACGGAACGAGTGTTGTTCTACAGTGGAATACTGTACAAGCTCGGTGAAGTCCATGACGGGACGGCTGTCATGGACTGGATGGAGCAGGAGCAGGAACGCGGTATCACCATTACTTCGGCGGCGACCACCTGTTTCTGGAGAGGTATGGATCAGAAGGCACCCGAGCATCGCGTCAACATCATTGATACGCCCGGACACGTGGATTTTACCATTGAGGTGGAGCGTGCCCTGCGGGTGCTCGATGGTGCAGTAGGGGTGTTCTGTGGCGTAGGTGGGGTCGAACCGCAATCAGAGACCGTCTGGCGCCAGGCCAACAAATACCAGGTGCCACGGATCGCTTTCGTGAACAAGATGGATCGCGCCGGCGCTGATTTCCTGCGTGTAGTGGGTCAGATCAAGGACCGCTTGGGCGCGAACCCTGTTCCCATCCAGTTGCCGATAGGCGCGGAGGACCAGTTCGAAGGTATAGTCGATCTGGTCAAGATGAAGGCGATCTACTGGGATGATGCGACGCTCGGTATCCAGTTTGAGGAACGTGATATCCCCGAGCACATGCGGGAAGAATCTAAAAAGTGGCGCGAGTACATAGTGGAGGCGGCTGCGGAATCCAGCGAAGAGCTGATGGAAAAATATCTCAGCGAGGGCGAGTTTTCTATCCAGGACATCAAAAAAGGATTGCGCGCGCGCGCACTGGCTAATGAAATAGTCTGCGTCCTTTGCGGCTCGGCTTTCAAGAATAAGGGAGTGCAGGCGCTGTTAGACGCAGTCATTGATTACCTGCCCTCACCCGTTGATGTCCCGCCGATCAAGGGAATTGTGGATGACAAGGATGGAACCGTAGCCGAGCGCCGGGCAGACGACAACGAGCCCTTCGCGGCACTGGCTTTCAAGATTGCGACTGATCCTTATGTCGGGCAACTGGTGTTTTTCCGCGTTTATTCCGGGGTTTTGAAATCTGGTGATAGTGTCTATAACCCGGTAAAGCGTAAGAAAGAGCGCATCGGACGCTTGCTGCAAATGCATGCCAATAGCCGTGAGGAAATAAAAGAAGTCCGGGCTGGTGACATCGGTGCCGCGGTCGGTATTAAAGACGTGACCACCGGAGACACGCTGTGTGATGTGAATCATGTGATAACGCTGGAGCGCATCGAGTTCCCCGAACCGGTTATCTCGCAGGCGGTTGAACCGAAGACGAAGGCGGACCAGGAAAAGATGGGCCTGGCGTTAGCTCGACTTGCTCAGGAGGATCCGTCTTTTCGGGTCACTACTGATGAGGAATCGGGGCAAACGATTATCTCGGGCATGGGGGAACTCCACCTGGAGATCATTATCGACCGTATGAAGCGTGAATTTAGCGTTGACGCCAGCGTCGGCAGGCCTCAGGTGGCGTATCGTGAGACGATAAATCACGCGGTGGAGCATGAAAGTAAGTACGTCAAACAAACAGGCGGCCGTGGGCAGTACGGCCATGTGCTCTTGCGCCTTGAACCCCAGCGAGGGGGCAAGGGATTTGAGTTTGTTGATGCCATTAAAGGGGGCGCCGTTCCGCGCGAGTATATTCCGGCGGTACGCAAAGGGGTCGCGGACGCATTGGCGCGCGGGGTGCTGGCTGGTTACCCAATGGTAGACGTGAAGGTTACGCTGGCCGACGGCTCCTATCATGAAGTTGACTCGAGCGAGAACGCGTTTCGAATGGTGGCGAGCCAGTGTTTTCGCGAAGCGGCGCTCAAGGCGGGGGTTACGCTGCTGGAGCCCATTATGGCCGTGGAGGTGGTGACGCCCGAGGAGTATATGGGTGCCGTTAACGGTGATCTGAGTTCGCGGCGCGGTGCTATTTTAGGCATGGAAGATACTCCAGCGGGAAAGATCATCCGCGCCGAGGTGCCGCTGGCGGAAATGTTTGGTTACGCCACAGTGCTGCGTTCGGCCACCCAGGGGCGCGCGACCTATAATATGGAGTTCAAGAAATATGCGCCGGCGCCGACCAACATCACCGAGGCGGTCATCAAGAAGGCATCGTAATTGCGTGAGGTGTGAGGGGTGACGAGTGAGGCGCAGACGGAGCTTGCTTGTGGTGTAGGTTTCTCCTCAACGCTCACGCCTTACTCCTTACTGATAAAGTGAGACGCGATGGCAGTGAAGAACAGAGATCGTTGAGTCTGGCTAAGACTCTGAGGAAGAGGTAAACAACCGTGTCCAAGCAAAAATTCGAACGCACGAAACCGCACATCAATGTGGGTACGA
>JBHHZP010000085.1:0-15691 GCA_046758085.1 Acidiferrobacterales bacterium
GGTCATTGCTGATGGTCATCGCAAGCCCCGCATCCACGCCTTGGGCCCGCATCGAATCGGCCAGCTCGGCTAGGGCCTGGTTGTCCATATGGCTGCGCGGTTGATACTTTCCGCGCTGAAGCAGATCGATGGGAATGTTCCGCAATGCCTGCGTATCGGCCAACGGTTTCACCGTCGCCTCCAACAAGGCATCCAGGCCTCGACCCAAACGCGGTTTCTTGCCGCTCACGATATCGCCCTCATTACGCCGCCTCGTCTCGTCTCAACATCTCGCCCGCGAGCGCCAGATAGGCCTGCGCCCCCTTAGACTGCATGTCATAACTGATGACCGGTTTACCATGGCTCGGCGCCTCGGCCAGGCGCACATTGCGAGGAATAATAGTGCGGTAAAGCACATCGCCAAAATGTTCCTTAAGCTGGGCCGACACCTCGTTGTCCAAGTTGTTGCGTGGGTCAAACATGGTCCGTAACAGCCCTTCGACTTTGAGCTTCTCGTTCAGGGACTGGCGGATCTCCCGGATAATACTCAGCAGCGCCGTCAGCCCTTCGAGCGCATAGTACTCGCACTGCATCGGTATCATAACCGCATGCGCCGCCACTAGCGCGTTTACCGTCAGCAGGTTCAGCGCCGGCGGGCAATCGATCAATACATAATCGTAATCGTGGTCCATCGACACCAGCGCATCGCGCAGGCGAAACCGGCAGCGCTCCAACTCGATGAGCTCCACCTGCGCCCCCGCAAGGGCATCGTTGGCGGGCACCAGATCATAGCCGGCGTCGACGGCTATGCGCGCCGCGTCAATGGATGCGGTGCCGATCATCACCTCGTAGGTGCTCGCCGCGAGCACCTGCTTGTTTACGCCGCTGCCCATGGTCGCGTTGCCCTGCGGGTCGATGTCAACGAGCATGACCTGGCGGCGCGTCTTCGCCAGCGACGCCGCCAGATTGATGCTGGTCGTGGTCTTGCCCACCCCCCCTTTTTGGTTGGCGATCGCGATAATCTTGCTCATGTCTCCGCTATTCAATTGCGCGTAATCACAACCAGATGGCGCTGCGCATCCAGCCCGGGCACCTGCAGCGCCTCGACCGCGGTCACCGTATACGGCACCGGTACCTGCCTGAGTTCCTGTCGCGGACGCGCGCCCTTCATGACCAGAATGCGGCCCTGCTCTGCGCAAAGGTGCCCGCTCTTCTCCAGCACCTGGACGATTGATGCGAACGCCCGTGCGATCACCGTATCAAACGGCTGCGCCGGTTTAAACGTCTCCACGCGCGCGCGGACGACCTCGACGTTGTCAAGTCCGAGCTCGGCCACCGCCTGTGTCACGAACCGCAGCTTCTTGGCGCGAGCGTCCAACAACACAAACTGGCACGAACCCAGTACCAACGCCAGCGGGATTCCCGGCAGCCCGGCACCCGTCCCAACATCCAGCGCCCTGGGACCGGCCACGAACGAGGCGATGGCGAGGCTGTCCAGAATGTGGCGCGTGACCATTTCTTGCGGGTCACGCACGGCGGTCAGATTATAGACCCGATTCCATTTTTCTAGCAGGCGCAGATACTGCCAGAGCTTCTGCCGCAGGTCCGTGGCAGGCCCTATCCCCAGGCACTCCAAGCCGGCTGTCAGGCGATTGTCGGGCGGTGGCAACTCCCTCAGGGACCGGTGGCGTGGGTTGTGAATTTTTTCAAGGCACCGCGCATTTTGCCGATGACCTGTTTTCGATTCTCGATGTCGAAGCGCCGGGCGATGTACGCGGGGTCATTGTAGGCAAGCCACACGTTTGCGTCGGCATCTTCCCAGATGAGCGCTTTTAGCGGCAAATCGATTCCTACCATGCGGTTGCTGGTAAGAAGCTGGGTACCGATCTTGGGGTTTCCAAATACGAGCAGTATTGTCGGGGGCAACTCGACGCCCACGCTCTGCGCACCGGCGCTGTGGTCGATACGCGCGAAGATCTTCATGCCTTTTGCGCGTAACACCGATTCCAGGCGATCCGTTGTTTGGGTGACATTGTGGGTACTGCGCTGAATGACCAGGCCCTGGGCGCCGGCCACATCGATGTGAGCGCTCAGTGCCGCAGCCAAAACGAGTAATGCAAGCATGCGCATAATTTGCCTCCGGGTGGGGTTGTTGTGGGTGCCACGAGGCTTAGAGTGTAAGCGCTACCGCCTCCCTACTAAAAGGCCCGGTCAGCAGATACTGCGCTTTGTCCCGCCAGACCTGCCTTTCGTCTGATCGAGCGCTGCCCGGCGGCACACCATGCACTACATTGCAGCGTAGAGGGCGCGCGACGGCGCGCGCCAGCCCCGAAGGAAGCGCTCTGTTGACCAAGGAGGGAAGCCATGAAAGCTTTTTTGTTCGCCTTAGCGGGCGCATTGATCACGACCCAGCTGCACGCGGCCGAGCTGCGACCGGCCGCGATGCGCACGGACGTCGAGGCTGCCGTCGCGGGCCATAGCCAGCCCATGTCGGGCCGAGTGGCGCGCGCGACCCTGACCACCGCTGTGGTCGATCGCGAGCCCGTCGATTCCATCTCCACGCTCAGCAACGACGTCTCCCAGCTGTATTACTTCACCGAGATTCAGGGCATGGCCGGCCAGACCGTGACCCACCGCTGGGAATACAACAGCCAGATTATGGCCGAGGTATCGTTCGACATCGACGGGCCGCGCTGGCGCGTATTCTCCAGCAAAAGGTTGCAGCCCGGCTGGCTCGGCGATTGGAAGGTGTCGGTGGTGGATGCCGCGGGCAATCCGTTGAGCGTCAATACCTTCTTCTATACCGGAGATGCGGAACGGAGTCGCGCGGCCGCATTCAGGGATACGCGAACGCCCTGACGCAAAGCCACCGCCCCGACTTGGCGGGAACGTTTAACAGGATGTAGAGACCACCAAGGCGCAGAGATGCCGCGGGCGCATCTCTGCGCCTTGGTCTGGCTCACACAACTGCGCTCCCGCTGTTGAAAAATGTCGCCCCATCCCTGTAGCACCGCCGTGGCGTTGTCGCGCGATCATTGACCGGCATCGCGCGGGCGTTGCTGGTCAGGCGCTCTTGCGCCGCAGATGCACCAGCAGCAACGAGATCGCGGCTGGCGTCACGCCGGCGATGCGCGACGCCTGCCCCACGGTGGCCGGCCGGTGCGCGGCGAGCTTTTGCTGCACCTCCGCTGACAAGCCGCGCACGCCGCGGTAATCGAAATCTGGCGAGAGCAGCGTATGCTCGTGGCGCAGGTGTTGCTCGATCTCGCGCGACTGGCGGCGGATGTAGCCCGAGTATTTGGCCTCGGTTTCCAGCTGCTGCACGACCTCACGATCCAGCGCCGCCGTGCTGGCGCCGGCCAGGCGCATGAGCACCTCGTAGTCGACCTCGGGCCGGCGCAGTAACTCCAGCAGCGTGCACTCGCGTGACAACGGCTGGCCCAGCACTGCCGTGGCGTGGTCGGATGATATCGTCTCCGGACCCACCCATGTGCAGGCCAGGCGCTCACGCTCCTTAGCGATGGCGTCGCGCTTGGCGCAGAACTCCGCCCAATGCTCGTCGTTGACCACACCCAGCTCGTGCCCGATCTCCGTTAAGCGCAGATCGGCGTTGTCTTCGCGCAGGGTCAGGCGGTACTCGGCGCGCGAGGTAAACATGCGGTAGGGCTCGTCGGTCCCGCGGGTAATCAGGTCATCGATCAGCACTCCCATATAGGCCTGATCACGCCGGGGCCACCACGGCTCGCGCGCTTGAACATGCAGCGCGGCGTTGATCCCCGCGACCAGGCCCTGCGCCGCAGCCTCCTCGTAACCCGTGGTGCCGTTGATCTGTCCGGCGAAAAACAGCCCTGACAGCGCCTTGGTCTGCAAGCTGGGCGTAAGGCCGCGCGGATCGAAGTAGTCGTATTCGATCGCGTAGCCCGGGCGCGTGATGTGGACGTGCTCGAAGCCCCTGATCGCGCGCACGAACCGCCACTGCACATCGAATGGCAGGCTAGTGGAGATGCCGTTGGGATAAACCTCAGTGGTGTCCAGGCCCTCGGGTTCGACAAATATCTGGTGCGAGGGCTTGTCGGCGAATCGCACAATCTTGTCCTCGATCGACGGGCAATAGCGTGGCCCGACACCATCGATGACGCCGGTGTACAGCGGCGAGCGCTTTAGTCCGCCACGAATAATTTCATGTGTGCGCTCGTTCGTGTGGGTGATATGGCACGCCACTTGCCGCGGGTGCGCCTCCGCGCGCCCACGGTACGAAAACAACGGGGTCGGGCTATCGCCCGGTTGCGGCTCCAGCGCTTCGTAGTCGATCGTGCTGCCATCGAGGCGAGGCGGTGTGCCGGTCTTCAGCCGGCCCACAGCGAGCGGCAGCTCGCGCAGGCGTGCCGCCAGCGCATTGGCCGGGGGGTCGCCCGCGCGCCCGCCCTGGTAGTTCGACAAACCGATGTGTATGCGTCCGCCCAGAAAGGTGCCAGTGGTGAGCACCACGGCACGCGCCCGCAACTTCATCCCCATCTGCGTCGCCACGCCGACCACGCGCCCGCCTGCGACCAACAAATCATCGACCGCCTGTTGAAACAGCTTGAGGTTGGGTTGGCGTTCCAACAGCGCCCGCACCGCCGCCTTGTACAACACGCGATCGGCCTGAGCGCGCGTGGCGCGCACCGCTGCGCCTTTGCGCGAGTTGAGTATACGAAACTGAATGCCGGCGCGGTCGGTGGCGTGTGCCATAATCCCGCCCATGGCATCGATTTCCTTGACCAGGTGGCCCTTGCCGATGCCGCCGATGGCCGGGTTGCACGACATCTGGCCGATGGTCTCGATATTGTGCGTAAGCAACAGGGTGTCACACCCCATGCGCGCGCACGCCGCGGCCGCTTCGGCGCCGGCGTGGCCGCCGCCGATCACGATGACATCGCAGGACTGCGGGTGCAGCATGCTCGTTTCATGGGGCTGGAGTGGTGGAAGACGCGCATCATAGCATTATCGCGCCCGCCACCGGCAGCGGTGTGTGTGCTGGCGGACAACACATGGTTGGCTATAAATAGGGGGGTGCCCGATAATCATGCTGTTCGCGGCCCCGTGCCGTCTGCGTGACATCAGTATTTATATTCTTGATTTCATACAGTTACATGATAAAACGACATTCTCGCGGCGGGGCTGCAGGCGCCGTGCGCACCCCGGTCCGCGTGGGCTGACCATGGCTCCGGTACCCGAAAGGCACCCGCCGCCGGCGAGGCCGTTGCTCGAGGAGGTCATCGCGCGGGTGGGCGAGGTGGTGCTGGGGAAAGCAAGGCAGGTGCGGCTGGGACTGGCCTGCCTGCTCGCGCGCGGGCATTTGCTGATAGAAGACCTCCCCGGGGTGGGCAAGACGACGCTAGCGCATGTGCTGGCACGGGTTTTGGGGCTGCAGTTCAGCCGCATCCAGTTCACGAGCGACTTGTTGCCCGCCGATATCCTCGGGGTGTCCGTGTACCAGCCCGCCTCGGGCGATTTTTGTTTCCACCCGGGGCCGATCTTCGCGCAACTGATCCTCGCCGATGAGATCAACCGCGCCACACCGAAGACACAGAGCGCCCTGCTCGAGGCGATGGAAGAGCGGCAAGTCACGAGCGACGGCACGACCGAGAAGCTACCGGAACCGTTCTTCGTGATCGCCACCCAGAACCCGCGGCACCTGATCGGCACCTTTCCACTGCCTGAATCCCAGCTGGACCGTTTCCTGATGCGCATCCGTATGGGTTACCCCGACCGCCACGCCGAACGCGCCCTACTCAAAGGGCGCGATCGGCGCGAGCTGTTGCAGACCATGGAGCCCGTTATCGACGGCGAGCAGCTGCTGGCCCTGCAGGGCGCCGTCACCCGGATCCATTGCAGCGATGCGCTGTTGGACTACGTGCAGGACCTGATCGTGTCGACTCGCGGCAGCGAGTTGTTTGCCGACGGGCTTTCACCGCGTGCCGGTCTCGCGCTTATGCACGGTGCGCAGGCGTGGGCGCTGCTCGAAGGCCGGGACATGGTGCTCCCGGAAGACGTGCAAGTCGTGGCGCCCAGCGTGATGGGCCATCGCTTGCGCCCGGCCGAAGGCTCGGCACAGGGGTCCTCCGAAGTCAGGATCGAGGAGCTGCTGGCCGCCGTGCCGATCCCGTGATGGCGCGCCCGCCGAGCGCGGAAGTCGTGCTTGGGCGCCGGGAGCTGTACATGCTGCCAACCGGCTACGGACTCGTATTCGCGCTGGTGCTGATGGTCCTGCTGCTGGTAGCCATTAACTACGGCAACGCGCTGGCTTACGCCTTGACCTTCTGGTTGGCGGCGATTGGCATTGTCTCGATGCTGTCCACGCACCGGAATTTACTCGGTCTGCGGCTATCCGAGGGGCCCTGCTCACCGGTGTTTGCGGGCGACAACGCCAGCTTTCAGCTCAGGCTAAATAACAGCCACGGACTGCGACGGCTGGGGGTGTCGATCGAGCAGGCGAAACGCCAGGTTAGCCGCGTCGACTTGCGCGCAGGCGAGCAGACCTGCATTCGGCTCGAGCGCGGCAGCGACCGAAGAGGCTACCTCGCGCCCGCGCCCGTGGTGTTGTCTACGCGTTTTCCGCTGGGCTTGCTGTTCGCCTGGTCACGGCGGATCGCCCTCCAACAACGCTGCCTGGTATACCCGCGGCCCGCATCTTCAGCGCCCGTGCCTGTCACCGCCGAGGCACGCGGAGTGCCGGACCGCGGGCTGCACCCGGAGGGAGAGGATTTCCTGGGGCTGCGTGAGTTCCGCCGCGGCGACTCGCCACGTCACGTGAGCTGGAAGGCGATGGCGCGTGGGCGCGGCATGCTGATCAAGCAGTTTGGCGGCGGCTACCGCGCGAGCGTGTGGCTGGAGTGGGAGGCGCTGGCAGGGATGGCCACCGAGGAGCGCTTGAGTCAGCTCTGTCGCTGGGTATTGGATTGCGAGCGCGCCGGCCTGCAATACGGCCTGCGCCTGCCCCACCAGACGCTGGCTCCCGCCAATGGCGAGGAGCACCGTCATCGCTGCCTGGCGGCGCTGGCGCTGTTTCCAGGATAGGCCAGTGACGGACCGCCGGCCCGATCGCCAGGGAATGAACAGCCTGCTGCTGATCGCGGCGCTGTCGTTGGCCTCACACGTGCCACGGCTGCCTGCTTGGATCGTGCTGGTGTGTGCCGGTTGCTTGCTGTGGCGCTTTGCGGTGGAAAATCGCGCCTGGCCAGGCCCGGGGCGCGTGTTGCGCCTGGGTTTGACGTTGGTGGTGGTGGCGGCGGTGCTGGAGTACTACGGCACCTTGCTCGGCCGCGATGCCGGCAGTGCGTTGCTGGCAAGCCTGCTGGCCTTGAAGTTCCTTGAGCTGCGCAAACTACGCGACTGTATGGTGGCGCTGTTCCTGTGCTACCTGTTGCTGCTGGCGAGTTTTCTGTACTCGCAATCCCCGGGCATCGCGCTGTACAGCGCCGTAGTGGTGGTGTTGAGCCTGGCCGCATTGGTGCGCCTCAACCAGCCCACCGGTATCGATCTACGCTACGCCTTGGGGTTGGCGAGCACCTTATCACTCAAGGCGGTGCCGCTGATGTTGGTCATGTTCGTGTTGTTTCCCCGTATACCGGGGACCTTGTGGGGGTTCCCGGGCGAGCGCGATCGTGACATTACGGGCATGTCTGAGGTGCTGCAGCCCGGAAGCGTGCGTCATCTGAGCCGTTCTTACGCCCCGGTGTTTCGCGTGGAGTTCGACGGCCCGGCACCAGCGCGCACGCAGCTCTACTGGCGCGCACTGGTGCTGTGGCGCAGCGACGGTATGCGCTGGGTGCGGGGCTCGGCGGCCGACGTTCTGGACGCGCGCATGACATTTGCTCGCCAGGGCGCGCCGATCAAGTACACCGTTACGCTGGAGCCGAGCCGCAAGCCGTGGCTCCCGGCGCTGGATCTGCCCATTCTCGCACCCCGCGGCACGCGCACACGCCCGGGTTACCTGCTCGAGCACCGCCGCACACCGCGGGAACGCCAGCGTTACACCCTGGTCTCCTATCCACGCTATCGCACCGGCGCCTTGGACCGCGTGGAGCGGGAGCTGGCCTTGCAACTGCCGGCCCAACTGAGCCCGCGGGTGCGCGCGCTGGCGCGCGAGCTGCGCCGTGATAGTGCAGACGATCTCGGGGTCGTGCGTGCGGCACTGGAGTATTTTCGCGAACAACCGTTCTTCTACACGCTCGAGCCACCGCTGCTTGGAGATGATCCGGTCGATGAGTTCTTGTTCTCAACACGCCGGGGTTTCTGCGGTCACTTCGCCTCCGCGTTTGTCACGCTGATGCGGGTTGCCGAGGTACCCAGCCGCATCGTGCAGGGCTATCTGGGCGGAGAATACAATCCGGCTGGAGACTACTGGATTGTGCGACAGGCCGACGCGCATGCGTGGGCCGAGGTGTGGTTACCGTCGCGCGGCTGGGTGCGCATTGATCCCACGGCTGCCGTCGCCCCCGAGCGCGTGGAACTCGGTATCGACGCTGTGCGCGAGCTGACGGTACGCGGGTTCGAGCTGGGACAATTGTCGAGCGACGCCGTTCGCAGGTTGATCGAACTCGGCTGGTTTGCCGGCACCTGGCGTACGATGCGCCTGTACTGGGACTTGGCCAACTTGCAGTGGCATCGCTCCGTACTCGGCTATGACCAGCAGCGCCAACGCCACCTGTTGCGCTCATTGCGGCTGCCCGAGCTGTCGTGGCGCGGCCTGCTGCTCACACTGGTGCTGGTGCTGGCCGCCGCCATGCTGGTGCTGGCCGTGACCACACGTCGGGCGCGCCGGGCGGACCCGGTGCAGGTATCATACCGCGCATTCTGCCGCAAGCTCGGGCGCGCCGGAATTCAGCGCCGCCCGGCCGAAGGCGCACTGGCATTTGCCGCGCGCGCAGTCGCCGCGCGCCCCGACCTCAAGGCATCGGTGGACAGTGTTACCGGGCTCTATCTACGCATACGCTATGGCGGCCTGTCAGGCGTTGATCCCGTGCAGCAGCTGCGTCAACAGGTCGCGTGTTTTCAGGCGCGCCGGCAAGACAATTTGCATAACCGCTGCTAAATATTCACAAACGCCCTTCTCGCATCAAGCACCTTGACCAGGTAGCGCCGCGTTTCTTGTCGCGGCAGCCGGGTGCGCAGCTGCTCATAGACGGCGGGCGGGCGCAGCGAGTTGATTATGGCCAGCGCGCGCTGGCGGTCACTGGAGAACACCCGTAACACCGTCCCCGCACCACCATTGTAGGCAGCGATGGTGCAGTACTCGCGCGAGGTCGGATCCTGAATGGCGCCGAGATAACGCTGATCGATAATGCCCAGGTAGGCCGTCCCAAGCTCAATGTTGTTGGCGGCATCGAACAGATAGTCTCTGCCCGGTATCTTGTCCACGCCCTTCACGGCCTTATAGGCTTCGCG
The DNA here is from genome assembly GCA_046758085.1 of Acidiferrobacterales bacterium. Classification (GTDB taxonomy): domain Bacteria; phylum Pseudomonadota; class Gammaproteobacteria; order Acidiferrobacterales; family SPGG2; genus VRUB01. Next base: position 9,409 of record JBHHZP010000085.1, read on the forward strand.
CCCGCCGCTGGCGGGCACGAGCTGCATCAGCCCATAGGCGGGCGCCGCGCTAACGGCAAACGGATTGAAATTGCTCTCGGTCTTGATGACAGCGTAGACCAGGCTCTTGCTCACCTGGTACTTGCGTGCGTAGCGCACAACATGCCGCTGGTAGCGCATCGCCTGTTTATTCTCGCGATCGTTGACCATGTTGAATTGCACGTAGCGCGCGACCCTGGAGCCGTGCGCCGTGTCGATCTTGCGCTCGCGGCGCTCATTGGCCACCAGATGGCGTGCGTAGGCCTCCGCCCGCTGCGGGCCCCTGATCGGCCGACGTTTGTGATCCACCACCAGCGCATACAGATAGGGGGTGCCCGATAACTTGATGGTCTTGTCGGAGTAAAGGTCCACCGCCCGTGGGTCGTCCGGTGTCAGCAGCGTCGTGATAATGGCGTTGCGCAGGCTGATGTCGTCAATGTCGAGGGTCTCGACGGTAATGAGGCCGGTGTCGAAATTGACCACGGCGCGGCTGCGGTAGTTTGCGGTGTACTTGACGTAGCGCTTCGGGCCCGGCAGCAGCACTTCTTTGCTGCCCCACTCGCGGCTGACCTCACCACTGAAAAACGCCACCAGCTGCTTGAACTGGCGGCGCGCACGCTTGACGTCTCGCGCCAGCAGTGTGGGGTTGCGCATGTAGGCCGCTTGCCGGGCGCGAATGATCGCCTTGGCGGCTTGCTCGGGGCTCTTGCTGCCAACGATGGTGATTGCATCATAGGTGGAGCAGGAAGCGAGCAGTGCCGAGGCAAGCACCGCCGCCACTAGCTGTAAGGACGTGTGCATCAAACACTCCTGCGGTCGATGGCTACCGTAATCATAGACCGGATCGCCGGCCAGCGGCTGACAGGCTCGGCGCACGGGCACACCTCACTTGCCGATGCAGAATCTCGCGAACACGCATAAGTACTGACGTGGGCGAATATTTGTGATCAAAAGGCATGGTTTTGGGGCAGAATTTTGGGCCACGTGGTACACCTGGCCGCGCGCCACCGCGCGACCCGGGCGGGCGCTTCAAGAAGCGTAACAGCGCCAATCGACGCAAATTGTGTCGTAGGCGTTAACCTTCCTCTACGATTTTGACCGGAAGGGGTCTTTTGCCCTCAAAGTACTCTATCTGGAGCTTTCGCATTTCCTCATCCTGCGGAAAGTCGGTAATTTTCATCGGCAGGCTGATGTCACCGACCAGAACGCGCAAGAAACCACGGCGGAGCATCGTTGTTTCATCTTCGTATTCTGCATGGGCTTCGGGTGCGTAAATGCTGCGCTTAACGTATACGGTGTCGAATGAGTATCCAAGTGATCGGACCATCTCAACAAGAAGTTGTGCAAGTAAGTCAACGCGCTTCTCGAGCCAAAGGACCCTTTGTTGTTGTAGTGCTGGTTTGGTTTTCTCGTCACCTCGCGGATAGTTATTCAGATGATCGAGGTAAGTTTTCGACGCGGTCTTTACACCGTCGTACTGCGCTTTAGCAAATTCGATGTCGATCAGGTTCAGCGCGGTGACGTGTTCATTGGACACAGGGGTTGCTCTTGTCGCCATTAAGGGTTTTAAACATTAAATGTCTACGAGTTTGCGCCCCCTGTATTTCTCTAGCGCCTTCTGTACTTGGACGGCCAACAACGCCGCGATTATAATAGCTCCCACAGGTAAATCGCTGAGCTGGGATGGAATGGGCATATTCCGGATCGACACTGGGCAATTGGCGGAGTTTTGGTGGATGCCAGACCTCTTTACCCTAATGGAACAACTGGGTCTCGTACCCGAATAGCCCAAGGGCAGAGGACACTAAGAGGACACTAAATAGGGCTGAGGTGTACCCATTTCCACGGACACGTGGTTAAGCAACAGTAGGTCGCTGCTTCATAGCGCACCGGACTGACGTAACCGAGGGTCTCATGCAGATGCTCACGGTTGTAGAACACCTCGATCCACGCGAAGATCGCGCTCCTTGCTTCTGCCCGTGATCTCCCACTCCCGCTCAAGGTTGGAGACAATCCGTTCCCGTTGCCTCACGAGCTCCTGGTCGGGAAACACATTCGGGTCTGCCAGGATTGGTCAACCGTTTAACCCTTACGTATCAAGTGGGGCCGGCGTGTGGTCCTAGATTCCCTCGACTACACAGACCTCCCGCTCTGCCGCGCCTTCCAAAAACAAAGCAGCTTCCTGGTACTCGGGTGAGTTGTAACACGCCACGGCCTGATCGAAGCTGGGAAATTCAATGATGACATTGCGCGAGTATTCCTTGCCCTCTAGGGCCACAAAGTTTCCCCCACGCGCTAGAAACCGTCCACCGTGTTTGAGGATGACGGGACCGGCACGCTTAGCGTATTCAGCCACGCCCGCTTGCTCGATAACGTTTACACGTCCTATCCAATAAGCAGTCATATGTGGCCTCCTCGCAGTGTCTCGGCAATGCAGGCTTACGGCTCTGGGATTTGGTTGTAGTTGTTCTTGTTCGGGGGTGAGGTAGAAGCAGGGCATGGTCTCGCTCCTGCCCTGTGATGGCAGGTCACGGTGACTTTTCGGCTTGGGGCTCGGCACTGACAAGAGAGGCATGAATCCAGGCGGTTTTGGCGATTGTCTCTTCTAAGGCGATATTGACCCAATCACCTTCACGCGATAATTCAACCAGCTTATGCCCTTTCTTAAGCTTGGTCACAACCGAGAACCCGGTGGACGGGCCTTCCCTAACATTTACCACACTTCCTGTCACATAGATGATTTTGCGTTCTGACAAATCATCATTGGAGAATAGGTACCACAGAAGCGCGCCTACGATGAGTAGCGCCGCTAACAGAGACCACCCTATCGCTCTGCCCGTTAAACGTCCTAGTGCTGCCATAATGGGCCTTCCGTTATCCACCTCGCGTCGCCGTACACGCGAAGTAAACATCAGGAGCAGGGTCTTTTTCGCCTGCTCATTCGTCGTGAACGCACCCAGTTCGACTCAATGTGCCACCGGCTGTGACGAAAATGTGACCAAAGGTGTAACGCCGCGCTCAGCAGAAGACACGCGGACAAAGTTAGTTTTTTCATTTCACACCTCCACAGACTCGTAATCAGGCTATCGGCAACTGGCACATACGTGCGTGGTAGAGACAAAGGGCGGACGGCAAGACCCCTCAAAAGGCGGAAAGGTATAACTACTGGCAGGAGATTAATTAGACTCGTTCTCCAATGTGATGCAGTCCTTCTTGTCCTGTCGTGCAATATGGCAGCATATCGTTGCAGTGGGGTCAACCAAAATCGACGCCCACGGCTCCGGCTGCCACCGCTGGCATTCCTGTTCCTCGGGTCAGGGAACCTATGTCTGTGGTGATCTCGGCTACTGTAACTATTGCCCGGACAATCAATACTGCAAGGCTGGCAAACCAACAACTGCCGCCAAGCAAAAGACACCTGAGAAGCCACTTGCGGTTGTTGCTCTCACCGGCAGGGTGGTCAAAGTAGCCGATGGCGACCGCATCACCGTCCTCGATAACACCAGCACCCAGCACCGCATCCAGCTGCAAGGCTTCGACGCCCCCGAGAAAGGCCAGCCCTACGGCAATGCCTCAAGAAAACACCTAGCGACTCTTGTTGCAGGCAAGCCAGTCACCGTGAAACGGGACAAGCGCGGGCGCGACGGGCGCATCATGGCGGGTGTGTAAGATGTTCTGGTCCGTGAGTTCACGGCAAACCGCTAATAGTTTCGGATCAAGAACCATGAGTCCGAACTCGCGGGATCCCTCGAAACAAGAAACTACTTTCCAATACAAAAGCTCGCAAAGATCCGCCCCAGCAGGTCCTCGCTGGTGAACTCGCCGGTGATCTCTCCCAGCGCGCGCTGGGCCAGGCGCAACTCCTCGGCCAGCAGCTCTCCCGCGCGTGCGCGCTCGAGTTGCTGCGAGCCGACAGCCACATGGGTGAGCGCGCGGTCGAGCGCGTCCAGGTGGCGGCGGCGCGCGATGAAGGTGCCGGCATCGGGCCCCCGAAAGCCCATGCACGCCTTCAGATGATCGCACAGGACCTCCATCCCCGCGCCGGTCTTGGCCGACAACGCAAGCTCCACACCGTTGTCACCGGCCTGCTCACCGCTCGGGCGCCCGCTTAAATCGATCTTGTTGCGGATCAGCGTGTGTGCAGGGTGAGCTGGCAGTTGCGCGAGCAGGCGCTGCACCGCGCTTGGGTCGGCGGCGGCGTCGTCGATCACTAGCAGAATGCGATCTGCACTGGTCATCGCCGCTTGCGCTCGGCGTACCCCCTCGGTTTCGATTGCATCACCGCTCTCACGCAGACCGGCGGTGTCAAGCACGTGCAGTGGCAGGCCGTCTATCGCAATGCGCTCGCGCAGCACGTCACGTGTGGTGCCCGGGATCTCACTCACAATCGCGGCGTCCGTCTGCGCGAGCCGATTGAGCAAGCTCGACTTGCCGGCGTTGGGGGGGCCGGCCAGCACAATCGTGATGCCGTCGTGCAGCAAACGGCCCTGGTTCGCCGTATCGCGTACCCGCTCCAGCTCTTGGATCAACTCACGCACGTTTCTCGCCAGCGCGGTATCGGCAAGGAAATCAATTTCTTCTTCCGGAAAATCGATTGCTGCCTCGACGACAGTGCGCAACTCGACCAGCCGCTCCACGAGCGTGCGCAGCTGTTGCGAAAACCTTCCGTCAAGCGATCGCAGCGCCGAGCGCGCGGCGCTCGCCGAGCTACTCTCGATGAGATCCGCCACGGCTTCGGCCTGCGCCAGGTCGAGCTTCCCGTTGAGAAAGGCGCGCTCGGAAAACTCACCGGGACGCGCGAGCCGGGCGCCCAGTTCGAGCACCCGCTTGAGCAACATGTCGAGCACCACCGGGCCACCGTGACCATGCAGCTCCAGCACGTCCTCGCCCGTGTACGAGTGCGGCGCGGGAAACCACAATGCAATGCCGCGGTCGAGCGGTGCGCCCGCGGCATCACGAAAGGCGGCGTACTTGGCATGTCTTGGGAGCGGCAGCCGCCCGAGCAGCGCCACTGCCATCGGGCGCACCGCGGTACCCGACACGCGCACGATGCCGATACCGCCGCGCCCGGGCGGGGTCGCCACGGCCGCGATGGTTTCAGGCTCGGAGTCTGCGGGGCGCGGGGTTATTTCGCCCGCGCCGTGATCATGCGGGTGATCTGCCACTGCTGGGCGATGGACAAGATGTTGTTGACGACCCAGTAGAGTACCAGGCCTGCCGGGAACCACAGGAAAAACACGGTAAAAACGATGGGTAATGCACTCATGATTTTTCGCTGCATCGGGTCGAGCTGGGTGGGGCTGAGTTTTTGCTGCAAAAACATGCTGATGCCCATAATAATCGGCAACACGAAATAGGGGTCGGGCGACGACAAATCCCGCAGCCAGAATATAAACGGCGCCTGGCGCATCTCCACGCTCTCCAGCAGCACCCAGTACAACGCGATGAACACAGGGATCTGGATCGCGATCGGCAGGCAACCACCCAATGGATTGATCTTCTCTTTCTTGTACAACTCCATCATCGCCTGGTTCATGCGCTGGCGGTCATGGCCGAATCGCTCCCGCAAGCTTTGCAGCTTGGGCTGAACGCGCTTCATGTGCGCCATGGACTTGTAGCTGGCAGCCGACAAGGGGAAAAACACTGCCTTGATCATCACCGTCAGCACTATGATGGCCCACCCCCAGTTTTTGACCCAGCCATGAATGAACGAAAGCAGCCAGAACAGCGGGGCGGAGATGAATGTGAGCCAGCCGTAATCCACCGTGAGCTCCATGCCGGGCGATAACCCCTTCAGGCGCTCGTGCAGTTTGGGTCCGGCGTAGATCTTGGCGCGCAGCCGGGTGCTGCCGCCTGGTGCCACGTTGGTCGGATCGAGCTGCTTGAGACCGATGATGTAGGTGTTGGCCTGCAGCGCCTTGGCGTAAAAACGGTTGCGCGCCTCGCGCGGCGGCAGCCAGGCCCCTACAAAATAGTGCTGGAGCATGGCTACCCAGCCGCCGGTCGCATCGCGCTCGATCGGCTTTTCGCGCATGTCATCAAACGAGATCTTTTCGTACTTTTCCTCCGGCGTATAGATGGCACCGCCGGTGTAAGTCGGCAGCCGCGTCAACCAGCTGGCCGTGACCGGCACGTAGCGGCGCCGGAACTGTCTATACAGGTATCCTTGCCACGGCGTAGCAGAGGAGTTTTCGACCACATAGTCAACCTCGATGAGATAACTGTCGCGGTGAAACGTAAACACTTTCGTGTAGCGCACGCCGTC
>JBHHZP010000086.1:0-14689 GCA_046758085.1 Acidiferrobacterales bacterium
ATCCGTGAGGGCGGGCGCACCGTGGGCGCCGGTGTGGTGTCGAAGATTATTGAATAATGCGAGTGGGAAGTGCGAAGTAGCAAGTGGCAAGGAAAGGCTAACTGAGTGGTTCCCAAGGGGTGTTTTACTTGTTACTCGGAACTTGTTACTCGGAACTTGTTTAAATACTAATGGCTGGTCAGAAAATCAGAATTCGCCTGAAGGCCTTCGATCATCGCTTGATTGATCGATCCGCGGCAGAGATTGTCGATACGGCAAAGCGCACCGGTGCGTTGGTGAAAGGACCGATTCCTCTGCCAACGAAGATCGAGCGTTTCACGCTTTTGCGCTCGCCGCACACGGATAAGAAGTCACGCGACCAGTTCGAGATCCGCACGCACAAACGGATCATGGACATCATGGATCCCACCGACAAGACGGTCGATGCACTGATGAAGCTGGACCTGGCGGCGGGCGTTGATGTCGAAATAAAGTTGGGTTGACAACCGGCTAGCACCTCCGTCAGAAAAGTCGCCGGAACCGATAACAGATCAGCAGTTACTGTGTACGACAGATAGGTATTGGCATGCCGATAGGGGTCATTGGTCGAAAGATGGGTATGACGCGCCTGTTCACGGAGGACGGGACCGCCGTTGCGGTGACCGTGCTAGAGGTTGGCGCCAATCGCGTGACGCAAGTGAAGGAGGATAGCCGTGACGGCTACCGGGCGATACAGGTCACCACTGGTAACCGGCGTCGCCGCCTGAACAAGGCGACGGGTGGTCACTTCGTGAAGGCGGGCGTAGAGCCTGGGCGCGGACTGTGGGAGTTTCGCCTCGCTCCGGGCGAAGGCGAAGACCTTAAGCCTGGTGCGGAAATCAAGGCAGATACATTTAGCGTAGGTCAAAAAGTGGACGTACAGGGAACCTCGGTCGGCAAGGGTTTTGCGGGTGTCATGAAACGCCATGGCTTCCGCGGCGGGCGCGCGACTCATGGCAACTCGCTTGCGCATCGTGCACCGGGCTCCATTGGCCAACGGACAACTCCGGGCCGGGTCTTTCCTGGCAGGAAAATGGCGGGGCATATGGGCAATGTGAGGCGCACACAACAGACGCTGGAGGTCGTCAGCGTCGATCCGGAGCGCAACGTCCTGTTGGTGAAAGGCGCTGTCCCGGGAGCCACCGGTGGGGATGTTATTATTCTTCCTGCTGTTAAGGCGAAGGGCGCCGGTTGAGGGGGACCACGATGAAACTCAGTGTGGTCAGTATCCTTGAGGGAAGCGGTTCGGAGTCGGAGATCCAAGTGTCGGATGCGGTGTTTGCAGCACAGTTCAACGAACCGCTGGTACACCAAGTTGTCGTTGCCTATCAGGCCCACGCTCGGCAGGGGACGCGCGCACAGAAGAATCGCGCGGCGGTTCGTGGTGGCGGTGCGAAGCCGTGGCGCCAGAAGGGTACAGGACACGCGCGCGCGGGTACGATCCGCAGCCCCATATGGCGCGGTGGCGGGAGAGTGTTTGCAGCCGCAACCCGTGATTTTTCACAGAAGGTCAACCGCAAGATGCATCGCGGGGCGCTTCGCTCGATTTTGTCGGAATTGGTGCGCCAAGACCGGCTCTTGATGGTTGATGAGATCAGACTCAATGAGCCTAAAACCAAGTTGATGGTGGAGAAACTGAACAAGTTGGGTACCGCTGATGCGTTGATTGTTACGGAGAGCATTGACGATAGGCTGTTGCTGTCGGTCCGTAACCTGCCGAAGGTGAATGTGTGTGATGTGAGTCACGCAGACCCTGTGAGCCTGCTTCGGCACGAGAAAGTGATCATGACAGTGGGCGCAGTGAAACAGTTCGAGGAACGGCTGGCATGAACGAGGAACTGCTATATCAGGTTCTTTTGGCGCCGTACATGTCTGAAAAAAGCACGCGGCTGGCGGACAAGCACAAGCAGTTTACCTTCGAGGTGCGCCGCGACGCCAACAAGAAGATCATCAAGCAGGCCGTGGAAAAGATGTTCGATGTGAAGGTTGAAAGTGTGACCGTATTGAACAACACGGGAAAAAAGAAAGCATATGGCCGGCGATTAGGCAAACGCGCAGATACGAAGAAGGCTTATGTGCGCTTGAAGCCCGGGTTTGACATCGATTTTCTTGGCGTTTCTTGATCGAGCGAAATGGTACGATGGCAGTAATCAAAGTCAGACCAACGTCTCCCGGCCGCCGCGGTATGACCAAGGTGGTTAGTGCGGAGCTGCACAGGGGCGAACCGTATGCGCCTCTGCTCGAAAAGAAGACCAAGACCCATGGGCGCAACAACCACGGGCGTATTACCGTACGCCACCGGGGCGGTGCACATAAACGGCATTATCGCGTGGTTGATTTTCGTCGGAGAAATGACGGTATCATAGGAAAGGTGGAACGGCTCGAATACGATCCAAACCGCAGCGCCAATATCGCCCTTGTCCTGTATTCCAACGGCGAGCGACGCTACATTATCGCGCCCAAAGATGTACGCCCGGGAGCCGAGATAGTGTCCGGAGTCGATGCCCCAATCAGGCCAGGGAACGCGCTACCTTTGCGTAACATCCCATTGGGAAGCTTGATTCATTGCGTGGAGCTGAAACCGGGCAAAGGGGCCCAGCTGGGACGCAGCGCCGGCACGGCCATCCAGCTCGTTGCGCGTGAAGGTAACTATGCGCAACTGCGCCTGCGCTCTGGGGAAGTACGCAAGGTTCACGTAGATTGCCGGGCCACTATAGGCGAGGTTGGAAACGCCGAGCATTCCCTGCGCAAGCTGGGCAAAGCCGGTGCCAAACGCTGGCGTGGTATTCGCCCCACTGTGCGAGGTGTGGCGATGAACCCGGTCGATCACCCGCACGGGGGCGGCGAAGGCCGGACCTCGGGTGGACGTCATCCGGTGACGCCTTGGGGTGTTCCGACCAAGGGCCACAAAACGCGACTAAACAAACGCACGGATTCGATGATTCTGCGGCGGCGCAAACGGTAACATCGTAAAGAGTGAAGAGTGAAGGGTAAGGCGACAACAAGGGCGCGGCCGGGTAGCCACCCCCTCACGCTTCAGTGGGGGTTATTGGCGGGTTGGTTTACAGGACGCACTGCCTCGAAGCTTAACGGAAAATAGAGAGTTTGCTGAAAAATGCCACGCTCGGTCAAAAAGGGGCCATTTGTTGATCATCACCTTGCGGTGAAGGTGGAGCGTGCCCACGTGCAGGGCAGCAAGAGACCCATCAAAACATGGTCCAGAAGGTCCACTATTACTCCTGATTTTGTTGGATTGACTATTGCTGTCCATAACGGTCGGCAACACGTACCGATACTGATCACAGAAAATATGGTTGGACACAAGCTCGGAGAATTTGCCGCCACACGTACTTTTAAGGGACATTCTGGCGATAAGAAGGCAGCTACGAAATAGTTATGCAGGTAACAGCAACATTAAAGTACATACGCATCTCGCCGCAGAAAGGTCGGCTTGTGGCTGACCAGATTCGCGGGTTGCCGGTCGCGCGGGCATTAGAAATTCTGCAGTTCAGCGGCAAGAAAGCAGCACTACCGCTGCGCAAGGCCGTGGAGTCGGCGATTGCGAATGCAGAGCACAACGAGGGTGCTGACGTCGATGATTTGCGGGTGGCAACGGTTCAGGTGGACGAGGGTCCTACGATAAAACGCTGGCGCGCGCGGGCGAAGGGACGGGTGGCAAGGATCAAGAAGCGCAGCAGCCATATTACGGTGACGGTATCCGATGTTGTCCCGACGGCTACCCAGAAGTCCCAGGCGCAAAAATCCGAACAGGAGGACGAGTAATGGGCCAGAAGGTAAATCCGACGGGGCTGCGGCTGGGCATTATTAATGACTGGACAGCCAAGTGGTACTCGGGCAACAAAACCTACGCCGATAACCTTAACTCGGACCTGCAGCTACGTTCCTATATAAAGAAAAAACTGGCGAATGCTGCGGTCAGCAAGATCATCATGCAGCGCCCAGCGCAGAGCGTGAATGTGACCATACACACAGCGCGGCCGGGGATTGTCATCGGTAAGAAGGGCGAAGACATCGAGAAGCTCCGAAAAGAACTCACCCAGCTGGCAGGACAGCCGGTTCAATTGGCGGTAGAGGAAATTCGCAAACCTGAGCTCGATGCTCAGCTGGTAGCAGAGAGTATCTGTCAGCAACTGGAAAAACGTATTATGTTTCGGCGCGCGATGAAACGTGCCGTGACCAATGCGATGCGACTGCGTGCACAAGGTGTAAAAGTAATGGTCGCGGGACGGTTGAATGGCGCCGAGATCGCCCGAACGGAATGGTACCGTGAGGGACGCGTGCCGTTGCACACATTGCGCGCCGACATCGATTATGGATTTTCCGAAGCCTATACTACCTACGGCGTCATTGGTGTAAAGGTATGGATATTCAAAGGCGAGATATTTGATCGCGAGGAAGAAAGCGAGGCAGAAGCAGTCAAGAAGGCGAGCGCTTGAGGCATAGAACGGTATAACCTGATGCTACAGCCAAAAAAAACTAAGTATCGAAAGCAGCAAAAAGGTCGCAATCGAGGTGTGGCGACACGCGGCAATAAGGTCAATTTCGGCGAGTACGGCCTCAAGGCTACGAGCCGTGGACGGTTGACGGCGCGCCAGATCGAGGCGGCGCGACGTGCGTTGACACGTTACATTAAACGCGGTGGCCGTGTTTGGATACGCGTGTTCCCCGACAAGCCGGTATCCAAGAAGCCACTGGAAGTGCGAATGGGTAAAGGAAAGGGCAATCCGGAGTACTGGGTGGCCATCGTCAAGCCGGGAACCATGCTGTATGAAATGGAAGGTGTTGCCGAAAATCAAGCACGAGAAGCGTTTCGGCTCGCGGCAGCAAAGCTTTGCGTTCAAACTGCGTTCGTCACTAGACAGGTGGCATCGTGAGACCAAAAGATATCAGGGCAATGGACCATGCGGCAGTTAAAAAGGAGCTGCACGAGTTGCTACGTGAACAGTTTAATCTTCGCATGCAGAGAGCGACTGGTCAGTTGGGTAATCCAGCCAGGATACGGGAAATACGTCGCGATATCGCCCGGTTCCGCACCATCATGAATGAGCAAAAACGGAAAGGTGAAGCGGTATGACGGGCAAGGCCAACGTGGCACGTTCGACCACCGGGCGTGTTGTGAGCGCCAAGATGAACAAGACCATCACGGTTGTGATCGAACGGAAGGTCCAGCACCCGCTTTATCAAAAGTATGTTCGGCGCAGGACCAAGTTCCACGCGCATGACGAGAACAACGAGTGCGGAGAGGGTGATCTCGTTGTTATTGAAGAATGCCGACCGCTGTCAAAGATTAAGAGCTGGCGGTTGGTAAAGGTTGTTGAGAAGGCGACCGAAATATAGTTGATGGGTTATAGACGGTGGCGATGTCATGGCGAAAAAGTTGACAGGGCATCCCAATCCGAAAAATGGCTCGTTCGTGGAGTACTGGCGATGATCCAGATGCAAACCGTGCTGTCTGTTGCAGATAATAGCGGCGCGAAAAAGGTTAAATGCATAAAAGTTCTCGGTGGTTCACAGCGCCGCTATGCGGGCATCGGTGATGTCGTTAAGGTCAGTGTAAAGGAAGCGATGCCGCGCGGCCGCGTAAAGAAGGGAGATATCTACTCGGCCGTGATCGTACGGTCACGCAAAGGAGTGCGCCGCAGCGACGGATCGGTAATTCGTTTTGACAAGAATGCTGCCGTACTGCTTACTCCGCAGTTGCAGCCCCTGGGGACGCGTATTTTTGGACCGGTGACCAGAGAGCTACGCACGCAAAATTTCATGAAAATTATTTCTCTGGCGCCCGAAGTGCTTTAGGGGAAACGCAGATGCGCAGGATTCGAAAGGGAGACCAGGTCGTCGTGCTTGCCGGAAAGGACAAGGGCAAGCAGGGTGCGGTCTTGCGCGTGCTGTCGGGTAATCGCGTGCTGGTGGAAAACGTGAATATGGTCAAGAGGCATACGCGCCCGAACCCGAATAAAGGCGTTTCCGGGGGAATAATGGACAAGGAAGCTTCTCTGCATATTTCGAACGTCGCCCTATATAACTCGGCGACAGGCAAGGGCGAGCGCGTGGGCGTCAAGGTTCTTGAGGACGGGCGTAAGGTCCGTTATTTCAAGGGTAATGGTGAGGTCGTCGACGTCTAGTGAAGGCTCATAGCTAAAGATGGCTAGGTTACAGGAGTATTATCATAAGACAGTGGTGCCCGACCTGGTTAAAAGGTTCGGGTACAAGAGCGTCATGCAAGTGCCGCGGATTACGAAAATCACATTGAATATGGGTGTGGGCGAGGCACTTGCCGACAAAAAAGTCATCGACAGCGCCATGGCCGATATGGAGAAAATTGGTGGCCAGAAACCGGTCGTGACACGAGCACGGAAGTCGGTCGCAAACTTCAAGGTCCGGGAAGGCTGGGTAGTTGGTTGCAAGGTGACGCTGCGGCGCGCGCACATGTACGAGTTTCTAGATCGCCTCGTCCAGATTGCGATTCCACGTGCGCGCGATTTCCGCGGGTTGCCACCGCGAGCCTTCGACGGCCAAGGTAACTACTCCATGGGCGTGCGCGAGCAGATCATTTTCCCTGAAATTGATTATGACAAGATCGATGCGATCCGTGGAATGGACATCACGATTACCACCAGCGCGAGAACAGACGAAGAAGGACGCGCATTGCTGGACGCGTTTAATTTTCCGATCAGGAGCTGATCCAAAATATGGCCAAGAAATCCATGATTGCACGGGACAAGAAGCGCGCGATATTGGTCACTAAACATAGCGTGCAACGTGCGGAACTTCGAGCTCGGGTCAAGGACATTGCGCTGTCGGAGGTGGAACGTATGGAGGCGCAGATAGCACTGCAAAAGCTGCCGCGTGACTCAAGCCCGAGCCGTAAGCGCAACCGTTGCCGGCTGACAGGGCGTCCACGCGGTTATTATCGAAAATTCGGGCTGGCGCGTAACAAGCTGCGTGATCTGATGATGCGCGGGGAAGTGCCAGGCGTGATAAAAGCGAGTTGGTAAAAAAATAGTAGCAAGTGGGAAGTAACAAGTTACAAGGTATGAGAGAGTTGTCATGAGTTCAACTATGCGGGTTCTTTTCACACTTGTTGCTTGTTACTTGTTACTTGTTACTCGAGTTTAACAGTTATGATGACCGATCCTATTGCCGATATGTTGACGCGAATCCGCAATGCCCAGAGGGCGGATAAAGTCAGTGTAATGATTCCTGGATCCCGCACAAAACGTGGGATTAGTGATGTACTGCGTGACGAAGGGTACATCGAGCGATACGAAGAGCGCATTCTTGACGGCAAGCCGGTGCTGGAAGTGTTTCTCAAATATTATGCCGGACGCCCTGTGATTGAGAACATTCAACGCGTGAGCAAACCGGGTTGCCGGCGATACAAGGGCAAGGATGAGCTTCCTAGCGTGGCAGGAGGGCTTGGTGTGGCGATCATTTCCACGTCGCAAGGGATCATGTCCGACCGTGTGGCGCGACAGACTGGCATCGGTGGTGAAGTTTTGTGCGTCGTGTCGTGACGGAGTAACGGATGTCTAGAGTAGCAAAAAATCCAGTTCCTATACCAAAAGATGTTGAGGTCAAGCTCAGCAATAGCCAGGTAAGCGTAAAGGGACCGAAGGGACAGCTGAATTTTGACGTACATCCAATGGTCAAGGTACGCCAGGAGGGCAAGCTTTTGCAATTTGAAGCAGACGCCGAATCAACTTTTGCGCGGGCGCTATCCGGCACGATGCGCTCTCTTGTTAATAATATGATTATGGGTGTGAGGGAAGGATTCGAGAAAAAATTGACCATTATCGGTGTGGGCTATCGGGCGGCAGTGCAAGGAAACAAGCTAAATTTATCCGCCGGCTTCTCTCATCCCGTGGTGTATTCTGTACCCAAGGGAATTACGCTGGAGACGCCGAGCCAGACAGAAATCGTAGTACGAGGTGCGGACAAACAACAGGTTGGGCAGGTTGCTGCGGAGATTCGTGCTGTCCGTCCGCCGGAGCCGTATAAGGGTAAAGGCATAAGGTATGCCGATGAACACGTTGTCCGTAAAGAGGCAAAGAAAAAGTAATAGGGTGGTATAGATCGTGGATAAGACTACGAGACGTCGGCGCCGGGCGCAAAGGATACGGCGGGGCATTGGACGTTTGCAGATAGATCGTCTCTGTGTACATCGTACGCCGAGGCATATCTATGCGCAGATCATCGATGTCAGCGGCGGAAAAGTAATAGCGAGTGCCTCAACCCTGGAGTCGGAAATCCGAAAGGAAATCAAAACCGGCGGGAATGTTAAGGCAGCGAGCCTTATTGGTAAGCGTATTGCGGAGAAGGCTAAGCAAGCCGGCGTTACCCGAGTGTCGTTTGACCGCTCCGGTTTCAGGTATCATGGACGAATCAAGGCGCTGGCAGATGCGGCGCGTGAAAACGGTTTAATGTTGTGAGGGTAAACGAGTGGCTGAGCGCCAAATCAGCGTACGCACTGACAATCTGCAAGAGAAGCTAATCAGTATTAAACGCGTCGCCAAGGTTGTGAAGGGCGGTAGACTGTTTGGTTTCTCGGCGTTAACCGTGGTCGGTGACGGCGACGGGAAGGTCGGGATTGGGCGTGGCAAGGCGCGCGAGGTGCCGATTGCGGTGCAAAAGGCCATGGAAAACGCTCGTCGCAACATGGTCAAGGTGCGCCTGAAGGGCCCAACGTTGCACCATGCGGTCGTGGCGCGCCACGGTGCGGCCAAGGTGGTGATTAGGCCCGCCTCTGAGGGTACAGGAATCATTGCAGGGGGTGCCATGCGGGCGGTATTCGAGGTAACCGGCGTGCAAGACGTCTTGGCCAAGTGCATCGGCTCGCGTAATCCGGTCAATGTGGTGCGCGCGACCATTAATGGGTTGCTATCGTTGCAGAGCCCTGCTGAAGTCGCTGCCAAACGCGGTAAGAAGGTAGACGAGATCGCAGGTTAGGGGACAAGCATGGCGGGCAAGAAGTTGAAAATCACTTTACGGCGCAGTCCCATAGGTACCGGGCGACGGCACATGGCCTGCGTCAGGGGGCTCGGTTTGCGCCGCATACGACACACGGTCGTGTTAGAGGATACGCCAGCCGTACGCGGAATGGTGAATCGCATTTCCTATCTCCTTAAGTGGGAGGAGGTCGCCTAATGCGGCTCAACAGCATTAAACCTGCCGCTGGCAGCAAGAGCGCGCCAAAGCGACTGGGTCGGGGTATCGGTACGGGCTTAGGAAAGACCTCGGGCCGTGGGCACAAGGGTCAGAAGTCCCGCGCCGGAAACTCGAACAAGGTTGGCTTTGAGGGTGGACAGATGCCCTTGCAACGACGTCTACCCAAACGCGGGTTTGCCTCACCCTCAAGAGGCGATACGGCCGAGGTACGGTTACACGAGCTCAACAAGGTCGATGCCGAGACCATTGACCTGGCGGCCTTGAAAAAGGCGCATGTGGTTTCACGAACGGCTAAGCGTGCGAAGGTTTTTCTTTCCGGCAAACTGGAACGTGCCGTGAACTTGAAAGGTGTTTCAGCAACCCGTGGAGCCGTTGCCGCCATCGAGCAGGCCGGCGGTAAGGTCGAACCCTGATGGCGCGTTACACGACACGCGATGCGTCGGGCCTTGGTGCCCTCGGAAAACTCACCGAACTGCGGCAGCGCATCTTGTTTGTGCTCGGTGCGCTCGTCGTATACCGGGTTGGTACGTACATACCGGTTCCCGGTATTAACGCGGAGGCATTGGCTGAGCTGTTCAGCGGCACCCAGAGTTCCATTATTGGGCTTTTTAACATGTTCTCTGGCGGAGCACTGCAGCGTTTCTCCGTATTCGCTCTCGGTATCATGCCGTACATATCCGCTTCGATCATCATACAGTTGATGACCGCAGTTGTGCCGAAGCTGGAGCAGCTGAAAAAGGAAGGCGAGGCCGGCCGCCGAAAGATCACGCAGTACACTCGTCGGTTTACTGTTTTACTGGCGGCATTTCAGGCTCTGGGCATTGCCGTTGCTCTGGAAAGTCAGAGTGTCGCGGGCGGTGTGCCGGTGGTGATCGAAGCCGGCATAGGGTTTAAGCTGGTCACCATGGTCACTCTGGTGGCGGGGACCATGTTTTTGGTGTGGCTCGGAGAACAGATCACCGAGCGCGGTATCGGCAATGGAATTTCCATTATTATCTTCGCCGGTATCGTGGCAGGCCTGCCGAGTGCAATAGGTCAGACGCTGGAGCTGGTAAGCCGGGGGACATTTCAGCCGTTGTTCGCGCTGATACTTTTTTTTGTTGTGATCGCCGTTACCGCATTCGTTGTATATGTTGAGCGCGGTCAGCGGCGCATCACTGTGAATTACGCCAAGCGACAGCAGGGTCGACGTCTTATGGCTGGCCAAAGCAGCCACTTGCCCCTGAAGGTTAACATGGCGGGCGTAATCCCGCCGATCTTCGCCTCGAGCATCATCCTGTTTCCGGCGACGGCGGCCACCTGGTTTGCGGGCACGCAAGAAATGCAATGGTTGCAGAACATCGCGACGACGCTCTCACCGGGCAATCTGGTTTACGTGGCGTTGTATGGGAGTGCGATCATTTTCTTCTGTTTTTTCTACACTGCCATTATCTTCAATCCGAAGGAGACGGCGGAAAATCTCAAGAAATCGGGGGCATTCGTACCGGGAATACGCCCAGGCGATCAGACCGCCCGCTATATCGATAATGTGATGTCGCGGTTGACGCTGGGAGGCGCGATTTATCTGACCTCGGTGGCCTTGTTACCGGAGTTCATGATCGTGAAGTGGAACGTGCCTTTTTTCTTTGGTGGAACCTCACTGCTCATCATCGTGGTCGTGTGCATGGATTTCATGGCGCAGGTTCAGGCCCATCTAATGTCGCGGCAGTACGAAAGCCTGTTACGCAAAGCCAATCTTACGGGTGGCCTTGGCCTGCCGCGATGACAAGGGCTTGAGTGGAGAGTGCAAACTGGAGGCAGATTATGAAGGTGAGAGCGTCAGTGAAGAAGCTATGCCGGAACTGTAAGCTGATTCGGCGCAGGGGAGTCGTTCGAGTCATATGTTCGGACCCACGGCACAAGCAACGGCAGGGATAAACTCAGATACAAGTGGCAAGATGCAAGATAAATGTACAAATGTACATAGGATTTGGTCTTGTAGTGTGGACCTTGTATCTTGAATCTAGAAGCATTTGATTTGCAAGCACTAAATGGCTAGAATGGCGCGTTTTTTGACACGCCTGAGGGGAGTCAGTTAATGGCGCGGATTTCGGGAATAAACATCCCTAATCACAAGCATGTAGACATTGCCTTGACCTCGATTTACGGGATAGGGCGCGCACGCGCACGCGCGATCTGCGTGGGCGCGGATATCGCGGCTTCCGCCAAGGTCAAGGATCTGACAGAGGCCGAGGTACAGCGCATACGTGACGAAGTCGGGAAGTATGTGCTTGAAGGTGATCTTCGCCGTCAGATTGCCATGAATATCAAACGCCTGATGGACCTGGGCATGTATCGTGGGCTACGTCACCGCAGGGGGCTGCCTGTCCGGGGTCAGCGCACACGGACCAATGCGCGGACCCGCAAGGGGCCGCGACGCGGAATAAAGAAGGGTTAACATTTTTTTATGGCTAGACCAAAAGCTACGGGTAAAGCGAAGAAGCGGGTCAAGAAAAATGTGGCCGAAGCCGTCGCTCATATTCATGCCTCGTTCAACAATACGATCATCTCGATCAGTGACAGGCAGGGAAATGTCCTGACTTGGGCCACCTCGGGAGGCTCGGGTTTTCGTGGTTCGCGTAAGAGTACGCCGTTCGCGGCACAGGTCGCCGCGCGGCGGGCTGGCGAGGCGGCCCAGGAGTACGGCGTAAAGGCATTGGAAATCCGGGTAAAAGGCCCTGGCCCCGGGCGTGAGTCAGCCGTACGGGCGCTCAATGGCTTGGGGTTTGAGATCAGCAATATCGTCGACGTCACACCGATACCGCATAACGGTTGTCGGCCAGCGAAACGACGCCGCGTATAGGAACACGGGAAATCGGATGGCGCGTTATACTGATGCAAAATGTCGTTTGTGCAGGCGCGAAGGCGGTAAGCTGTTCCTGAAAGGGGAGAAATGCTTCACGGACAAGTGTCCCTTCGAGAAGCGCGCCTACCCACCTGGTCAGCATGCACGGCGTAGAACCAGGATCTCGGACTACGGCAGGCAGTTGCGCGAAAAGCAGAAACTGCGCCGTGTTTATGGTGTCCTGGAGCGCCAGTTCGCCAATTATTATGTTGAGGCCGACCGCCGCCGAGGCTCGACTGGCGAAAATCTGTTGAAGCTTCTCGAGTCTCGGCTTGAAAATGTCGTTTATCGCATGGGATTCAGTGTGTCGCGGGACGAGGCGCGCCAGTTGGTCAGGCACAACGCGGTGCTGGTGAACAACAAGCGCGTGACCATACCGTCCTTGCAGGTCAGGCCGAGCGACGTCATCGAGATCGCACCGAAAGCCAAGAACCAGTTGCGGATCAAGGCCGCTCTGGAGGCGACCGAGCAACGCGGTTTTCCGGAGTGGCTCGACGTGGATGCGAAGGCGTTGAAAGGCGTATTCAAAGCACCACCGGACCGAGCTGAGCTGCCATCAGAAATTAACGAAAGTCTGGTCGTAGCGCTTTATTCCAAGTAACTGGTCAGTACCAATCGAGGGACGAACTATGCAGAGCTCTGCAACCGAGTTTCTCAAGCCCCGTCTTGTGGACATGCAAGCAGTGGGCCCGATGCACGCAAAGATTACGCTGGAACCACTCGAGCGAGGGTTTGGACACACGTTGGGCAATGCCCTGCGCCGGATCCTGTTGTCATCAATGCCAGGTTCTGCGATCACGGAAGTCAAGATCAAGGGTGTTCTGCACGAGTATTCCACGCTCGAGGGCGTGCAGGAGGATGTGATCGAGATACTTCTGAACCTCAAGGCGTTGG
This sequence comes from Acidiferrobacterales bacterium, assembly GCA_046758085.1. Taxonomy (GTDB): domain Bacteria; phylum Pseudomonadota; class Gammaproteobacteria; order Acidiferrobacterales; family SPGG2; genus VRUB01. The sequence goes on from JBHHZP010000086.1 coordinate 12,986, forward strand.
CATTGCGTATGCATGGACGCGATGAAGCCACACTTAGCTTGAGCAAGAAGGGGCCGGGTACCGTTACCGCGGGTGATATTACTCTGGACCACGACGTCGAGGTTGTCGACCCCAGTCACCATATCGCTACGCTTACCAAAGAAGGCTCATTACAGCTCGAGCTTAAGGTAACCCGTGGTCGCGGCTATGAGCCGGTGTCGGCGCGCCCGACAGATGAGAATCGGTCTATCGGTATGATGCAGCTGGATGCATCCTACAGTCCGGTTCGTCGCGTATCCTACACAGTAGACAATGCTCGAGTTGAGCAACGCACTGACCTGGATAAGCTCATCCTCGACATAGAGACCAATGGTTCTATCGATCCGGAGGAGGCCGTGCGCAGGGCCGCGAACATCCTGCAGGAGCAAATTTCGATTTTCGTGGACTTGGAACGTCCGGCGGCCGAAGAGCAACAAAAGAAAGAACCGGAAATGGATCCATTGCTCCTTCGTCCTGTCGATGATCTGGAGTTAACGGTACGTTCGGCGAATTGCTTGAAGGCTGAGAATATTTTTTATATCGGCGACCTGATACAACGAACCGAATTCGAGCTGTTGAAGACACCTAACCTGGGTAAGAAATCTCTCACTGAGATCAAGGATGTTCTGGCGCAGCATGGTCTTTCTCTCGGGATGAAGCTTGAGAGCTGGCCGCCGCCGTCGCTTAAGGAAAAAACCGCCGAGCCAGAGCCTATCTGAACCGCGGACAATACCGAAAGAGCTGAATCATGCGGCACCAAAAAAGTGGGCGAAAACTGCATAGAACGAGCAGTCACCGGACAGCCATGTTGCGAAATATGGCGGTGTCGCTCCTTCGGCACGAGCAAATCAAGACGACATTACCAAAGGCCAAGGAGTTGCGGCGCGTTGCCGAACCTCTGATTACGCTGGGCAAGAACGCTAGTGTTGCGAATCGGCGGCTGGCCTTCGCGCGATTGCGGGACCGGGAGATCGTGACTAAGTTGTTCGCCGACCTGGGGCTGCGTTTCAAAGAACGTCCGGGTGGGTACTTGCGTATTCTGAAGTGCGGTTTCCGAAGCGGCGACAATTCCCCGATGGCTGTGGTGCGGCTGGTTGAGCGGGCGCCGGTAACGGGCACAGAGCCGCCAAAAAAAGCCAAGGGCGCGGTGGGTACGGCGAAGGCAAAGGCCAAGAAAAAAGAGCAGACGACCAAGGAAAAAGCGCCAGAAAAGAAAACCACGAAGCTGAAAAAGGCAAAAGCCAAGAAGGTCGCCGCCGGAGCGACAAAGAAAAAGAAAGCCAGCAAGTCGACCAGCAAGAAAACAAGCAAAAAGACCACGAAGAAGAAGACCTGAAAGACCGTAGTGTCTATCGCAAGACGGAAAAGGCCGGATCGCCCCGGCCTTTTTTGCTTTCAACGTATGTACTCAAAGTGCGCGTAGGCGCAAGAGCTCGGTGAGCTGCGAAAAACACGTGAGGCGTGAAGGGCTATTAGTTATTGGAGGTATGGGGCTACCCCGGAAATTGCATGAACTCACGCCAGAGATCGCAAAGATCGCAGAGAAAACAAACAACCAAACACTCACGGGTCACACCCGAGCAGGGGTACAAACCGTGACAGCGAATCCGCTTCGACGGCAGGATCAAAACTGTTTAAAATAAAATCCCTCCGCGTTCTCTGCGCGCTCCGCGGTGAAATATTCGG
>JBHHZP010000087.1:0-14665 GCA_046758085.1 Acidiferrobacterales bacterium
CGGGAAAAGTCTCACTGGCACTTCTCCTTTCTCGGCCTCACCGCTGTAGGCTCGGTGCCAGCATTCGTGGCTTGCGACGGTCTCGGAAACAAAGGTGCGATCCATGTTTCTCGAGCGCAGCCCATTCCTAAGGCATCTTTCAGTCTTGGTAAGTTTCAGCGTCTGAACCCGGGACTTGTGGGACATGGGGTCAACCTTGTGACAACGCATCGATGATGGCGTCGCCCATCTCGCGGGTTCCTACTCTTTGACCCTTGCCGGTGAAGATATCGGCAGTGCGCAGCCCCGCATCCAGGACGGATGATATCGCTCGTTCAACGCGCACGGCAATGTCGGGTTCACCTAACGAATAACGCAACAGCATTGCAACCGACAATATGGCCGCCAGCGGATTTGCGATACCATGGCCAGCAATATCCGGAGCGGCGCCGTGAATCGGCTCGTACAGCCCCTTCGAATCCAAATCGAGCGAGGCCGATGGCAGCATACCGATGGATCCGGTCAGCATAGCGGCCGTGTCGGACAAAATATCGCCAAACATGTTAGTCGTGACAATAACATCAAACTGCCTGGGTGCCCGTACAAGCTGCATCGCGGCGTTGTCTACATACATGTGCGTTAACGCCACGTCGCTGTACTGCGCGCCGACGTCCGTCACCATTTCACGCCATAATACACTTACCTCAAGCACGTTCGCTTTGTCGACGGAGCAGACCTTCGCGTGACGCCTGCGCGCGATCGCGAATGCACAGTGGGCGATGCGTTTGATCTCCGGCTCCGAGTAGACGAGCGTATTATAGGCCTCCCGCTCCCCGCCCGGGCGCGTGCGCACCCCGCGCGGTTCGCCGAAATAAATACCTCCGGTCAGCTCGCGTACAATCATGATGTCGAGCCCCGAGACGACATCGGCTTTCAGGGTCGATGCGTCGGCCAGCTGTGGAAACAGCACGGCGGGGCGCAGATTGGCAAACAGTTCCAGCTCGGAGCGCAGGCGCAACAGCGCTTTTTCCGGGCGCAGCGCCGGTTCGAGCGAATCCCACTTAGGCCCCCCGACCGCCCCCAACAGCACGCTGTCGGCTTCGCGGGCTAGGGCGAGCGTGCTTTCCGGGAGAGTTGTGCCATGCTCGTCGTAGGCACCGCCGCCCACGGCTGCCTGCTCGAGCTCCAGTGCAAGCGCGTGCTCGCGGCGTAAAAACGTGAGCACCTTAACCGCCTCAGCAATGATCTCAGGCCCGATACCATCACCGGGCAATATTGCAATTTTCTTGGTCATAACTTTGGTTGCGAATAGCGAGTGGCTAGTAACGAAAAAAAACACTCGGCACTAGCGTACCGTCCTCGCTACGCGCTACTGGCTACTCGTTAGGAAATAGCCATGGCGCTTCGGCTCGACGGCGTTTCTCGTAAGCCCTTATCGCGTCGGCATGCTGCAACGTCAGGCCAATATCATCGAGACCATTCAACAAGCAGTGCTTGCGGAACTCGTCGACATCAAATTCAAACGTCTCACCCGTAGGCGTGACCACGGTCTGTGCCGCTAGATCAATTTTGAGCGCATAAGCCACACTCGCGTCCACTTCACCAAACAACTTATCAACAACCGCCGTGTCGAGCACAATGGGCAAAATGCCGTTCTTGAAACAATTATTGTAAAAGATATCGGCGAAACTCGGGGCGATGATTGCGCGAAAACCGAAGTCTTGCAGCGCCCAAACCGCATGTTCTCGGGATGAGCCACAACCGAAGTTATCGCGTGCCAACAAGATAGTTGCGTCCTTGTAACGCGGATCGTTCAACACGAAGTCCGGGTTCAGCGGCCGCCCGCAATTATCGCGATCAGGCTCACCCTGGTCGAGGTAGCGCCATGCGTCAAACAGGTTCGGCCCGAATCCTGTGCGGCGGATCGACTTCAAAAACTGCTTCGGAATAATCGAGTCGGTGTCAACGTTAGAACGGTCAAGCGGCAATACCGTCCCGGTCACTTTTTCAAACTTTTCCATTCCTAACCCTGCCTTGCAGCGCGGCGACCACCGACAAGCTGTTTCCCAAAAGAACAAAGGTCGATCATCTCTGCGCCTCTGCGAATTCCGTATTAATTGAGATCCCTTACGTCGACGAAGTGCCCGGCAATGGCGGCGGCGGCCGCCATGGCAGGGCTTACTAAGTGAGTGCGTCCGCCCTGTCCCTGGCGACCCTCGAAGTTGCGGTTGGATGTGGAGGCACAGCGCTCTCCCGGCTGCAGGTGATCGGCGTTCATACCCAGGCACATTGAGCAACCCGCGTCGCGCCACTCGAACCCCGCCTCCTTGAATACCCGGTCCAGGCCCTCGTCTTCCGCCTGCTGCTTAATCAAGCCAGACCCGGGGACCACCAAAGCCAACTTGAGGTTGCGCGCAACTTTGCGACCGCGGACAACCCCCGCGGCAGCACGCAAATCCTCGATACGTGCGTTGGTGCACGAGCCTATAAAAACCTTATCAAGGGCAATGTCTGTAATCGCTACACCTGGCCGCAGGTTCATGTACTGCAATGCGCGCTGCATCCATTCGCGTTTGAGCGGGTCCTTTTCGTCGGCGGGATCGGGCACCTGTGCATCCACTGGGACCACCAGTTCCGGGGACGTGCCCCAGGTGACCTGAGGTTTGATGGTCGCGGCATCGATGTGGACGGTCTTATCAAAGACCGCATCATCATCGCTTTTCAGGTCGCCCCATGCGACGAGCGCACGGTCCCAAAGCCTGCCCTTGGGAGCGAGCGGCCGCCCGCGGACGTACTCAATGGTTTTTTCGTCAACGGCGATCAAACCGGCGCGCGCGCCACCCTCGATCGACATGTTGCATACCGTCATGCGCGCCTCCATGGACAAAGCGTGAATCGCCTCACCCGTGAACTCGAACGTCTGGCCTGTACCGCCGGCCGTGCCGAGAGTCCCGATCATGGCCAAAACCATATCCTTGGCGGTAACGCCGGGCCCCAGCTCGCCGTCAATACTGACGCGCATATTGCCCGACTTCTTTTGGATCAGGCACTGGGTCGCCAGCACGTGCTCGACCTCCGACGTGCCTATGCCGAAGGCGAGCGCGCCGAAAGCCCCGTGCGTTGAGGTATGCGAATCCCCGCATACGACGATCATGCCTGGGAGCGTTGCGCCTTGCTCGGGACCGATCACGTGGACGATCCCCTGGCGAATATCGTTCATACTGAACTTGGTGATTCCGAACTCCGCGCAGTTGCGGTCCAGGGCCTCGACTTGCACGCGTGAAACTGGGTCGCTAATTCCGCGCGCGCGGTCAGTGGTCGGGACATTGTGATCCGGCACGGCCAGGGCAGTATCGATGCGCCAGGGCGAGCGCCCCGCCAGGCGCAGCCCCTCAAACGCCTGCGCCGAGGTAACCTCGTGCACCAGGTGGCGATCGGTGTACAACAAAGTCGTGCCGTCAGGCTCGCTGTGCACGACGTGCGCGTCCCAGATCTTGTCATACAGGGTTTTATAAGCCATTCATGCGCTCTCAATATAAGGTCTTGCGAATAGGCTATTGGACCTGTATAAATAACTCCAATTCATATTAATTATACAATTTATTCTAATTTGTTATGGACTTTGGGGCCTTACGCGCCTTCGTGGCGGTGGCTGAATCGAGCTCGTTCTCACGCGCCGCCGAGCAGATTTATCTTACCCAGCCGGCGGTCAGCAAGCGCATTGCCGCACTGGAAGACGAGCTCGGCATGCGGTTGTTCGACCGCATCGGGCGCGGCGTGCATCTGACCGAGGCCGGGCGCACCCTGCTGGTACGCGCACGGGCCATTTTGCATCAGGTGGAGGATGCACGGCGCAGCTTACCGGCGTTGTCGGGCGTGGTCGCGGGCGAGCTGTCCATGGCCATCAGCCATCACGCGGGCCTGCATCGCTTGCCTGGGGTACTGGAACGCTATCATGAAACCTACCCGGAAGTGCGGCTGGATTTGCATTTCATGGACTCGGAGATAGCCTGTGGCGCTATCGAGCAAGGGCGGCTCGAGCTTGCCGTGGTCACGCTGCCGCCGCGGTCCTACCCGAACGTGGAATGCGTGCGGGTTTGGGACGACCCCCTGGAGATCGTAGTCAGTCGGTCACACCCACTGGCCCGACGAGCGCGGGTACCGGCAGCGGCGCTAACGCGTTATCCGGCTATCTTGCCGGGGCCCGGTACTTACACGCGCGAGATCGTGCTCGCAGCGCTCACTGAAATCCGTGACGAAATCAAGGTGGCTATGTCAACCAATTATCTCGAGGTGCTCAAGATGCTGGCGTCCATTGGGCTCGGTTGGAGCGCCCTTCCTCGCACCATGATTGACGACAAGCTCAAAGTAGTCCACATTGCAAACATGTCTGTCCGGCGCGAACTTGGTATGGTTATGCACAGCGCGCGAACTTTGTCGACTGCGGCACAGGCTATGATTACCATTATCAAAGAAGCTACTTGAATATGTCATGAACTTCAAAGAGTTGGTGCAGATTCTTGAGGAACGCATCGGGTATCACCAGATCCCGATCAATCCTGCTGCGACGGGACCCAAAGACCTGTTCGAGTGCTGCGCTTTGCACCACGAGCTGATGACGGAGCTCGTGCGCGCAATCTACGATGCGAACCACTGCCATAAGCTGACCGATCCCGTCAATCGGCAGAAAACATTCAAGGCGTTATCGCCAATACGTCTGAAGATCCTGCGCTCGAGGAACACCGACATCGACGTATTTCACCTGATCGAAAACCTTTGTACGGCAGTCGATCAGGCCTTTTCCAACCGCGAGGGCTGCGGTTATCCAACGCGACGCCGGCGTGCGCCCGCGGCTCGAAAAGCGGAGGTCTTCGTGTTGGATAACTTTCGCTACCGCCGTTTCAAGAACTTGGCCTGACGGCAAAATACACAACACCAAAAGCCGCGAGGGCCAATATAGACGCCATCTCGAACATGCCGCTCGGCCCGAACCGGGACCATGCGATCCCGCTATAAAAACTGCCTAGTACGCCTCCAAGCCCGAAACTCACGCTACCGTAGATCGCTTGCCCGCGTACCTGATGCGGCCGCGTAAAAAACTTGTAAATCAGACTGATTGCCGCCGCATGATAGGCGCCAAACGTGATCGCGTGCAGCGCCTGGCCCAATATCAAGATCCCGAGATGCTCAGGGAAAAAACCGATAAGTAACCAGCGAACCGCCGCCACGCCGAAGCTTGCGAGCAGTACATGGCGTGCACTATAACGCGATTGAACGCGATACATGACCACAAAGATACCGATTTCGCAAAAGACGCCGAACGCCCACAACATTCCGATCAGCGACTTTGAATAGTGGTACTCTTCGAGATAGATGGAATAGAAGGTGTAGTACGGTCCATGGCTGGCCTGCATTAGAAAGCAGGCAACTAGAAGCGCGCCCACGTGCGGTTGCAAGAAGACCCTGTGAAAAGGCAGAGTCGAGGTGCGTACGGTTTGGGTTTTCCATTCTGGAATAATCATTGCCATCACCAAAATGGCGAAGAGCAACAACAATAGACTCGGTAGTAGCCACCACAGCGCGACGGCGTCGAACAAATAGCCAAGACCCATAACAGAAACGATAAAACCAACGGAGCCCCACAGGCGCACGCGCGCGTAGGTACGAGTGTGCCCGGCAAGGTGGCTAAGGGTAGCCGCTTCAAGCTGTGGCAGACACGCATCCCAGAAAAACGCAAACACAAACATGACTATGGCGAGCCACCAGAACGTCGTACCCAAAAACACTCCACAAAACGCGATGACGCTGAGCGAGGCCACCAACCTTAGCACGCCCATGTACTGGCCACGGGCATCCGCAATCCAACCCCAGATGTTCGGTGCGACAATGCGCGAAAGCAACAACAGCGCTATGAGCTGGCCGATCTCGGAGGCGCTGAAGTTGATGGATTTCAGGTACAAGCCCCAGTAAGGGATGAGCGCGCCAATGGTAGCGAAGTAGAAAAAATAAAAACCGGAAAGGCGCCAGTAAGGCATCATTGTGAGGACCAAGTTGCAAGTTTCAAGTGACAACTAAACGACATCTCTGATCGTCCCGTGCTACTTGATACTTGCCACTGGGTCTTAATTGCTTGCTACTTACTACTCGATGGGGGAATGACAGGGGTTGGCGACTTGACGTCGAAGTTTTGTGCCCGATGGCGCAATGTGTGATCCATCAGTACGATGGCCAACATGGCCTCCGCTATCGGAACAGCGCGGATCCCAACGCAGGGATCGTGACGACCGGTGGTTACAACTTCAAGCGGCTCACCACGAATGTTCACACTGCGTCCCGGTATGCGTATGCTGGAGGTCGGCTTTAGCGCGAGACTGGCCACGATGTCCTGGCCGGTAGATATGCCACCGAGAATTCCGCCGGCATTGTTGCCGAGAAACCCATCCGGCGTAATTTCGTCGCGATGCTGGCTGCCTTTCTGCTCCACGGACGCAAAGCCTGCACCGATTTCCACACCCTTGACGGCATTGATGCTCATCAAGGCATGTGCGATGTCGGCATCGAGCCGGTCGAAAACGGGCTCGCCCAGACCCACCGCCACATTGCAAGCAATAACGTTGATGCGCGCACCAATGGAGTCGCCGTCCTTGCGTAGCGTATCGATTAGAGCCTCCATTTGTTCCACCTTGGTTGCGTCCGGACAAAAAAACGCATTGCGCTCTACCTCGGCCCAATCGAACCGTTCCGGTCTGATCGGACCAAGCTGTGCGAGATAGGAGCGAATCTCGGTGCCGTAACAGGTCCGCAGATACTTCTTGGCGATGGCACCGGCTGCCACGCGCATGGTCGTCTCACGCGCCGAGGACCTGCCGCCACCCCGATAATCGCGCACGCCGTACTTCTGCTGATAGGTGTAATCTGCGTGACCGGGGCGAAAGCGATCCATGATCTTCGAGTAGTCCTGAGGGCGCGCATCGGTATTGTAGACGATTAAACCGATCGGGGTGCCAGTCGTTCGTCCCTCGAATACACCAGAGAGAATCGTTACCTTGTCTTCTTCCCTGCGTTGGGTCGTGTAGCGCGTGCGTCCCGGCCGCCGGCGGTCGAGATCGTTTTGCATGTCAGCCTCCGACAGCTCCAGGCCGGGCGGACACCCATCAACCACGCACCCCAGCGCCTGGCCGTGGCTCTCACCAAACGTGGTAACAGTGAAGATTCTTCCCAGGCTATTTCCAGACATGGCTCAATGCTAACGTCACGCAGCGGTCAGTGAAATCAAGCGGCGCCCGCTAACGATAAAGGCGCCTTTGGTTTACTCAGTTAGTGCCTGCCAACCCATCGCGGTGTATCTTGTTCAAAGTCTCCAAAAGATCATAAAACGGTATGGCGCGCTTCCATTCGCTTGCCTGTGGCATAAACGAAATATCAGACCCTGTCCCAAAGCCCGTATGCGTCCCGCCTGCAATACTCGCGTGCAGTTTCGTGTGTTCCGCTTCGAGCTGCTCGTAAACCGGCAACAGCTCCGAGAGCTGGTAGTCGCCGTCGCCCTCCTCGTCCGCGCAGGCCAGCAGATCACGAATCTCAAAGATCGTCTGGTCGACAAGATCGAGGTATTCTTTCGGCGTTCTCGGTTCACGCATTTTCCCTACCCGTGTGCTTGCGGATGCGGAACGGCTATCGATGGGTCAACCGTCTCCGCTGCCCGCGGCATCTTTACCGCGCCCGTTGGGTGGACACCGAACCGCCTACATGCCCCCACTATCTGTACCCGCTGTACCCGGCAATCAGGCTCAACACAATGCGCAATGATAGCGCGTAATGACGCCGGCCAGAACTTCAAGGGCGCGCGGCGCCCTGCCGGCACATTTCGTGCCGGTAACACCAACAATCCTTGGTTTATACTTCAAAGAGCGCTGCCGTGCTAGCTCGCGACAGTGCCGCAGCCGGGCAAAGCCGAAACTCGTTACGAGGAGCATCCACGACCGTGTTGAAGGCTTTGTGCAGCGTAGATAAGTAACTGCAGGCCGATTTTTGGAATGTAATGCGCCGGTACGACCGGCGGCAGTACGACTCCGATATGCGACCAGAGGCTCAAGCCAATACCGTGCACGTAGTCATACGATCATATGCCAGTGGATCCATGTGGTTCGCCGCAGCGATTCTGGTCATGTCGGTGCTGGTAGCCCCATTGCCGGTAGGTGGATCGGACGTGCAAGCCCGCCCCGATTCGCACTCGCAGATCGTGGCCGCACGCGGCACGGCGCGCTCAACAGCCGCGACATCCGGCACCGGAACACCGAGGCGAACGTTAAAATTTGACAAGGGCCTGCTATGGAAGATCGAGTTTCCGGGCCGGCAGCCAAGCTATCTCTTCGGAACAATTCATTCGGCCGATCCGCGTGTGACTCGGCTACCACCGCCCGTCAGAGCCGCTTTTGACGAGGCATCGAGCTTTACAATGGAGCTACTCATCAGTGGCGCCGGTATCGCTTCCATGGCCGAGGCGATGTTCTTTAGCGGTGACCAAACATTACGTAGCGTGGTGGGCGAAGACCTCTACGTCAAGACACAACAGGCCATGACCGATCACGGTCTGCCCATACAAGGGCTCAACAAAAAGAAACCCTGGGTAGTAATCATGCTGCTGAGCACACCGCGGCCTGAACCGAGACTGGCATTGGACATGCTGTTACAGCTGCAGGCGACCGTACAAGGCAAACAGATCTATGGCCTGGAAACCATGGAAGAGCAAATCGCGGTGTTCGATGACATGCCAATCGACGAACAGGTGGCCCTGCTCCAGGACACGATTCGGCTGCGGGCGAACATCGATCGTCAGTTCGAGTCAATGCTGCAAGCCTACCGCAAGCGTGATCTGGCGGTACTCATGTCCATGCTATATGAGTCCGGGCCGCAGGGGACGCCGGCCTACGACAACCTGTTGGAACGGCTGCTCGCCCGGCGCAATGCCATCATGGCGAAAAGAATGCGGGCGCAGATTGAGGCGGGCAATGCTTTCATCGCGATCGGCGCGGCACATCTCGCGGGTGAGCACGGGTTGCTCCGGCTACTGGAACAAGAAGGCTATCGGGTCACGGCCGTCTACTAGAGCGTAGTAATAAATTCCTGGTGTGGCCGGTATCGCTTGTCATGACCGCTGGCGTATGGCGGCCACAAATTGGGAATCTTCAACCGTTCACGCCCGCCGGTGTCTTGTGTTCCGGCTACTTTTCGATTTATCCTCGTTCGTGCTGATTGTGATTCAATATATCGCCACCGAGATCCTTGTCGAGACTTGCCGTTTCTCGCAAACAGTCAATGCTCAAGACAACAAACGGCCACAAACGTCGGTACGAGTGGGCTTCATGGCCGAATCGCAAGCTGCTGGATGCGCGCCTGTGTGATCTTGGCCTGCGTATTCCTGGTAGCGAGCTCGAAGAGCGCATCACACAGCTTTATGAGGAGCTGCGGGAACGGGGACTGGTATTTCGGCCGCACTTCTGGTTGTCGGATGACTGGTTTTGTCCTGACGGGATCCCTGGCGTGGCGATTCCGTTTTTTCTTGCGCACCCGCGCTTGAAGAGCCTGGAACATGAAAAAATGCTCGAAGTCGAAGGTGGGACAGCGGTCGAATGCATGAAGCTGTTGCGGCACGAGACCGGCCATACAATCGTCAACGCCTACCAGATTCACCGAAGGCGTAACTGGCAAAAGCATTTTGGCCGATCGAGCGTGAAGTATCCGGATAGGTATTTACCCCGCCCGTACAGCAAGCGTTACGTGATTCATCTACCCAACTGGTATGCGCAGAGCCATCCCCACGAGGATTGGGCCGAGACCTTCGCCGTCTGGCTTACCCCGAACTCCGACTGGCGCAAGCGCTATCAAGGTTGGGCCGCACTCAAGAAGATTGAATTCGTGGACGAACTCATGCATGAGCTAAGATTGCAACGCCCACGAGTCTCAACCCGAAAAAAGGCGTACCCCATCAGCACCATTCGCTTGACATTGCGTGAGTACTACGAGCAGAAGCAGGTGCGCTACGGAAAAAACTCGGTGGAGTTCTACGACCACGATCTGCGCAGGTTGTTTTCAGCCAAAGAAGAACACAAAAAGAATGAAAAGGCGTCACATTATTTGCGGCGAATACGAATGGAAACCATGGGCGTCGTCTCGCGCTGGACCTCCGAATACAACTACCGGATCAGTGAAGTGCTGAAAGACATGGTGCATCGCTGCGACGAGCTTGACCTCCACGTTGTCAAGGACGATGAGGCGATGAAGCTCCAGGTCGTAGCCTGTGTAACGACACTGGTCATGCACAAGCTCCACAGTGGAGGTTTTCACGTATCACTATGAGAAAGCTGCGCGTCATGATGCTCGTCCATACGAGCCTCGTCCCACCGGAAGATTTGGTGGATGAGGACGATCCCCGAATGGAAGAGTTTCAGACAGAGTTCGATGTCAAATCGACACTGTTCAACCTTGGTCACTCCGTAAAAGTAGTGGGTGTGTACGACAACCTCGCTCCAATCCGCCAAACGATCGAAGGATGGAAACCGCATATTGCGTTTAACCTACTGGAAGATTTCGCGGGCCAGGGCGATCTGGATCACTACGTGGTTAGTTACCTGGACATGATGGGGGTACCCTACACGGGATGTAATCCGCGCGGTTTAGTGCTAGCGCGCGACAAGGCGCTGTCCAAGAAGCTTCTGACCTACCATCGCATTCACGTGCCCAATTTTGCGGTGTTCCCGATGGGGAAAAAGTTCCGCGCCTCGCGGCACCTGCGTTATCCGATGATCGTCAAATCCCTGATGGAAGAGGGATCGGTAGGCATTGCCCAGGCATCCTACGTTGAGAACGAGGACCAGCTGCACGAACGAGTCGTGTTGATCCATGACAAGACTGGTGGTGACGCGATTGCCGAGCAGTACATTGGTGGCCGCGAGCTTTACGTAACTGTTGTAGGTAACGCCAAACTGGATGTGTATCCGATTCGCGAGCTCGTGTTCCAGAAAGTCGATGCCGGCCTTCCACGCATGGCCACGTACAAGGTCAAGTGGGATTACGACTACCGCGAGCGTTGGGGCATTGACTACCAGTTTGCGCGAATTCTTCCGGCCGGACTGTCAGAACTCATCCCCAAGCTTTGCAAACGGGTCTACCGGATACTCGGCCTGAGCGGTTACGCCCGGTGTGACCTTCGGCTTGACCCCCAGGGATCGGTGTTCGTACTGGAGGCAAACCCCAATCCGGCTATCGCGCACAATGAGGACTGTGCGCTCGCCGCTGAAAAAGCCGGGTTCGATTATCCGCATTTCATACAACGCATCCTGAATCTGGGCCTGGCAGCCAAACGGGCTGTTAGATAGCACCGCCCGCCCAGCATCGGGGGCGTGGACGCGGCACCCGCGCAGCAGTAACCTAGTCCATCATGCTTGCGACTCATCATGCCCGGGACTCGGATAGGCGTTTTTCGCTCGAGGGCTTCGAGCCCGCGTACGTGGAAGTGTATCGTCGCGGCGAGCTTGGCGAACGTGCCGAACGCGCACTCGCGGAACTGGCGGATTGCTGCGCCTGTCCGCGAAATTGTCACGTGAATCGACTCGAGGACAAGAAGCTCGTTTGCCACACGGGGCGCTACGCGATTGTGCCGAGCGTATTTCCGCATTTCGGCGAGGAAGATTGCCTTCGTGGCTGGGGCGGCTCGGGAACGATATTCTTCGGCTGGTGTAACCTGCGCTGTGTCTTTTGCCAGAACTGGGATATCTCACAACAGGTCGCGGGCAAAACGTGCAGCGCGGAAGACCTCGCCGGCTTCATGCTGGCGTTACAGGACCACGGCTGTCATAACATCAATCTCGTCACGCCGGAGCATGTTGTGCCCCAGGTCATTGAGGCGCTCGCGTTCGCCGTGCCCGCAGGTCTGCGTCTGCCCATTGTATACAACACCAGCGCCTACGATGCCCTGTCGTCACTTCGATTGCTGGAGGGGCTGATTGATATCTACATGCCTGATTTCAAGTTCTGGAATAAGGACAGTGCACGCCGCCTGGCCAAGGCAAAAGATTATCCCGATCGCGCGCGTGAGGCGATCCTGGAAATGCATAGACAAGTCGGCGAGCTTAAGTTCGGCGGCGACGGGCTGGCCAAGTGCGGCCTGCTCGTACGCCACCTGGTCATGCCCGGCCAACAGGCGGAGGCGGCAGCCATCTTCCAGTGGCTCGCCCGCGTGGTGTCCGCCGATACCTATGTAAACATCATGGGGCAATACAGGCCGGCGTATCAGGTTGCCGGCAATCGCCGCGACAGCCATCCGGGAAAGTACACGGATATTGATCGCGAGCCTCATCAGGCCGAGTTGGATGCCGCGTACGAGGCGGCGCGTCAGGCCGGGCTCTGGCGGTTCGATGAGCGCGGGAGCGGTCTAGGTACCCGCCTGTGGTAGCTACGTTGGTCCCTGCGGTACCGCCGGCCGCGCTGATGGGTGATGGATGCTTCCCGTTTCAACGGTAGCACCGCGTTTGCTAATCTTGGCGCCAGCCCAGCGGTGATCGCCCAACGATCTGGGGGATTTAAAACACATAGGGGCGGCCACGCAGCGCTGCCCGGAGGAGACGCATGAAACTGACAAGCTCGAGCTTCGGCAACAATCAACCCATACCCAGCATACATGCATTCTGCGCACCGGATCCGGCCTCGCATGTCGCCATGTCCAGCAACAGGAACCCGGCGTTCGCCTGGAGCGATGTCCCGGCCGGCACCAAGTCGCTGGCCTTGATATGCCACGACCCGGACGTACCGAGCAAGCCGGATGATGTGAATCAGGAAGGTCGTACTATACCGGCCGACCTGCCGCGCATTGACTTTTATCACTGGGTGCTGGTCGATCTTCCTGCGACCGCGACCGGAATCGAAGAGGGTGAGTACTCCAATGGCGTGACGGCACGCGGCAAGGACGGACCGGGTGGACCGGGCGGTACGCGCCAGGGCCTGAACGATTACACCAACTGGTTTGCAGGCGATGCGGATATGGAGGGGAAATATTTCGGCTACGATGGCCCATGTCCGCCGTGGAACGACACCATCGTGCACCACTATGTGTTCACACTGTATGCGCTCGATGTTGAACGGTGCCCGTTAGAAGGGGAGTTCAGCGGTGCCGAGGTGCGCAATGCCATCAGCCCGCAGATTCTCGCCCAAGCACGCATTACCGGGACATACAGCCTGAATCCCGACATCAAAGCTTAGCCGCAACTCGCGATTCTAGAAAAGGGAACCACGATGAAACTGGAATACGACCTGATAGAAGACTCGTTCGACGATACCACTCATATCCGGACTATGACGGAGCAGGCGGTGTTGCCAGACAAGGGCTGGTTGATACGAACCACGCTTTACACGCCGCATCAGATTACCGCGAGCGTAACGTTTGTAGCTGACGCCAACGCCAAGGGCGGAATTTTTGACTCGGTCGTGCCTTGAAGCAGCGCCCGCGGGTGGCGGGCGCGGCTGTGAATTTAGCTGAAGCGAGCATCGCTACCAGGGACCGCGGTGGCGTGGGGCTCGGCATACTGCCCTCAAGCCTCGCCCAGCACCTGCAAGCACTTGGTCTTGAACTCGTCGGCTTTGTTCTGATCGATGGTCAAGGCAATCAGTTTGGCACAATCGGTCACCGCCTTCTCGAGCCCGCCCCGATCGGTGGATGCCACTATAAACTTTTTCACCAATTTTTCGGCATCGGAACCGAATGTGAGAATCGCCAAATCGATCAATCGCGCCTTCATCGGGCCGTATCGCGGATCGGAGGAACCCTTTCTTCTGTCCGCGACCGGCAATCCGCCGCTGTGCTCGACACGCCGTTCGACGCGCCGATCCCACGCGGGGCTGTTGACCTCAATAAAACCGTGAATAGCGAGATCTTCTAGCGTGCTTTCGAGATCGCCCAGAGTTACCGCTTTCTCGTGCAACTGCGCGACGTTGGCCCGCCCGTCGATCAGAATGAGAACCGTTCGCAGCCTTTGAGGCAGATGATACTTCCTTGTTGTGACTTCGTCATTACCCTTCCCGGTTCGGACGAAAACAAGGCTGCGGTCCATCTGGCTGGCGCCTCATTCGGACAGGATCTTGATTACCCGATGTATTAGCTTGACGGTGATTACTACATAGATTGCACCGAAGAAGAAAATCAGGGCTGCGATTAGCCGCATCGTTTCGATAGGCAGGACGCCGTAGAATGGGGAAGCGAGATAGCCGATCGTGAAGAGCGACACCAGCAAAACCAGAAAATTCCAGGTCCTGCCAATCACTCCCCCGGGAACCTGCTTTTTCAAAACCAGTACCAGCCAGAAGCAGTAAAGCATGACCAGTATGGCACCGATGTTAATCCATAGTGTGATATCGATGTTCCACATCCCCGTCTCCTAGCGGCCGTTATACCGTAGGCAGCATGAGCAGACGCTAATCTTTCCCGCAAGCGTGTTCTTGCAACATTATCTCAGCATTAGCAGGATACTGCGAAAAGTCCAACCGCGCCGTCGCCGTACCCGTGATAGGGCTGGAGACGCACCAAGCGTTGCCGGGGAGTTGGCTAACCCAGAAATTGCATGAACTCACCGCAGAGATCGCAAAGATCGCAGAGAAAACGAACAACCAGACACTCGCGGGTCACACCCGAGCAGGG
>JBHHZP010000088.1:0-14470 GCA_046758085.1 Acidiferrobacterales bacterium
TCGTACCCACATTGATGTGCGGTTTCGTGCGTTCGAATTTTTGCTTGGACACGGTGGGTTCCTCGCTCTTGCTCTTGTGTTATCCTCAAACTAATAATTACAGACCGGATTGATTACAAGCTGGAGCCCACAACCGGATTTGAACCGGTGACCTCTTCCTTACCAAGGAAGTGCTCTACCGACTGAGCTATATGGGCCAGACATACAGATCCAAGATACAAGGGGCAAAATACAAGGAAAGATACACTCATGCCGGCCTCTATCCGTTCCCACCTTGCATCTTGCAACTTGCATCTGCCTTCATGGAGCGGGTGATGGGAATCGAACCCACATCATCAGCTTGGAAGGCTGAGGTTCTACCATTGAACTACACCCGCCTGCTGGTAACCGGGGGCTCGACGATGCAGACCAAAGCGCCAAGCCCTCGCGCAGGCGAACGAATAAACGCACTCCCGAGACAGCACGAGCTTGCGATCCAGTCTCAAGTCTTTAAGTTTCTGGTCTCCGGGCGGTGGAGGGGGGAGGATTCGAACCTCCGAAGGCTGAGCCGTCAGATTTACAGTCTGATCCCTTTGACCGCTCGGGAACCCCTCCCAGGACGTAAACGGCTAATTGTGCTGCACTGCCCACCCATTTGTCAACAACTCTATGGACAATCAGATCACGGCATGGCCCCGCTGGGCCATGCACACCGAACCGATGATCGGCCCCGCTGACCAGGGTGGATGCTCACCGACCCGCGCTCCGCGAACGCCATCCTGCGCGCCAGAGCCGGTTCGCCGGGAAGACCCGGTTACTCAATAACCTGGGCCGGTAGCGATCGCCAGATCCACCAATTGCGGAGCCCGCAGAGGGATTTGAACCCCCGACCCTCTGATTACAAATCAGATGCTCTGCCCACTGAGCTATGCGGGCGCAACCAATGCGTATCACAGCACCCTAGTATAATTCGCCCGCGTTCGGGTGGCCACGGGGATCACCCCGGTTCTTGCTCCACGGCTGGCGGCTCACCGACGGTTTTCCCCGGCAAATCCGTGCAGGAACGCTCGAGTAATCCTACGTCGACGTTTGCCCACTCGAGGGCTTGCAGCTTCGCTAGATCCGCGCGCCCCAATTTCAGGTCCAACCAGTATCGTGTCACGGGCTCCTGGAGCGTCTCTTGCTTGGTGCTGATACCCTTTTCGGCGAGCCTCTGGGCCAGCGCCCAGGCATTCTGCCGGATCGTAAACACGCCCAGGGAGATGGCATTTTCTTTGCCGGGCTCTTCGATGATGTAGTGTTCCTTAAATCCGAGACGGCTTAACTGCTGGCGCTTTTTCTCCGCCGCGGCACGAGACTGTAGCGGCGGTAACAACACACGATAGCTTACTGTCGTGCGTTCGATTTGCTCACGGCGACGGTAACCCAAAGCCTGTCGTTCAAGCGTACCAGCCGCGGCCTGTGCGCGGTCAAGTGTCTTAAAAGGGCCTAGGGACACACAGGCATATCCGCCCTGCGTCACACCGATGGTGCGCGTGGGCGCAGCCGCAGGATCTCGCGGTTTCTGGCGCCGGGCAGCGCTCTCCGTCAGAAGGCCCATCTTTTCGGCATTGACGGGGGGCCGCAGTTGCAAACGCCCCTCGACCGGACCTTTCTGGTACCAGCTTCCCCACATGAACAGGCCGACATTAAGCAGCACCAAGGTGCCAAACAGCCATCTCATGCCACTTCATCCGCGATCAGCGCCAGGCCCCGCAGCACAAGGTCCGGTACCAGCCGCACCGCTGCTCTCACTCGCAGCAGCACTGCTGCGGCATCGGCACCGGTGCCCACAACCTGCATCGCATCGCCCAATATTTTGCGATACTCCTCGAGCACCCGTTCCACCGCGCCCGCAAGACCGAATACGCTGCCTGCGGCGACAGCGTCAGCGGTCGAACGTGCCGGGCAGAAAGTGTGATCTCCGAGAATCTCGCTTATACCGTCAGTCGCTTGCGCCAAGCTAACGCGCAGCAGCCGCAGTCCCGGAAAGATCACACCGCCGAGGAACTCCCCTTCGGCCGAGAGTGTATCGAGCGTGACCGCGGTGCCACAGTCCACGATGCACACCGGGCCCGACATCAGCTCACGGGCTGCAATCAGTGCAGCCCAGCGGTCGGCTCCCAGGCTAGCCGGGTCGCGATAGCCGTTTCGCACACCAAGCATCTCTTGCTGCGGCCTGACCACATAAGGACGTAACGACCAATGCTGTTCCACCCATTTTTCGAGGCCCTGCAACCGCACGGCCCCCGCCACGTTGCACAAAACAACCATTTCGGGCACGGGGACGGCGCTCCATAGCCGGTCAAGCATGGCCTTGACCGGCTCATTGGCCATCACATGAGCCGCCGTGCGCCAATGCCCGGGGGCACTTTGAGCCCACTTGATGCGCGCGTTACCGAGGTCGACCAACAGATTCACGCCACTGGCCTCAGGCGGACATCACCACACTGGAACACCCTCAGTCCACCGTTTTCGTCCTGCAATCGCAGTGCCCCGGCCGCATCGGTGCCAACCACTCGCCCAGTCACGCTTTCGGCGCCATCCACGATACAAACCCGCTGTCCGTTATAGATGTGTAGTCGTTCCCATTCCTGCCGGAAACGGGCGAAACCGACCTGCTCGAAAATGTGAAGTGTTTCACGCAAGCGCCTGACAAGCTGTGCGACCAGGCAGTTACGGTCTACCGCTGTGGCGGTAATGCTCGTCAGGTCGGCCCACGGCTGTGTGATCTTACTCGCGTCGAGCGGTGCAATATAGGCATTGATGCCCACACCTACGACCACGAAAATCGATCCATGTGCTTCGTGCCGAACATCAACCAGTACACCGCCAAGCTTCCGTCCCTGCCACACCACGTCGTTGGGCCACTTCAGCCGGGCGCTCACGCCATAGTCTGCGAGCGCGCGCACGGCTGCAATGCCCGCAGCCAGACTGAGACCGGATATTAGAGCCGCCCCGCACGAAAGCCTCCAGGATATCGACAGCAATACATTACAAAACGGGGTCGCAACCCAACCGCGGCCACGTCGGCCGCGTCCCGCCGTCTGCCTTTCGGCGACGCATACAGATCCGGGAACCAGCGCCCGCTGTTGAAGCAGGAAAAGGCTCGTCGAACTGATCTCCTCACGCAGGAAAAAACGGCCTGCAGCGGGGTCAGCCTGGGCAGCCAAATACTTCAAGATCGTACGCCGGTGCAACGGTCGCAGCGGTGTCCTGAGACAATAATCCCGCCGATCAATCCGCGCGATGTCCAATCCCAATCGCAACAGCTTCCCGATCTGATAGTGAACGGCAGGGGGACTGAGACCGATCGCGTTCGCGATCTCCCTGGCCGAGCGAGGGTTCCCATCCGACAAGACCTCAAGTATGGACGATCGCGCAGACATGGGGAGATTCTACCAAGGGCAGCGGCTACAGGTGACAGCACCTGGCGTCGCCGGCGGCATTGCGTGAACAGACTATTGAAACACTCGGTTTTTCGGCAGCCTGGTAGCGGCACAGATAGGGACCGCACAACCGCCCACTAACCCTGCGTAGACCTACCACTACCCATCAACCTGTGCCTGAATGAATAGCTTTCGACAGCCAACGCGCTCGACGGGGGTTAGTGGTCGGTTGGCGCGCGCCGCAGACAACATAGCGAGCTAAATAGGCCGCTTTTGCATGTCCTTGTGCACGCGGCATCGCTACATCCCTGCTCCGTGTCCTTTTTCAAAATCCTGTTAGGCGCCCACGCGGCCAAAACCCGTGCCCTACCCCGCGCAGTACCGATTCTTTCCTTGCGATGTGGCCTGCGTCAATGCGCTTTCGGCCCGTTGTAACATGCTTTCAGGAACATCTTGCTCGCGGGCGTCCGTATAGCCGCAGCACACCGTAATTGGCACTGGCGCCCCTCTATGATGAAATGCGCTGCCGGCCACCGCCCGGCATATTCTGTCTGCCACCCACTGTCCGTTCTCGAGCTTGGTTTCGGGTAATAGAACGACAAACTGCCCATCACCGCGACGCGCTATAAAGTCCACTTCGCGTAGTGTCGTCTCCATGACCTTTGCAATCAGCTGCAATGCCTTGTTCGCGACCTTGGCTCCGTATGTATCCTTGAGCGAGGCGAAATCGTCCACACTGCAGAGCTGGACAATCATGGGTGACCCATAGCGCTTCCAGCGAAGAAATTCCTGCTCCAATCTTTGATCGAAGGCCAACTGGCTACCGATGCCGGTCAGAGGATCTACTAGGACCTCCAGCTCGCCCTGCTCGTAGCGCCGGCGTAACTCGTTGGATTCTTCCTCCATCTGACGAATCGTGGTTGTCAGGGTGTTCAGCTGCCCTTGCAGGGACGCAAAGAGTTGGGCCCCTTTGCCCTGACTGTCCTCAAGCTGGGCGCGCATAACCGACACCCGCTGGTGGAGATAGGCCTTCATCTGCTCGGCATTGGATGATTGATGGAGACGGGCCTGCATATCTTCCACCTGACGTTCCAAGGCGGATTCTGCCTTGCGCCCATCGTAGTAGGCGGACATCGTCTGTTGTTCTGTGCCCTCCAGCGATTTGTTGAGGTCCTGAAACCGTACATCAAGCTGGCTCAGAAACACGTCCCATTCCTGACGCTCCTCGTGTATCTGCTGCCACATCTCGATCAAGACATCGACTATGTCGCACAGCGCAGCGAGCAACCTGTCCATCTGCAATTCGACAGCGAGTTGCTCCTTGATGGCTTCGAATCGCGGCGCGAACTCATCCGACGGATCTATCGCGTCCAACAGCCGAACCAGGGGTGTACGCAGGCACTTTAGTAGTGCCGTAGTGTCACCGGCGGTAGCTGACATATCGGTCTTATCTTGTTGTGCCAATGGATTTTTTCCCTAAAAGCGGGAACAATGCACGTGCAATCTCGCCTTCTCGCCGTACTGCGCTCGACCGGGCCCGCACCCACAGTCGCGGATTTACCGTGCCATTAGATAAATCTAGCAGATTACTCATAAACTGCGCCCAGCAATCTGG
Source organism: Acidiferrobacterales bacterium (assembly GCA_046758085.1). Taxonomy (GTDB): domain Bacteria; phylum Pseudomonadota; class Gammaproteobacteria; order Acidiferrobacterales; family SPGG2; genus VRUB01. The sequence goes on from JBHHZP010000088.1 coordinate 5,023, forward strand.
CCAGAGCGGCACACAGATGTGCTGCAAGAGTTTTTCAGCTCATTTCTGGCGTAAACCGCGCGGCGACGGTACCGGTGGCCATGTAAAACTGCCCGCCGCAAGCCGCACCATGGCCCCCTGGATACACACACCATCAAGGGCGGCTGTGTCCCGTCTGCCCCCCGCACCCGTTTTCAATACTTAGTCCAACGAATGTGCTTGCAATCGCAGTGGGCCATGACGTCCATGCACACCGTTGTTGTAGAATACGCCACAGCATCGGCGGGTCAGACGTACAGACCTGCAATTTCAGTGAAATCAACGTTGACTGTTGTCTTTGCGGGTGCAACTTCTGCCGTGGCCGCAAAGGACGAGGGCTCAGCAATAATTACGACGCTTTCCAGGACCGAGGCATGCATATTCCCGATGGTTTACTCCCGCAGAGCTGGTTCCTGCTGGCGGATGGCGTCTATGCGTCGGTACTGGTTGCAGCGCTGTATCGCGCACCGTGGCAACGGTTGCGGCTCGAAAATCTTCTCAATGTATATCTCGGCGCTGTTATAGTCTTGATGGTGTTGTGGCGCATCAGTGCGACGTTCGCGGACCGGCCAGGCATCCACTTTCTCGGTGTCACCACCGTGACATTGATGTTTGGTTGGGAATTAGCCGTGGTGTGTGCAGGCTTGGCGCTGCTTGGGGTCACGCTAGGCACAGAAAGTGGCTGGCAAGCGTACGCCGTGAATGCCCTTCTCGTGGGGGCACTACCTGCGGTGACAAGTTATGCCATTTACCGGATCATTGAACGCGTCTTACCCAGCCATTTCTTTGTTTACCTTTTTCTAACAGCTTTCGCCGGTGCCGGTGCCGCTATCACGATCAGCGGCTTTGCAGCAATTGCAATCGTGACCACCGCAGGCATTTATCCGATTGAGTATATCTTTCGCGAATACTTGCCGTTCGTGCCCCTCACAAGCCTGCCTGAAGCCCTATTGAACGGCATGGCTATGACGCTGCTGGTTGTCTATCGACCACAATGGGTGAGCACCTTTGACGACGAGCGATACTTCAAAGGCCAATGACCGTGACCAGCGCACAAACTGCTAGCTATTTCCCACTATGTAGTGGTCGTTATGAGGTCAACCCCGGTCTTTTCCCCTTTGGTACCGATTTTGGTAACGCTGCTGCTGATGAAAAAATCTTCCAAATCGACACCGAGTTTGCCCGTTATCGTACAGCTAAGTTAAGGGCGCGAAGTGAGCGCCTGTCCAAATATTATTGCCTACACCACTACACCTCCGCGGTAGCGCGCAAGATCACTGATTTCATTGCTCGCCGTCTCGCCAGGGAATATCCATTGTGGTTCACGTTAACAGATGACGTCGCGGGCCGTACTGATTTCTATTGTGCCTTGACCCACGAGCGGCTGGTTTTTGATGCCGGCATGACACTGAGCGATATCCAGTTTGAAAATCAACGCGTTGTTCCCTTGTATGCGTCGGCACTCGATGCGCTATGCTGCCAAATTCAGGAAGACGTGGCTGTAATCAGCCGGACTGGCAGCAACTGGCTCAGCGCGATTCACCTGTGCTATCCGAATCATTGGGCTGCAGAGCACAAGATCGGCAAAGACTTCGCCAGCATCCATGAGCCAGTGCCGGGATTCGGCAAAATCAATGCCAAGGCTATAGCGCTCGTTGACGCCATGATTAACAAAGGACCGTATGTCCGTTTTGCCTGGGGGCTGAGCACCGACGCGCGACTAAACCACCATCCCGTTCCGCCACCAGGCATACCCCTCGGGCATTGGCAAGGCCGTCACTTCCGCAAAGACGAGTCAAAACTGTTCTTGCGAGTAGAAAGACAGACGATCTGGGGTTTTCCTGAGGTCTCGGCGGCGCTGTTTACGATCCGCACCTACATCACCGATTGTCGTAGTTGCAAAACAAGCTCCGATAAGCTGATCAAACTTGAATCGGCCATCGAGTCCATGACAACCGAGTCATTGACGTATAAGGGGCTCGTTTCCGCCAAGGCCGATATACTTTCGTGGTTACGAAAGCAATTCTAAGCGCTGCCGACCCCCGCGCCACGTCGGCCTGCGCTTCGGCTGCGCCCTCACTCGACTTGAGTAAGTGAGATCTCCCCCACCCTAGCCTTCTGCCGGAAAGAGGAGGGAATACAGGTTATAGTGCCCGGTTCTCAGTCCTTGTGCCTCCTCACCGCTCACGGTTTACGCCTCACAGAATTAACCCCTCGCTACCGCTTTATCGCCAATCACGATTCATCGATCACGGGTTACGGGTTACGGCTTACGCCTTTGCGTTGGAAGTTGCTTTTCAGGGATTTCTTGGCGATCTCGGCGATGAGCGGATGACATGAGAGTCAGTCGGACTGGCGTTTCATAAGTCTCGCCATCCGTGCAAGCTGCTTTTCTAACTCTTCGCGACGCGCGAGCAAGTGATCGCGCAGACCTCTCTTGCGCAGAAAAAGTAAAAAACCCTTTATATTTTCAACAATCCGATCCTTTTCCCGATACACAATTACAGCGGCGGCAGTCGCAGGCGGAAGGCTTACGAGATACAGCGACGCGGCTATACCGCCAAAGAACCAGAACACAGCGGCCATCTGGATCCCCCACGATACCAGGAACGAAGCCAACGCGAGCGCTATCCTTGCCGTGTCGTACTCCTGCGAGCCCTTGGCAAGATGCGATGCAAACCACCCTGTCAACACAAGCGGGATCGCGGAGTTAATCGCACCCCAGATGGCAATCGGTACACCGAGGAGCAACCCTAGCAGAGTGCGTAACACGAAACGCGTGACGATGGCGGGACTGTAATTTACCGTTAATTGATAGTCGCGCACACGAAAATGGCCGCAAAGACGCTCGAACTGACGTAGTCGGCGACTGAGAGCATCGACTTCACCCGGCTCACGTGCGCGCAATATCCGCTGTGATTCAATCAGCTTCTTCAGGGCACGAAATCGTTGCTCCAGGGTGCCACGCCGGTGACGGCCACGCCGTAGCGCGAAGAAACGCTCGAGTCGACGCGACAGATAAACATCCTCGATCGAATCCGAATTCAATGTAACATCACCCAAACCACTTTCTATCAGTCGAGTAATCCGACGCACTGCATCATCGGATGATTCACCTGGGACCGATACTAGCTTGACCGGCTCTCCAACCGCTAGGAAAACGCTGCTGCGGAAACGGCCCTTGTCGCCGAAAGTGAGCCCTACCGGCAAGACCGTAGGTGCAACACCGGTGACCGCTATGCTTCCCAGTGCGAGCCGGGCTGCTCCCGTGCGTATGGTACGCAGCCGGGAATCGGAATGGCTTTGGCCTTCCGGGAAAATCAACAGCACTTCACCGCGTGCCAACAACTCATAGCAACGAGCGAATGACTCGATATTGCGGTTTGTGGCTGCGCCCGCATCTTGTCGGCGATAGATAGGCACCGCCTGCAGAATTTTCAGGAATGGCCGTGCCAGCGCGTAGTCGAATAGTCCCGAGCGTGCCAGTGGATGAATAATGCGGGGGCAGAGCGCCTGAATAATAAGCGGGTCAACCAGCGCATTGGGGTGATTTGCGCAAAGGAGCACAGGGCCTTCGGCCGGAATTTTATCGATCCCCAGTGCTTCGCGACGGCGATAGAAGATGCGCAACATCATACGACAGAAGGCGCACCAGCCTCGCTGTTGCAGGCCGTACCTGCTGGCTTCCGCCTTTGAGCTATCGCCGACGCCAACTGTCATTGCGGCCCTCACGGCCATCGGCCATCATCGACCGAACCTTGTTCCGCTTGCCTATCAAATATTATGGTGACGGCCGCACGCCTGCAAATCGCGTCCACATACGGCCCGTCCAGCCGGCTCACGGTACGCGTAACCAGAACGTCACCGGGCCATCGTTTGTCAGGGCAACTTGCATATGGGCCCCGAAGTCACCGCTTTGCACGCGAGGGTGCCGCATCCGAGCCAGGCCAACCAGGTAATCAAACAGGCGTTGACCGTCTCCGGGCGTGGCTGCCGGCAAAAAGCTAGCGCGCATGCCCTTTTTCGTATCAGCCACGAGGGTGAAATTTGGAATTAACAATAACCCCCCTCTTGTTTGATGCAAGCTCAGATTCATTCGACCCGTCTCGTCCGCGAAAACACGATAGCCGAGCAGCCGATCCAGCAGCCGATCCGCTTTTTGTTCATTATCGCTCCGTTCTATGCCGACGAGCACGGCGAGGCCGTGACCGATTTCGCCCATCGTTTTCCCGTCCACGGTTACTCGCGCGTCAATGACACGCTGCAATAATCCGACCATTTGCCGCTAGTTGACCTTATCCATCATCGACAGCAGGAATATCAAGCGAACATATGAGGTACCGCCCGTGCGGGAGCCCCGTTGATCTCTGCAAAGCGTAACGTCAAAGAAGCCCTATAGCCAGCGCGCTCGCCAGGCTGGGCGAGGAAGACCGCCTCATTGCGGAATGCATACTGTGTGATTTGCAGAATCCCGCGACTCTATCCGATGCCGAGACGAAGGCGGACTCATGTTTCGCCGCACCCGGTCTGGTAAATCGGGTGGATGCAGCCAGCAAGGGTAACGTCGAGGCTCTCCGGATACTGGCCGACATGGGAGCACAAGGCGAGAAGCTTGTGCTCGGAATCCTCGAGGAAATGGGTAAGTTCGATACGCGCTAGCCGAGAGATCCGAGCCTTTTAATGATACTAGCGGGAGAAGGCAGCTCTTATCTGCGGCCGGCTGATGGGTTGAACAGCCATCGTAGTTGCGTCAGGCACACTGTGCGGTCGACCAATGGTGTGTCAACTTCAAGTCTTCAGGCAAACACACTTCCATCTGTATTGGCAGGTGGTCTGAGAATGGATAATTAAGTGCTCGAACCTTTTTCACCTGCAGCGACGGCGACACGAGAATATGGTCAATGTTGCGATACGGCCGCCAACTCGGAAAGGTGAACAGCCCGTGAATGGGTTCACGCAGGTCCGTGCGTTTCAGGAGAAATTGCATCTCCCTGCTGTCAGAGCGACAGTTCAGGTCACCCATTAGAATAACGTGACGGTAATCGCTAACCAACTCGCTGACGTAGCCGATTTGACGCAGGCGTGCACGCCTGCCAAGCGCGAAGTGGACGATAAACAAAATCATCGCATTTTGATCGTCACCAAATTGGATCTTTAATGCCCCGCGTCCCGGGATAATACCCGGTAGTTTGTGCTCGACAATCTTGCTCGGGCGTACACGACTTAGAAGTCCAAGGCTATGCTGCGCGAGCATACCAAGGTTGCGGTTCGTCTGATCATACCAGTGTGGAAAGTGCGCCCGTCGCGCCAGGTACTCGGTCTGATTAATGAATCCGCTGCGCAGGCTTCCGGCATCAACTTCTTGCAGCCCCACAAGATCAGACTCTCGAATCAAGTGTGCGATACGATCCAGATTGTCCAGTCGTTGTGGATCCGGTAACACATGTTTCCAGCTATGTGTGAGATAGTGACGGTAACCCCGGCTCGCCATTCCGCCTTGTATGTTGTAGCTCAGCAAGCGTAAACGGCTTACGCCGTCAACCAATCTGCCGGTGCTCGGTAATTCGGAGATGGTCTTTAGCTCTCCGGATAGGGTGGTTTGGGTGAACATACTCGATATCGAACTCGCAATACGTTACATCATAAATTGGCGGAGTCGTTTCTCGCCTCCCCGTATCCAGTGTTTACTTGGACCCGAGAACTAACGATTGGTTGCCGTCGTTTGGCCCGTTTGAAGACACGTGGACCCAGAGCCTTTGGTCTCTGGGAGGAGTGGTGTCCCCGAATCGTGTCTTGATGCTTTTCGGCCTAAAGAGACTCTAGCGACACCGCGGCCTGATTGCCCCGCTAAGAGTTCCGCTGGCCTATTTTATATAGTCTCAATCCGCCGTTGGTTCAACCCGCGGGTGCTTAATACATTCAGCCATCACGTACCAATTTCACGTGTGCGTACTTTAGCACCGAATCACCTAAGTCCTTCACGACACTCGTAATAACGTGGCTATTAAGCAAAACACCAGCGAGACCGGTCATTGCGAAGCATCCGGAGTTATTTTCATGGAACGATCCCCGTAAGCTGCCGGCGATGAGCAATTCCGATGAACGGTCACATGTGCGAGCCCCGGTCGCGTAACGGGCAAAAATGGTTGCCGCGCCTCAAAATCCTGTTAACGCCATGTCATTCTGCCCGGCTGACACACTGTAGTACAGATACAATTGGTAAGCAACGAAGCTCACCAACAGGCCCCCCCCTTTGGCGCGGGTGATCTCCCCTGACCCGCGAAATCCGTACGCCATCGCGAACAACGCGACTGTGAGTGCGATCATCACGGGAAAGTCACGCGTAAGCACTAGCTGCGAAAATTCCCCCGGTCGAATTAGCGCTGGCATCGCGAGCACCGCCAACAGGTTAAACATGTTCGAACCAATAATTGCCCCCACAGCAAGATCGGACTCTCCCCGAATGGTGCTTGCCACCCCCGCGGCCAATTCCGGCAAGCTGGTGCCGACGGCAACAATGGTCAATCCGATGACAAGATCCGATACATGCATAGCTACGGCGATGTTCACCGCACCCCAGACCAATACGCGAGAACTAATCAGCAACAACACACATCCCAAGATCAACCATGCCAGCGAATGTCGCATCGGCATCGTTTTGGGAATCTCCACTTCAAGCTCGACTTGCATGGGGTCAGTTTTGCGTGTGCGCAGGCCCAGGTGGACCAGCCAGTAAAATACCACAGCCAGCGCTAGCACCAACAAAATGCCATCAATCCGGCCCAAGTGGCCGTCTAGCATGAACACCAAGACCGCCAGTGATATCACGAGCAAGACGGGCAATTCCCGTCTCAAGGTGTCCGAGTGCACGCTCAATGGTCTGACCAGTGCAGTAACACCTATTATCATGCCTATGTTCGCGATGTTAGAACCGACTGCGTTACCGATACCCAGGCCGATATTTCCTTGCCAAGCAGCCATTGCCGCAATAAATATCTCCGGCGCCGACGTTGCTATTGCAACTACGGTGAGTCCAATAATGAGCGGAGACATTCCCAGGTTGCGTGCGGTCGCCGCAGCGCCCAACACGAAGCGGTCTGCTGCCCACACCAACACGACAAGCCCGACAATCACGGCGACAATCGACGCAAGCATACAGGGATGTTAGCACTCTCGAGGCAGTCCGGCCCATGGCCCGCCACGATATGAAAGAGTAAGCCTTACGCAAAATCCGAGGCAACTTATTAGTCAGCGGTGGCAAGCACGCAGCCGAAGAACCAGACGGTACTCGCGCCACCTGCTCGTGTGTTGTTGGTGGAAGACTGTCCGGATGGGTTAGTAATGCCAGAATTTCTTTTTCTGGCTAGTAAGACCTTTCTTGATTTTCAAGTATTGCCGCTTAATCCAGTGCGAAGCTTTCTCCGCGACTGTTCTATTATAGTAGTGTTCGTCTTCCTTAGAAATATTTTCGAACCGTCCATCGTACTTCAACTTGGCCCATGCATTAAAATCGAACTTCTTGCCAAGGTTGTAAAGGAAATGATTAAGGGGAGCAAAACCGTTCTTTTTGATGATAGCGACTCCGAAGTCGATGATACACGGTGTACGTCCATCGACGACGAGAAGATTATCCTTTTTTTTCAGATCGCCATGAGCAATCCCGGCCTTGTGAAGATCCTTGATAACTTCGAGCAATGTGTCAAAAAACAAGGTTTGATCCCTGATCTCGGCCCGCCGAACGGGTAGTCCGTCGACATACTTCAACACCAAGTAGGTTCCATCCAGCAGGCCATAACAGTGAGGTGTGCCGCGCAACCCGGAAAGCTTGATATACGCCTTATGCTCATTGCGCAACATCGTCCGGTGCACAAAACGTGTCAACATCGAGCCGGTCGGCGCCTTAATGATTAAACGATGACCCTTGGCATCTTCGAACAAAAAGACGTGGCCCTGATAACCGTGACCAAAGATATTGGAACTGGTTTTGACGCTCTCCTGTACCCAATGCAGGAGCTCGCTCTCAGCGAGATCTGTTAGGCCGCGCAGCGTTGCCGCCATTGGGCGTCAATACACATTCCAGAAGTACATGACAGAAAGACAGGAAAGCAGGAGCAGAGTGATGATCGGCTCGCCGTTCCGGCGAAGACTCTGTTTGAATGACCACTTACCAGATGCATGATTCCGGCTCTTCGGGAGCCCCGGGATAAGCGCACGTGTTTCCTTGTGCCATGTTTCCCATTGCTCCTTGAACAGGCGGTGCAGCTTCTCATCTTCTTGCCGGATAGCCGGTGGATAGAACGTCAGCAAAAAAACGATCAACACAGGAAAACTCCACCATAAGCCGGATGCAAGGGAAAATCCGAAAAGCAGTATTAGATTTCCGACGTAGAGCGGATGCCTAACATACGCGTAGGGGCCATCAGTAGCAAGGACCTTGTCTTTTTTGACGTGCCCCGATGCCCAAAGCCGAATTGCTACGCCCGCGACAACCATCATCGCGCCGATCCAGTATATTGGGAACTGCGGTTGACCCGCAAAGCTGATAAGCACGATAAAAGCTATCCCGAGAAATTGCCGATAGCGCTCCCGATGGTACCGAATATCACCAAAGAATCTTTGCAACCCGAAAGCTATTGTCATAGATCCAGCTCCTTTCCCGAATCGAAAATATTAGCTATGGCGCCCAGGGTTAGAACGCTGGGCTATCGAGATCAGGCGCCTTCCCGCCTATGCTTATGGATTAATAACGCCATCTTATCCATCAGCAACAGCCGTTCCTTCTTCATGTTTTCCAGCGTCACATCGTCCAGAGGTAATACACCGCTACCCGCTTTGTCCACTTTGTCATTGAGCTCTTGATGTTTGACATAAAGGAGTTTGAAATCGGGGTTTTCGGAAAGCAGTTGCTGAACGATCTTCTGATCATGTTCGAACATAGCGAACCTCATCTTTCATAGAAAGTAGCAGGCAAACCACGAATAGTTGCAATCACTACACGACAAATGATTATCCCGGGCCACTCCTCGGGGTTAATACACCAGCACAAAACGAAAAACCCCTGCAACGGGTCGTGCAGGGGTCAGGGATAAGAGCCTGGCGGTGACCTACTTTCGCACGGGGAAACCCCGCACTATCATCGGCGCTGAGCAGTTTCACTTCCGAGTTCGGAATGGAGTCGGGTGGTTCCCACTCGCTATGGCCGCCAGGCAAACCGGTCATAGTCTTTCGGTAAGGTTGAAGCTGCATGCACAGAGCCGTGCGGGCATCGACGCCGCATTTTCTTTTCTGCCACTCGTTACCTCCTAATCATTCACCGAAAGACCGCAATTTGGAAAGTGACCTCGGCGTTAGAGTTATCACAGCTACACCCAGGCTTTTTGGGTGTTATATGGTCAAGCCTCACGGTCAATTAGTACTGGTTAGCTTCATG